>JBKKDK010000217.1:0-4528 GCA_046708245.1 Arthrobacter sp.
AGCTGACAACCTGCTTGCGCTTGTCGTTGATGGTGTACGTGGCGATGACAAGGTCAACCTTGCCCTGCTCAATGAACGGTTCGCGGTTGGCCGAAACGGTCTCGGACCATTCGATCTTGTCGGCGGCAATTCCGAGCTTGGCGGCGATGAGCTTGCCCATCTCGACGTCGAAGCCGACCGGCTTGCCGTCCAGGCCCACCTGGCCGAACAGCGGCTGGTCATACTTGGTGCCGATCTTGATGGTCCCTGCGGAGGAGAGTTTCGCCATGGTGGTTCCGGCAGCGAACGTGGGCTTCTCGGCGACGGTCGGGTTGCTGGTGGTGGTACCGCTGCCGCCACATGCGCTCAGGGACAGCGCCAGGGCTGCGGATGCTGCTACCAGGAGGGATTTCCTCCGGGTCAAAAATGCCTTCATGACATTCCTTTCATTGGGCGGCCGCCGGTGACGGCCTGGGTGCGAACTCTGAGGTTGTCAGGTCAGTGGGTCAGGAGCTTGGACAGGAAGTCCTTGGCGCGGCTGCTCTGGGGGTTGGTGAAGAACTCCTCGGGCTTCGCGTCCTCCACGATCTGGCCGTCGGCCATGAACACCACACGGTCCGCGGCCTTGCGGGCGAAGCCCATCTCGTGGGTGACCACGATCATGGTCATGCCTTCCTTGGCCAGCTGGATCATGACGTCCAGGACTTCGTTGATCATCTCCGGGTCCAGGGCGGACGTGGGTTCATCGAAGAGCATGACCTTCGGCTTCATGGCCAGGGCGCGGGCAATGGCAACACGCTGCTGCTGGCCGCCGGAGAGCTGGGCGGGAAGCTTGGGGGCCTGGTGGCCCACACCCACCCGCTCAAGCAGGGCCATGGCCTCCCTGTCCGCCTCGGCCTTCGACATGCCCTTGACCTTGATGGGGCCGAGAGTGACGTTCTCAAGAATCGTCTTGTGCGCGAACAGATTGAAAGACTGGAAGACCATTCCGACGTCGGCCCTCAGCTTGGCGAGTTCCTTGCCTTCTTCGGGCAGGACTTTGCCGTCGATCTGGATCACGCCGTCGTCAATGGTCTCGAGCCGGTTGATGGCGCGGCAAAGCGTCGATTTCCCGGAGCCCGACGGTCCGATGACAACAACAACCTCGCCCTTGCGGACGTGCATGTTGATGTCCTTCAGGACGTGCAACTGACCGTAATGCTTGTTTACGGCATTCAGGGAGACGAGGGCATCGCCGGGCACTTGAGTAGTCATAAGAAGAATCTAGCGAACAATCGCGGCATATGACCGCAATCACTCCGACTTCCTACAGATCGTGATTCAAGAGATACCTGCAGGTCAGAGTGCCCGCTGGCGGCTTCCGCGCCCGGAAGCGCCGTCGGGCGGCGGCGGACCGGGTGTAAGGGAACCCAAGGTTTTCCGCGCTACCCTGTGGGCATGAGTACCGATCCGAAGCGCAGCCAAGGCCAGGACCCCAGCGGAAAGCCGGCGCCCGAAAAGCGCGACGCGCCAGGGGTCAACGGAATCCGCCACAAGGGCCCGCTGGAATTGCGGCGCAAGCAGGCCAGGGTCACCACGATGTCCGATCAAACCCTGCTGGACACCAAGGGCCCGGGACAGTTCGTGCACACCGACCCGTGGCGCGTGCTGAGGATCCAGAGCGAGTTCGTGGAAGGGTTCGGCGCGCTCGCCGATCTTGGCCCCGCAGTGAGCGTCTTCGGCTCCGCTCGGACAGTGCCGGGCAGCCCCAACTACGAGCTCGCCGTCGAAGTGGGCCGGAAGCTCGCCGAGGCCGGGCTCGCCGTAATCACCGGCGGTGGCCCCGGGTCCATGGAGGCCGCCAACAAAGGCGCTGTCCAGGGCAACGGCGTTTCGGTGGGTCTTGGCATCGAGCTGCCCTTCGAGCAGGGCATGAACCAGTGGGTGGACCTGGGCATCAACTTCCGCTACTTCTTCGCCCGCAAGACCATGTTCGTCAAGTACGCCCAGGGATTCATCGTGCTCCCCGGCGGCCTCGGCACCCTCGATGAACTCTTCGAGGCAATGGTCCTCGTCCAGACCCGCAAGGTGACTTCCTTCCCGATCGTGCTCGTGGGGACCGCGTTCTGGAGCCCGATGGTCGAATGGGTCAAAGACACGCTGGTTGCTGAGGGCATGGTGTCAGAAGAGGACCTGGACCTGATCCAGCTGGTGGACGATCCCGCCGTCGCGGTGGAGCTCGTGGTGGAAGGGGCGGCCCGCCACCGGAACCCCAACGGCACTGTGCCGGGGAACCCTGGCGGCAGCAGCCGTAGCAACGGCAACAACAGCAACGGCACCGGCAACAACAGCAGCAGCAACACGCGGGCCTGACCAACCCGCCTGCCGCGCGTCTGGCACGATGGAGGGGTGAGTTTCTTCCTGATTTTCCTGGCGATCGTGCTGACCGGCATCGCCGTCCTGCTGGGCACCGGTGCCGCGTCGAAAGTCTTCCGCCGGGGCCGCGGCCGGGGAGACGCGCAGCCCTTCAACGACGGCTTCGACGAGCCGGTGGCCTCCCTGCCGCCCGTGCTCCTGCCCGAGGACGCCGGCCCGTCCGACGTCGACCACCTCCGCTTCGCCATCGGCCTGCGCGGCTACCGGATGGACCAGGTGGACCAGGTGCTGGACGAACTCCGGGACCAGATGGCCGCCAAGGACCGGAGGATTGCGGACCTCGGGGCGGAACTCGAACGCCTGCGCCCGGCAGCGGAGCAGGGCCGGTGACCGTGCCGTTGAACAAACCAGTGGACAGCGGGCCGGCGGACAACGATCCGACGGGCCTGCAGGACGGTGCGCAGACGCACGCCAAGGCGGCAGCGCCGGCGGGCCCAACCGCTGCCCTGTGGTCCCGCCTCGCTTCCGCGGGTACCCGCGCCTCCCGCTGGCCGTGGTGGGTTCAGGTGGGCGGGCTCTACCTTGCCGCCCGGCTGGTCAGCGCCTGGATTTTCATGGCGGCCGCCCTGCACCAGGGCGTGAATCCCTGGTTTCCGCCCAAACCGGACTACTGGTGGTTCGTCAACATCTGGGATGCCCGCTGGTACGGCGAAGCCCTGCAGAACGGCTACCCGGACATCCTGCCGACGGACGCGGCCGGCAACGTCCAGGAGAACGCGTGGGCGTTTTACGCCTTGTTTCCGATGCTGGGAAGGGTCGTCGCGGGGCTCACCGGGATGCACCCTGCCTTCGCCCTGACGCTGATCGCCATGGTGTGCGGCCTGGGCGCAGCGCTGGTGGTTTACTGCCTGTTCAGGCACCGGGCCACCCACACCACGGCGCTGTGGGGAGCGGTGTTCTTCTCCACGTTTCCGGTGTCCCCGGTGCTGCAGGTGCCGTACGCGGAATCGCTGAACCTCCTTCTGCTCGCTACGGCGCTGCTGTTTGTGGTGCAGCGCCGTTACCTGTGGGCGATGCCCGTGGTCCTGCTGATGTGCCTCTCGCGTCCCACCGGTGTGCCGTTCGCGGCGATGGCGGGGCTCCTGCTCCTGTACCGCGTGTGGCAGCGCCGTGCGGGGGGCGTTGCCGGCGGCGCGGCGGCCCCCACCGGGTCCGGGCTGTGGTCCCTCGCCGGCCTGACCGTGGTCAGCGGGATCGGGGCCCTGCTGTGGCCCGCGATCGCGTGGGCGGTCACCGGGGACATCCGGGCCTATACCAAGACCGAAACCGTGTGGCGCGGCCATGACCTGGTGCCCTTCAAACCCTGGTTCGACACCGGCATCCAGCTCTTCGGCCCTGTGCTGGGAGTCCTGGCGCCGTTCGTCTTCGTGGCGCTCTTCACCCTGTTTATGCTGTCCCGGCCCGTGGCCATGCTGGGCACCGAGCTGCGGCTCTGGTGCTGCTGCTACATGGGGTACCTGCTGGTCTTCCTGCACCCCCAGACCAGCACGTTCCGGATGCTGCTGCCGCTCTTCCCGCTGGCCCTCAGCGCCGCGCTGGTCTCCCGCTCGCGGGCCTACCGCGGCACCGTGGTGCTCATGTTCGTGCTGCTGCAGATCGTCTGGATCGTGTGGCTGTGGGCGTGGGCGCCGTTGCCCGGCGGCGGGGACTATCCGCCGTGACGCAAAGCACCTTTTTGCCGCGCCGGCCCGGATCTGCGCGGCGGAGCGGAAAGTCCAACGATTAGCTACCCGCGCTAAGTTACGCGATAATAGGTGGTAAGCAAGGACAAGAAGCAAACTGAGTACATGGCCCTGATGCTCCTATCACGGCCGCCGGGCAGCTTGATTGACTAAGCGGACGCAGCCCGGCCGGGCTGGTATGTCACTGGACTAATGGAGGGGATATTCCTTATGGCGGCTATGAAACCACGCACCGGCGACGGCCCTATGGAGGTAACCAAAGAGGGACGAAGCCTCATTATGCGGGTTCCGCTCGAAGGTGGGGGACGGCTCGTCGTCGAGCTTAACTCGGCAGAAGCGACAAACTTGAAGGAATGCCTCGTCGGCGTTACCGAGTAGCGTCGCGGACAGCTTCGCACCAGGATTCAAAAGGGCCGGACCGGCAGTCGGTTGACTGCAGGTCCCGCCCGTTT
>JBKKDK010000218.1:0-2937 GCA_046708245.1 Arthrobacter sp.
GGTGCGGACCGCCGTCGGAGTGCCCCTTGTCGCGGCCGGCAGCATCATGGACACGGACGGGCTGGACGCCGTGCTGGCCGCGGGTGCGGCGGCCGCCCAGCTGGGCACCGCGTTGCTCCGCTCGGACGAGAGCGGCGCCCGGCAGCTGTACAAGGATGCCCTCGCCAGCCCGCGCTTCACGCAGACCCGGCTCACGCACGCTTTTACCGGCCGCAAAGCCCGTGCCCTGGTGAATGAGTTTGTCCGCGACCACTCCGAGGCCCCGGAGGTCTATCCGGCCGTCCATCACCTCACGGCCCCGCTGCGTGCGGCTGCGGCGGCCGCAGGGGATCCCGAGCGGCTGAACCTCTGGGCCGGCACCGGGTGGCAGCAGGCGAAGTCTGGCCCTGTCGCGGACATCCTGGCCGGGCTGGCCGGCCGCTGACGGCAACGCGCGGCAACGCGCGCCGAAATCGCCGGAGACGTGCCAGGTCGCCGTAAGTTTCCGGCGAATTCGGGAGCTTCCGGCGACCTCGCGGCAGGACGCGGCAGGACGCGGCAGGACGGCGGCAGGAACCAGGGCTCAGGTGCCGGAGCGTTCCCGCACGAAGCCTGCCAGGAGGGCCGGTCCCTCGCTGAGCACGAGCTCGCGGAACAGCCGTACCGGGTCCGGTTCGGTGTCCGTCCCGCCCCGGCGCAGACGCCACGCCAGGCCGATCTCCCGGAACGCCAGGCGGGAATCCAGGGCGAGCTCCACCCAGCCCAGGTCGCCGGATTCCGCCGGGTGCCGTCCGGGGGCCAGTCCGCCGGGCGGAAGGATGCTCACGCCCAGGCCCGCCGAGACGAGTCCCCGGGCGGTGTGCGAGTCCTGGCTTTCGAAGGCGATCCTTGGCCGGAAGCCTGCCTCCCGGAACAGCGCGTCGGTCAGCGAGCGCATCCCGTAACCGGGCCCCATGGCCACAAACGGGTCCTGCCGGATCTCTTCGAGCCGGGCGCGCCGCCGCTTGGCCAGCGGGTGCCGGTGGTGCACTACAAGGCGCAGCGGCTCCCGGTACAGCGCGGCTGACTCGATGGTCCGGCCCGGCGCCGCGACCGGTGCCGTGAGGGCCACATCCGCGTCCCCCGCCGCGAGCTCGGCCAAACAGCCGTCCCGGGCGCCCTGGCTGAGTTCAAACGCCGTCTGCGGGTGCCTGCTGCGGAAGGCGCTGATCAGCAGCGGCAGCATGGCCTCGCCGAAGGTGTGCTGGAACGTCACCGCGATCCGGCCGCGCACCACCTCGGACTCATGCCGGACAAGGTCCAAGCCGGCCTGGAACTCGCCCAGCGCGGCCTCGATGTGCGGCATAAGGGCCTTGGCTGCGGGGGTCAGCCGGACTCCGCGGCCGTCGCGGATTACCAGATCGGTGCCGACGATGGCGCTGGCCCGCGCAATCCCCCGGCTGACCGTCGACTGCGGCACTCCCAGCAGTTCGGCCGCCGCGGTGACGTGCTCCGTCCGGCCCAGCTCCGCCAGCAGCGGCAGCAGCGGGAGAAGCTGCACCAGTTGTTTCTGCTCCACATCCATTGGGCCGTCCTCCGATTGTTCCGCCGCATTGTTCCGACATTGGCATTGATTCTATGAGAATCATGCATTGGAAGCATGTCTTGGGGCGGCCTACGCTTGGCAGATGCTCCGATTTCGCCCGCACGCCGGTTCCGCCGCCACCGACCCGCCGCAGCCGGCGGCCCCGGAAGCCGTCCCCGCCGCGGCGCAGCCCTGGCCCGGGCACGCGAAGGGCTCGCCGGCCTACGGGAAAATCCTCGCGGGGCTGGCGTTTGCCGGCGTCGCGACCTTTGCCCAGCTGTATTCCACCCAGGCGGTCCTGCCCATCCTCGCGTCGGACCTCCAGGTGACGGCCGCCAAGGCAGCGCTGACCATCTCGCTGGCCACCGTGGGACTCGCGGTGACCGTGCTTCCTTGGTCCTTCCTGGCCGACCGGATCGGCCGGGTGCGCGCCATGACGTGGGGCATCTCTGCCGCCACGGTGCTGGGGCTCCTGGTGCCGCTGGCCTCGAGCTTCCCGGTGCTCCTGGGCCTGCGGATGCTGGAGGGGATGGCGCTCGGCGGGATCCCGGCGATCGCCATCGCCTACCTCAACGAGGAGGTCAACAAGGCCCACGCCGCCCTCGCCGCCGGCAGCTACGTCGCCGGCACCACTCTGGGCGGCCTGGCCGGGCGCCTCGTGGCCGGCCCGGTGGGCGAGCTGTGGGGCTGGCGGGCCGCCGCGCTGGCCGTGTCGGTGCTTGCCACGATCGCCGCCGTGCTGTTCCTGGTCCTAGTGCCGCAGGCGCGGGGTTTCACGGCCGCGGCGGGGAGCGGCTTCCGCGGCGCGGTCCGGACGCTCGCCGGCCACGGCCGCAACCCCCGGCTGCTGGCCCTCTACGTCCAGGCGTTCCTGCTGATGGGCGGGTTCGTGGCCGTCTACAACTACCTTGGCTTCCGGCTTTCGGGCGAACCCTTCAGCCTGCCCGCCACCGCCATCAGCCTCATCTTCCTGGCCTATCTCTCCGGGACGGTCTCGGCCCGGTGGTCCGCGGGCCTGACCCTCCGGTTCGGCCGGCGCAACGTCCTGATCGCGGGCACGGCCCTCATGGTGTGCGGCCTGGCGCTGACCCTCACGCAGCTGCTCCCGCTGATCCTGCTGGGGCTGCTGATCTTCACCGGCGGGTTCTTCGCGGCGCACAGCATCGGCGCCGGCTGGACCGGGGTGATCGCCACCACCGGCCGCGCCCAGGCCGCCTCGCTCTACAACCTCGCGTACTACCTCGGGTCCAGCATCATCGGCTGGGCCGGCGGCCTGGTGTTCCAGTCGCTCGGCTGGACCGCGCTGGCCCTGACCGTCATCGGGCTGGGGTGCACGACGGCGGTGTTCACCGGCGTCGTGCACCCCGCCGCGGGGAATACGGGTGGCGGGGCGC
>JBKKDK010000219.1:0-3728 GCA_046708245.1 Arthrobacter sp.
GCGCACTGCAGCGGTTCGCCGGTGGCGATATAGGCATCGATTTCCGCGGTGCTCATCTCCATAAAGTGCACCTCGGCGGAGGTGACGGAGCCGATGGTCGCGCCGGAGCCCGCGGTCCCGCCGTCGGCGGTGGGGGCATCGGTGTCGCGACAGTCGACGAGCCAGTGGCCGGTGTGCAGCACGCCCATGCTTCCGCTCATCCGGAGCATCCGTTCCCGGGCGACTTCGGCCGTGTACGGCTTGCCGTGCGCCTCGCCGTCGAACTCAAAGACCGAATCGCAGCCGAGCACCAGGGCGCCGTCCGCCTCTGGCAGCGACGCCACGGCCTCGGCCTTGGCCCGGGCCAGCAACAGGGCGGTGTCATGCGGATCGGTCACGCCGTAGCGGGCCTGGACGGCGTCCTCGTCCACATCCGAGACGAGGACCTCGTGCCGGATGCCGGCGTAGCTGAGCAGCTTGGTGCGGGCGGGGGACTGGGAGGCGAGAATCAGGCGGGTCACCGCTCCAGCCTAGTTCCTGGGGCCCGTCGTCGCCGTGCTTTTTTGTCAGGGGTCGCTGGGAGAGTTGGTTCATGGAAGGGAATCAGGGACCGGAAGCCGAACTCCGCAGCGTGATAGCGCTGTGCGCCCGCGCGCTGGAGGTGGCTACTTTGCCCGAGAGCAGAGCAGGGCAGAATGAAGCATGCCGTAGGTGGGAGGCGGTTGGCCGGCTTCTGGTGGCCATCACTAATGTCATAGCCCTCCGGGACACTTGAGCCATGGACGATGCAGGCATGATGCTGTACGGCGACCTACCCGAGCTGGACGGTGCGGTTCTGATTGCTGAAATCCGGAGCCTGGAGGACCGAAAGTCTGCCCTGGCGGCCCGTCAGGCACGTCTGGCCGTCGCCTTTGATCTGCTCCAACGGCGTGAACAGGCCGACGCCGGGATGCCCGCCGCGGACCTCGGCGCCGGCGTCGCGGCACAGATCGCCCTGGCCCGGCGCGAATCCCCTGCGAAGGGCGGCCGGCTCCTCGGCCTCGCCAAAGCCCTCGTCGCCGAAATGCCGCATACCCTTGCCGCTCTGGAGACCGGGCAGCTGAACGAATGGCGGGCCACCTTGCTGGTCCGCGAAACCGCGTGCCTGTCCGCAGCGGACCGGGCCGCCGTCGACGCCGAACTCGCGCCCGACACCGGAACCTTCGACGGTGCCGGCGACCGCGCCATTACGGCCGCAGCCCGGGCAGCAGCGTACCGCCGGGACCCGCGCACCGTCACCGAACGGGCCAGCCATGCCGCGGCCGACCGGCACGTCAGCCTCCGCCCCGCGCCCGACACCATGACCTACCTCACCGCCCTGCTCCCCGTCGCTCAAGGGGTCGCCGCCTACGCCGCCCTGACCCGGCACGCCGACACCCAGCGCAACGCCGGGGACCCGCGGGGCCGCGGCCAGCTCATGGCCGACGCCCTCACCGAACGCCTCACCGGCACCCCGGCCGGATACACCGGGATCGAGATCCAGCTCGTTTTGACCGATCGGACCCTGCTCCAGGGTGACTCCGAGCCCGCCCGGCTCCCGGGCTACGGCACCGTCCCCGCCGGCTGGGCCCGGGACCTCATCAAAGGCGACGGGGACAACGCCATGAATGTCTGGCTGCGCCGGCTCTACACCGCCCCCGGCACCGGGGAGCTCACCGCAATGGACTCCCGCGCCCGGCTGTTCCCGCCCGGACTGCGCCGCTTCCTCCAGGCCCGGGACGACACCTGCCGCACCCCCTACTGCGACGCCCCGATCCGCCACCACGACCACATCATCCCCTAGGCCAAAGGCGGACCAACCACCGCCGCCAACGGCGCAGGACTCTGCGAAGCCTGCAACCACACCAAAGAAACCCCCGGCTGGACCGCCATTCCACGACCAGGGCCGCGCCACAGCATTGCACTCACCACCCCCACCGGCCACACCTACCACTCCACCGCACCGCCACTGCCCGGAACAGCAGGCAACGACGCCACAGACGCCCGGCACCTCCAGGTCGCGTGATGCGTTCCGCACCGCCGGGACTAGCCCGCGTCGTCAGGTTCGGCGTAGGGCGCGGGGCCGGTCACGACGTCGTTCGCGGCATTGTTGGACCATTCGGAGAAGGATCCGGGATACAGCGCGGCCGGGAACCCTGCAATGGCGAGGGCTGCGACCTCGTGGGCGGCCGTGACGCCGGAACCGCAATAGACCGCGGCGGGCACGTCCGGCCGTACACCAAGGCCGGCGAAGCGCTCCCGCAGCTGATCGGCCGGCAGGAAACGGCCGTCGGCGCCCAGGTTGTCTCCAGTGGGGGCGCTCACCGCTCCCGGGATGTGTCCGGCACGGGGGTCAATGGGTTCGAATTCGCCGCGGTACCGCTCCCCTGCCCGGGCGTCGAGCAGCACGCCCTTCCGCCCCCAGGAGGCTGCCCGGCCGGCGTCGATCGCGGGCATGGCGCCGTCGGCCAGCACAACGTCCCCGGGCTCCGCCTGCCGTTCGCCGCCTTCGACGTCGTATCCGGCCGCGCGCCAGGCGGCGAGTCCGCCGTCGAGCAGGTAGACGTCGGTGAGGCCGGCGTTGCGCAGCATCCACCAGAGCCGGGCCGCAGCCATGTTGCCGCTGTCGTCATAGGCGACGACGACGTCGCCGCCGCGCACACCCCACGCACGGACCGAGACCTGGAACTGCTCCAGCGGAGGCAGCGGGTGGCGGCCGCGGGCCGGGTCCGGGGGTCCTGCCAATTCAGTGGCAAGGTCCACGAAGACGGCGCCGGGAAGGTGCCCCGCCAGGTAATGGTCCCGGCCGTGCGGGTCGCCCAGCGCCCATCGCACGTCCAGGAGTACGGTGCGGCGGCCGGATTCCAGCCGGCCCTTCAGCGAATCTACGTCCATGAGGGTCTGCATCCGCCCACTCTATCGAGCCGGGCCAGCGTTGCCCCATGGTCGCCACGGGTAGGCTGGAGCAGTGATCAGAGAGCGCAAACAGGACCGGACCTGGGCCGACGAAGCCGTCCGCAGAATCAACGCCGAAAACAACCGCTCCGCCGACACCCACCTCTATTCCGTCCCGCTCCCGGAACACTGGGGCGTGCAGCTGTACCTCAAGGACGAGTCCACGCACCGTACCGGCAGCCTGAAGCACCGGCTGGCCCGCTCCCTGTTCCTCTTCGGGCTGGTCAACGGCTGGATCACCGAAGGAACCACCATCGTGGAAGCGTCCAGCGGCAGCACGGCTGTCTCGGAAGCCTACTTTGCGCAGCTGTTGGGCCTGCCGTTCATCGCCGTCATGACCCGGACCACCAGCCGGGAGAAGATCGCCCTCATCGAACAGTTCGGCGGTTCCTGCCTGCTGGTGGACCACGCCTCGGAGGTCTACGACGCCGCCGCGGAGCTGGCCAGGAAGAGCAACGGCCACTACATGGACCAGTTCACCTACGCCGAACGGGCCACGGACTGGCGGGGGAACAACAACATTGCCGAGTCGATCTTCGGCCAGCTGGCACTCGAAGAGCACCCGATCCCGCGCTGGATCGTCGTGGGCGCCGGAACCGGAGGCACCAGCGCCACAATCGGCCGGTACCTGCGCTACCACCGGCACGACACCGGACTGGCTGTTGTCGACCCCGAGAACTCCGCGTTTTATCCCGCCTGGCGGCAGTCCCGCGACGGCCGCTCCGGCACGGCCGCTGGCTCGTCTCCACCTCGGCCGCTGCCGACGACTCCGTACG
>JBKKDK010000220.1:0-3434 GCA_046708245.1 Arthrobacter sp.
GGTCGGATTTTCTGAGGTGGGCTTCTTTGATTCCTTCCGTCAGGGCCTCCCTGCCTTCGGGAGCGGCTGCGTAGGCAACGAGAATGGTCATAGTGGTGCTTCTCCAATAGCTATTGATGGGTGGCCGTTTATTAGACGAGGGTGTTGAGCCAACCCTGCGGAAGATCGATCGGCAGGAGGGACGGCAGCGCCAAAAGCGCGGCGTAGAGGACCAGTGTGTAGATGATGGCGACCTTGAGCCGTGCCCGCGCCACGATCAGCAGGAACGCCGGGATGAAGATCGTTACGGCGATCAGATACCCGAATGCTGCTGTCAGGGCCAGGAACCCGGTCATCCACAGGAACGTTTTCAGGGCGAACTTGGCGTCCATCGTCCAGCCTGCCCGGACGGTTTTCGTCCGGAGCCGGGCCTTGATCTCCGTGAAGAGCAGGATCCCGGAGAACACCAGCCCTCCTGTCCCCACCAGTTGGGGAACCAGCCGGGCCTCCGGGGAGAACGACGCCGATGCGATCAGGGCGGCGGCGAAGGCAACTACGAAGATCGCGGCTGCAGTAAGGGACCACGTCGTGTTTTTCAGCTGCGCTTCGTCGTCCTCAGGCTGTTCGTCGCGGTGCCCGTCATCGGTGTTGGTGTGCCTCCGGGCGCGGATGAACTTGATGCCGGCCCAGAGGATCGGGAGGATCAGGATGGCGAGGAACACCAGCACGCCGGGGCGTGCCATCCAGTCCAGGCCGTCATAGAGGCTGTCCGTGAGGAAGTAGTAGCGCTCCAGCGGGATTGCCAGCACGAAGCCGATCAGGAACGGTGCCCGGGGGAATCCGGTCGACTTCAGCAGCCATCCGAAGACGCCCAGAATGATCATGATCCAGAGGTCGCCCAGCTGGCCGCCTTCCTGGAAGGAGCCCAGGAGCATAACGGCCACCAGGCCGGCAGCCAGCACTGCAAAGGGTACCTTCGTAAGCTTGGCGAGCTGCTTGACGCTGAGGAAGCACAACAGCGCGCCGAGGATGGAGGCAATCGCGAAGGACCACACGATCAGGTACATCAGGTCGAGGTGTTCGGTGATGATCGACGGGCCCGGCTGGATGCCGTACGTCAGGAGTAGGCCCAGGAGCATCGCGGAGGGCACGCCTCCCGGGATGCCGAAGAGCAGGGTGGGGATCAGGTCGCCGGCCTCCACGGAGTTGTTCGCGCTTTCGGGGCCAACAATTCCCCGGGGGTCACCCTTGCCGAACTGGCGCTTGTCCTTGGCGGTGGCGACGGCCTGGCCGTAGGCCAGCCACGTTCCGGCGGTGGCGCCGACGCCGGGCAGGACTCCGGCCCAGATGCCGATGAGCGCACCCCGGATGACGTGGGTCCAGTGCGTCAGCCATTCTCGGATGCCCTGGCCCCAGCCGCCGCCGAGGGTGATGGTCTGTTTTTGGCCGCGTCGCTGGCTGGCCCGGGAGGCGATTTCGGCCAGGCCGAAGATGCCCAGGGCGACGGCGACGAGGGAAAGGCCGTCGCCCAGGAAGAGGCTGCCGAAGGTGAAGCGTTCCTCAGCGGTTGTCGGTGATGTGCCGACCATTCCGAGGACGAGGCCCAGCAGGCCGGCGGAAACGCCCTTGATGATGTTGCCGCGGGACAGAACGGCAGCGAGGGCGACGCCGAGGACGGTCAGCATGAACAGCTCAGGGCTGGCGAAGGAGAGCACCAGGGGCCGGGCCAGCGGAATGGCGAGGGTCAGACCAATGGCACCGATGATGCCGCCGGCCATCGACGACAGGAAGGCAAGGGTCAGGGCTCTGGCCGCCTGGCCCTTTTTCGCCATGGAGTATCCGTCGAGCATGGTGACGCTGGCCGAGGCGGAGCCCGGCGCGCCGAGCAAAACTGCGGAGACAGTGTCCGAGGTGTGCACGACGGCCAGGGCACCAATCAGCAGCGCCAGTGCCTGGGGCGGTTCCATGCCGAAGGTGATGGGCAGGAGGATCGCGACGGCGCCCGTGCCGCCGAGTCCTGGGATGAGGCCCATGACCAGACCGGCGACGGTGCCGATCAGGAGCATGATGAGTAGGGAGGGGTCAGCGAGTGATGCCAGCGCTGCCATAGCGGAGTCAAGCATGGTGGTCCTTATTCAACGTGGATGTTGTATTTGCTCTCGAGCAGCCCTTTGACATAGGACCGGACTGAGCTGCTGACGGTGTACGCGCCGCGGACGCGATCGGCCATGCCGGTATCGGCCACGAGGGGATATCCTCCGAGGACTTTGGCTGCCTTTTCCTGGAAGCCGGTATCGGCGCCAAGCTTTTCGCTGGACTGACGCAGGAGCTCCGTGGCTTTGTCGGGTGTCTCCTTGGGGACCCAGAGTCCCTTTTGGTAGGTGTACGTGAGCCCGAGGAGAGTCTTGTAGGCCTCGAGCTTCTCGCCTTCGGGCTTCTTGCCGTGCAGCGTTTCGTAGGCCTCCACCACTGTGGGTACGTCGGGGAAGTTCGGGTCCCGGACCACTTCGCCTGATTCGTTGAGCTGCCCGAAGGACATCAGGACAACGGCTTTGCCTTCTTTGACGATGCCTGCAACGGCGGAGCCGTAGGCCGAGGTGGTCTGGTAGTCGAGGTCGATTTCCCCGCGCTGCAGGGCGAGGTTTACCGGTCCGCGGCCCTCGAAGCCGAAGGTGGATGTGACATCGGCTTCCAGCAGGTCGAAGGCGACCAGCGTGGTGATGTCCAGTCCGGTGGCGCTGATGCCGCCGAACTCGAGTGGCTTTTCCCGGTTGATGAGGTCGTTGGCATCCTTTACGCCGGCTTCGGCCCGTGCGTAGATGACTCCGCCGGTGCCGTTTACCACCACGGGCTTCAGGTCCTCGAAGGAGTACGTAACTGCCGAGCGTCCCAGGACCCAGGGCACCACGGTCGAAGCGGTGCCGACCAGCACCTCAGTGCCATCGGTCTTGGCGGACCGGGCAAACCTGTTTGTACCGGAGATGCCTTCGCCGCCTGGTTCGTTCACCGGGGCAAACCCGGGCCGCCCGGGCACGTAATTGGTCAGTTCGGTTCCGATGAAGCGCGCCCAAGTGTCGGTGCCGCCGCCGGAGGCCAGCGGGATCAGGAATTCGAGCGTTTCACCGCTGAAGTCTCCATCCTCCGTGCTCGAGGGCGGGTTCAGGAGACTGCCGCCCAGGACTGTGGTGGCAGTGCCCAGCAGGGCCAGGGAGCAGACGGCGGCAAGAATCGTGCGCCGGGAGTGCTTTGGGGGCTCGGGCTGTTCGGAGTCCTCCGGAATGATTCCGGGTGGCTCCAAGGATGACTTGTGACTCGTCATTGAGGAAATCCTTAGCTCAGGTGTCCGTGCGACCCATTGCCCATCTGGCTGGAGTCGAGCGGCACGATTTAAAGTTTCGATTACCAGGTCTCTGGCAGCAGTAGTTCGGCATCTGCCAGTCGGCGGGCGCTTCAAA
>JBKKDK010000221.1:0-2568 GCA_046708245.1 Arthrobacter sp.
GTGCTGACGCAGCTGTACCAGCGCGGCTACCTGCCGCCGGGCACTCCCGCCACACCGCAGCTCCGGGCCCGTGCGCTGGCGGTTATGATCCCGCCGCCCATCAGGCAGCGAGTGGCGGCCGGCCGGATGACCGCAGCCTGGATTTACGGCTGCGCGCAGGAACCGGACCGCCTGGCCCTGCTGGTGGACGCCAACCGGAGAATCTCCAGCCTGAGATCCACGCGCGGCTGCACTTTCCACGAGGTGCGCCTGGGCCCGTTCGACGTCGTGAGCCTCGGCGGTCTTATGGTCTCCAGCCCGCTGCGGACGGCAGTGGACATCGCCCTGCATGTGGATGCGGACCGGGCGGTGCCGGCCCTGGCCGCGCTGCTGGACCGGCCCGAACTGGGCGTCCGGCTGCGGCTGCTGAAGCTGGCGGTGGACGCCACCCCGCGGGTGCCGCACAAGAAGGCGGCACTGGAAAAGCTCGCCGCCCTGGCGGACGGACTGCCGCCCTAGCCTAGCTGCGCCGCCGGTTCCCGGTGGTGCGGTAGACGTCAAAGACGCCGTCGATCCTGCGGACGGCGCTGAGCACGTGGCTCAGGTACTTGGGATCGCCCATCTCGAAGGCGAATTTGGAGATGGCCACCCGGTCCGTGGACGTATGCACGCTCGCGGCGAGGATATTGACGTGGTTTTCGGACAGGATCCGTGTGACGTCGGAGAGCAGGGACTTCCGGTCCAGGGCTTCGACCTGGATTTCGACCAGGAACACGCTGGACTGGGTGGGGGCCCAGTCGACCTCAACGATCCGGTCCGGCTGGTCCATCAGGCCGGCGACGTTGGTGCAGTCCGTGCGGTGCACCGACACGCCCGAGCCGCGCGTGACGAAGCCCAGGATGGGGTCCGGCGGCACCGGGGTGCAGCAGCGGGCCAGTTTGACCCAGACGTCGTCCACGCCTCGGACCACCACGCCGGAATCGGAGTAGCGGACCTTGCTGACGTGGGTGGGGATGGAGACCTCGGAAAGGTCATCATCGGGCGTTTCGTTCCCGCCGAGGCTCTCGACGAGGCGCTCCATGACGGACTGCGCCGAGGTGTGGCCGTCACCCACCCCTGCGTAAAGCCCGGAAATGTCCGTGTACTTGAAGTCCTCGGCGATGGCGGCGAGGGCATCGTGCGTCATGAGGCGCTGCAGCGGAAGGTTCTGCTTGCGCATCGCCTTGGTCAGGAGTTCCTTGCCGCGGTCGATCGCTTCTTCGCGGCGCTCCTTGCTGAACCACTGCCGGATCTTGTTGCGGGCCCGGGCGCTCTTGACGAAGTGCTGCCAGTCCTGGCTGGGGCCGGCCCCTTCGGCCTTCGAGGTGAAGATCTCGACCCAGTCGCCGTGGTTCAGTTCGCTGTTGAGCGGCACCAGTTTGCCGTTGACCCGGGCGCCGATGGTCCGGTGGCCCACCTCGGTGTGCACGGCGTAGGCGAAGTCCACCGGCGTGGAGCCGGCGGGCAGGGCCATGACCTCGCCTTTGGGGGTGAAGACGAACACTTCGCGGGCGTTGATTTCAAACCGCAGCGAGTCCAGGAACTCACCCGGATCCGAGGTCTCCTGCTGCCAGTCGACGAGGGAGCGCAGCCAGCCCATGTCGCCGTCGCGCGGGCTGCCGGGCCCGGCCGCGGTGCGGTTCGGCTGGTCCTTGTACTTCCAGTGCGCGGCGACACCGTATTCGGCGCGGCGGTGCATCTCGTGGGTGCGGATCTGGATTTCCACGGGTTTGCCGCCCGGGCCGATCACCGTGGTGTGCAGTGACTGGTACATGTTGAACTTGGGCATCGCGATGTAGTCCTTGAACCGGCCCGGGAGCGGGTTCCAGCGCGAGTGCATGGCGCCCAGCGCCGCGTAACAGTCCCGGACGGAGTCGACGAGGACCCGGACGCCCATGAGGTCGTTGATGTCGTCGAAGTCTTTGTCGCGGACGATCATCTTCTGGTAGATCGAGTAGTAGTGCTTTGGCCGGCCGGTGATGGTGGCCTTGATTTTCGCGGCGCGCAGGTCCTCGGTGATCTGGTTGCGGATGACACTGAGGTTCTTCTCGCGCTCGGGGGTGCGGTCCCCCACCATCCGCACGATTTCCTCGTAGACCTTTGGATACAGGGCCGCGAAGGAAAGGTCTTCGAGTTCCCACTTGATCGTGTTCATGCCGAGCCGGTGCGCCAGGGGCGCGAAGATCTCGAGGGTTTCCCGGGCCTTCCGGGCCGAGGATTCGGCGGAGACGAAGCGCCAGGTCCGGGCGTTGTGCAGCCGGTCGGCGAGCTTGATCATCAGCACGCGGATGTCCTTGGCCATGGCCACGACCATTTTGCGGACCGTCTCGGACTGCGCAGCCTCACCGAAGCTGACCTTGTCGAGCTTGGTGACGCCGTCGACCAGCATGGCCACCTCGGGCCCGAACTCGGCCTTGAGGTCTGCCAGGGTGTAGGAGGTGTCCTCGACGGTGTCGTGCAGCAGGGCCGCGGCCAGTGTGGTGCCGCTGAGGCCCAGCTCGGCCAGGATGGTGGCTACGGCCACCGGGTGGGTGATGTAGGGGTCGCCGC
>JBKKDK010000222.1:0-6274 GCA_046708245.1 Arthrobacter sp.
TTCGCGTCCGGCGTCTTCTTTATCGGCTACATCCTGCTCGAGATCCCCAGCAACCTGGCGCTGCACAAGTTCGGCGCCCGGCGCTGGCTGGCCCGCATCATGGTCAGCTGGGGCATTGTCTCCCTGCTGTTCACCTGGGTGGGCAACGTCGAACAGCTTTACGTCCTGCGCTTCATCCTGGGCGTGGCCGAGGCCGGCTTCTTCCCCGGCGCCATCCTCTTCCTCAGCCTCTGGGTCCCGTCCCGGCACCGCAGCAAGATCCTTGCCCTGTTCTACTTGGCCCAGCCGCTGACCACCGTGATCGGTGCCCCGCTGGCCGGCCTCCTCATCCAGCAGCACGGACTCTTCGGCCTCGCCGGCTGGCGTGTCATGTTCTTCGGCGTCGCCATCCCCGCGATCATCGTCGGCATCATCGCCTGGTTCTACCTGGCTGATTCCCCCGCCAAGGCCAAGTGGCTGACGCAGGAGGAAAAGACCTGGCTGACCGGCGCCCTGGAGACGGAAAAGAAGGAAACCGCAGCCAGCAACAAGCACGTCAGCGTCCGCACCGTGTTCGGCAACGGCCGGGTCTGGATGCTCTCCGCCATCTACTTCGGCTTCATCTACGGCCTCTACGCCCTCGGTTTCTTCCTGCCGACCATCATCGCCGGCTTCGAAGGCATATACGGCACCAAGTTCGATGTCTTCCAGAAGGGCCTGATCACCGCGATTCCCTACCTGCCAGCGGCGTTCGCCCTGTACTTCTGGTCCAAGGACGCCACCAAGCGCGGCGTCAAGACCTGGCACATCGCCCTGCCGGCCCTGATCGGCGGCCTGAGCATTCCGCTGGCGCTGTTCGCCGGCTCGCCGGCCGCCACCATTGCCGTCATCACCATCACGGCCATGTCAATCTTTGCCGCACTGCCCAACTTCTGGACCGTGCCCACGCAGTTCCTCACCGGAGCCGCAGCAGCAGCCGGCATCGCCCTGATCAACACCGTCGGCAACCTCGCCGGGTTCAGCGCCGGCTACATCACGGGCTGGCTCAAGGACCTCACCGGCGCCTACACAGTCCCGATGTTCGTCGTCGGCGGCTTCATGCTCCTCTCCGCCATCCTGATGGTGGTCCTGAGCCGTTCCGGCAAGGTAAGCGAAGGGGTGCCTGCCGAGGCCCTGGACCCCACCGGAGCCGGGCACCACGCCGAGCCGTAACAGACCCGGGGGCGCCTCCCTCACCCGGGGGCGCCCCCGTACCAACCCGCATCCTGACTTCCCCCAGCTAGCCTCTATATCTTCCGGGAGACACCGCATGACCCGCCTGTTCAATGAACCTTCAGCCTTCGCTGACGAAATGATCGAGGGCTTTGTTGCCTCCCACGGCCGCTGGGTCAGGCGCGTCTCCGGAGGCGTCATCCGCAACACCCGCAGCACCCCCGACACCGTTGCCCTGGTGATCGGCGGCGGCTCCGGCCACTACCCGGCGTTCGCCGGCCTGGTGGGCCAGGGCCTGGCGCACGGCGCCGCAATGGGCAACCTCTTCGCGAGCCCCTCGGCGCAACAGATCTACAACGTGGCGAAAGCCGCCAACAACGGCGCCGGCGTGCTTCTCGGCTACGGCAACTACGCCGGCGATGTCCTGCACTTCAACCAGGCCCAGGACCGCCTCCGCAAAGAAGGCATCGACTGCCGCAGCATCGCCGTCACCGACGACGTCTCCTCCGCCCCGCTGGCCGAACGCACCAAACGCCGCGGCATCGCCGGCGACCTCACCGTATTCAAGGTGGCGGCGGCGGCTGCGGAAGCCGGCTACTCCATGGACGCCACGGTCGAAATCGCGGAGCGCGCCAACGACCGCACCCGGTCCTTCGGCGTAGCCTTCAGCGGCTGCACCCTGCCCGGCGCGGACCACCCGCTCTTCTCCGTCCCGGCGGGCCGCATGGCCGTCGGCATGGGAATCCACGGCGAGCCGGGCATCGAGGAGACGGACGTTCCGACGGCGGATGCACTCGCCGAACTGCTCGTCGCCAAGCTCCTCACCGAAATCCCCGGAGGCCTGGAGGTCCAGGGCGCCCGCGTGGTCCCCATCCTCAACGGCCTGGGCAGCGTCAAATACGAGGAACTCTTTGTGGTCTACCGCCGGGTCGCGCAGCTGCTGGCCGAGGCCGGCCTGGAGGCCGTGGACCCCCAGGTGGGCGAACTCGTCACGAGCTTCGACATGGCAGGCACCTCGCTGACCCTGTTCTGGCTCGACGACGAACTCGAGTTCCTCTGGAACGCCCCGGCCGACGCCCCCGCCTTCCGCCGCGGCGCAGTCACCGCGTCAGCGCTGGAGGCCGGTGCCGGAGGTACAGACAACGGTGAGGCGGCCGACGTCGAAAGCGTCATCCCGGACGCCACCGCGGAGTCCCGCGCCGGCGCCATCCGCGTCCTCGCAGCGCTGACCGCTGCGAAGGCCGTGGTGGACGCCAACGCCGATGAACTGGGCCGGATCGACGCGATCGCCGGCGACGGCGACCACGGCATCGGCATGAAACGGGGCGTCCGCGCCGCCGTGGACGCCGCGCGGGATGCCGTTGCCCGCGGCGCCGGGGCGGCCACCACCCTGCACTTCGCCGCAGACGCCTGGGCCGACAAGGCCGGCGGCACCTCCGGTGCCCTGTGGGGCATGGCCTTGCGGGCCGTCGGCGACGCCGTGGGAGACACCCAGGCCCCCGACGCCGGAGCTGTCGCAGCCGGAGTCGCCGGCGCCGCGGCGTCGATCATGGACTTCGGCAAGGCCAAGCCCGGCGACAAAACGCTGGTGGACGTCCTCGTCCCGTTCCGCGACGCACTGGCCGCCGGAGTGAAAGCCGGGCAGTCCCTCACCGACGCCTGGGGTGCCGCAGCCACGGTTGCCCAGCAGACCGCCGAAGACACCGCGCAGCTGCTGCCCCTCATGGGCCGGGCCCGGCCGCACGCCGAGAAGAGCCTCGGCACTCCGGACGCCGGCGCGGTATCCATGGCCCTGATCGTCCGCGCAATCCACAACACCCTCATCGAGAACGCCCCCACAGCAGACACCACAGTCAAGGAGAACGCATGAGCGCCAAACTGCGCCTGGTCATCGGATCCGACGATGCCGGATTCGAATACAAGGAAGCCCTGAAAGCTGACCTGGGGTCCTCCGACCTGGTCGAATCCGTGACCGACGTCGGCGTCGATGCCACCAGCCACACCCCGTACCCGTCCGTGGCCATCGCCGCTGCCGAACTGATCGCGGCCGGCAAGGCCGACCGCGCCCTGCTGGTCTGCGGTACGGGCCTCGGCGTGGCCATCGCCGCGAACAAGGTCCCCGGCGTCCGCGCCGTCACCGCCCACGACAGCTTCTCCGTGGAACGCTCCGTCCTGAGCAACAACGCCCAGGTCCTCACGTTCGGCCAGCGCGTCGTCGGCCTTGAACTCGCCCGCCGTCTCGCCCGCGAATGGCTTACCTACACCTTTGACGAGACCTCCGCCTCGGCCGACAAGGTCACCCTGATTAAGGACTACGAAGGTGTCACTTCCTGCTAAGACCGCCACGAAATCGAAGGCCATCATCGGCGTTAGCCTGAAGATGTACTTCGGCTACGAACGCACGCTCGAATACTGCCGCGAGGTGGCCACCATCGCGTTTGCGCACCCGGCGGTCCAGAACGGCGACATCGAACTGTTCGTGCTGCCCACCCTGCCGGTCCTGTCCGAAGCGGCCCGCATCCTCGGGACCGCCGGGGCGGCCGCCGGCGCCCAGGACATCTTCTGGGAAGACGAAGGACCCTACACCGGGGAGGTAGGCGGCAAGACCGTCGCGGAACTCGGCGGCCGGTACGCAGAGGTGGGCCACGCGGAGCGCCGCAGGATCTTCGGCGAGGACGACCGGATCATCGGTCTCAAGACCGCTGCGGCCTTCCGCAACGGCCTCACCCCGGTCCTGTGCGTCGGCGAGCTGCAGCAGGGCTCCGTCCAGGAAGCCGTCACCCAGTGCAACGCTGAGATTGACGCGGCCCTGAACCGGGCCCGGTCCCTCGGACCCGCCGGCCGGACCATCGTGGCCTACGAGCCGCAGTGGGCCATCGGCGCCCCGGAACCTGCGTCCCCGCAATACATCAGCGCCGTCATCGCCGGGCTGGATGCGCACCTTCGCTCCCTGCCCGGGCAGGCCGACAGCCGGGTCATCTACGGCGGCAGCGCCGGACCCGGCCTGATCAGCCAGCTGGGCTCGTCCGTCGCCGGGCTGTTCCTGGGCCGGTTCGCCCACGACCCGGCCGCGCTCCGGGTCATCCTCGACGAGACCGCTGAACGGCTGGGGCTCCCGGCCCGGACGGGGGCGGCAGCATGAACGCCGGCACGATCGGACTGAGCAGCTACGCGTTCTTCTGGCAGCTCTCGGACCGGGTGTCCGAGCCGCTCAGTATCCACCAGGCACTGGAGCGGACCGCGGCCCTCGGTGTGGACCTGTTCCAGATCTGCGACTACGCACCGCTCGAAACCATGAGCGACGCCGAGCTCAAAGACATCAGGGCCACCGCCGACTCGCTGGGCATCGCACTGGAACTGGGCACCAAGGGCATCCGCCCGGACCACCTCCGGAAGTTCCTGCGCATTGCCGGGATCCTGGGCGCGCCGCTGCTGCGGACCATGTTCAACGTTCCGGGCCACACCCCGGATGCGGACGAAGCCGCCGCGATCTTCACCGCCGTGCTGCCGGAGTTCGAGGCCGCCGGCGTGAAGATCGCCGTGGAAACCTACGAACAAGTGCCCACAGCACGGATCCTGGACGTCATCCGCAGGGTGGACAGCCCGTACCTGGGGATCTGCAGCGACCCCGCCAACACGGTCGCGGCCCTGGAGCTGCCCCGGGACGTGATTGACGCCGTCGCGCCCTATGTCCTCAACATGCACATCAAAGACTTTGCGTTCAGCCGCAAGGAGGGGTGGGTCGGGTTCACATACTCCGGCGCGCCCCTCGGCGAGGGCCTTCTGGACTATGACTACATGGCCGGAAAGCTTCAGCCCAAAGAAAGAAACATCAACCAAATTGTCGAGCACTGGCTGCCGTGGCAGGACTCCGAAGACGAGACCATCCGCCTCGAAAACCAGTGGACCCAGCAAAGCCTCGATTTCCTAAGGAGCAAGTGAAATGTCAGCAGAACAATTGACCGTCGCCGTCATCGGGGCCGGAGGCAAAATGGGGCTGCGTGTTTCAGCCAACCTCCAGAAGAGCGCCCACAACGTCTTCTACAGCGAGAACTCGCCTGCCGGGCAGGAACGCGTCCGCGCCGAAGGCCGCGAGATCAGCAGCACCGAGGACGCCATCAAGGACGCCGACGTCGTAATCCTCGCCGTCCCCGACACCGTCCTGGGCGTCGTGTCCCAGGGCGTGGTTCCGCAGATGAAGTCCGGCGCCATCCTCCTGACCCTTGATCCCGCCGCGGCCTACGCCGGACTGCTGGCCAAGCGCGACGACGTCGTCCAGGCCGTGGCGCACCCGTGCCACCCCTCCGTGTTCCTGGAACGCACCACCAAAGAAGAATGGGCCGACACCTTCGGCGGCCAGGGCGCCCCCCAGAACGTCGTTGCCGCCATCGACGAGAACGCCTCCGAAGAGACCCGGGCCGCTGCCGAAGCGGCCATCAAGGTTATCTACGCCCCCGTGATCGACGTCCACTGGGTCACCGTCAAGCAGCTTGCCATCCTGGAACCCACCCTCGTGGAGACCGTGGCCTGCATGATCGGAACCCTGCTCAACGAGGCACTCCACGAGACCGTGCACACCGCCGGCGTCCCGGAGGAAGCGGCCAAGGCCATGCTCTTCGGCCACGTGCAGATCGCCCTCACCAACGCCCTGCGCGGCTCCAACCCGTTCTCCGAGGCCTGCGAGATCGCCATCCAGTACGGCAGGAACACCATCATCAAGGACGACTGGAAGAAGATCTTCGACGACTCCGAACTGGACTTCGTCATCGCCAAGATGCTCAAGCTGGACTCCGTCAAGCACTGAGGCATCCCACGCGCCACCCACCCCGGACGGGCGGCAACCAGACCCTGGCTGCCGTCCGTCCTTACAGCCGGGCCGCTGCCCGTTGGCGACAATGAATGGACCCTACTTTGAACACCAGCACCACGGTCAGCGCGCCCCGCAGCGGCCCCAACCCCGAAGAACTGTCCTGGACGAGTCTGGATCAGCGTGCGGTGGACACTGTCCGTGTGCTTGCTGCGGATGCGGTGGAGAAGGTCGGTAACGGCCACCCGGGCACTGCGATGAGCCTGGCGCCGGCCG
>JBKKDK010000223.1:0-2891 GCA_046708245.1 Arthrobacter sp.
GGTGATCGTGGTCAGCGCCCACCAGAGCGCGTCACCGAAGTTTGTTTTGTTCGCGCCCGGTTCGTTCTCTTCCGCATCCAGTATCGCCAGGGCGCCAACGTAGGTCAGCAGCCCCGCGGCGGCCAGCGCGTATGTCACGATCCGTCCCCGGAGGGCATTCCCGCCCACCCGGTGCATCACCCGCAGCAGAGTGACCAGGCGCAACAGGCGCAACGGCCTGAGCACAGGCAAGGCGAGGATCAGTAGTTCGTGCAGGTTCCGAATGAACCACCGGCCGCGCGGACGTGCGAGATACAGGTTCATGACGTAGTCGACGACAAATGCGCCCCAGGTGACCCAGATGAGCACTTCCGTCCAGTCCAAAGCCGAGGATGGCAGGTCAGCGATTACCTGGACCGAATAGGCGGACAGGAATACCAGGCTGGCGACCGGGACGCCTAAGCGGGTTGGCGGACAGGCTGCCGCGTGCGCGGCCGGGCAGGGGGCCTCGGCCGGCCGGGAATCGGCAGTTCAAGCTGGATAGGCCGGTCGCCTATCGGCTCGTCGAGCAGCTCGTTGATTGAGCGTTGCCCTTCCAGCTCAAGGGGCGTCAGCGGGTCCATAAAAAGACCCTATCGGGAGTGCAGCCCACAGCTGATGCCGGACACGCGGGAACGGCGGACTGCGGCGCCGTTCAGTTGATTCGGGTTGCCTCGACAGGTACGACGGGCTCCGCAGCGGTGACGATGGCTTTGGCGTCGGGTGCGGAAATGCGGTTGGCCAGCTCGGAGACGACCGCCCGGAGTTCCTGCCGCAGCACGTCCGGATCGATCGAGGCGGCAGCGAGCACAGAGCGTTCCATGTCCGCGGCCTCGACGACGGCCTCGCGGCCGCGGTCCGTCAGGGTCACGACGTGGCTGCGGCGATCGGAGGTACTCCGCTGTCGCGAAATGTGGCCGTGGGCTTCCAACCGGCTGAGGGTTTTGCCCATGGTCTGGGCCTGGACCCTGACCAGCTGGGCCAGTTGGGCCTGCGTCATGGGGCCATTGACGGACAGCACTTCCATCGCAATCACACCGGCATGTGTCAGGCCGATGGCCCCCAGTTTTTCGTTCCAGGAGTGTTCAACGAGGCGTGCCGCCGTGGACAATAGGCGCCCAGTGGGCCAGCGATCCATATCAGGCATACCACTGAGTATAGCGAGCGCAAGATTCGTCTCCTGCACCAACGCTCACTAGGCTGGAATACCCGGCCCCGCCAAAGGAGAATATCTTGCCTGATCGACTCGTCCCCGGAACGCCTGCCCCGGACTTCACGCTGCGGAATTCGGCCGGGAAAGACGTCAGCCTGGCCGACTTCCGGGGCCGCAGCACGGTGGTCTACTTCTACCCGGCCGCTTCCACTCCGGGCTGCACGAAACAGGCCTGCGACTTCCGGGATTCCCTCTCTTCACTGCAGCAGGCGGGCTATGAGGTCATAGGCATCTCCCCCGACCCGATCGGCAAGCTGGCCGCATTCGCAGCCACGGAGGGTTTGATCTTCCCGCTGCTTTCCGACGAAGACCACGCCGTGGCCGAGGCCTATGGCGCCTGGGGTGAAAAGAAAAATTACGGCCGCACGTACGAAGGGCTCATCCGGTCCACGGTCGTTGTCGACCCGGAGGGCATGGTGACGGTCGCTCAGTACAACGTCCGTGCCACCGGCCACGTCGCCAAGCTCCGCCGGGACCTGAAACTGGAGGCTTAGCAAACTGTATGATGGTGGCTGGCATCCGCCGTCGAGGTCCACGGGCCTGCAGCCGGCGCCGCCGAGCGCGAGTGGTGAAATTGGCAGACACGCAGGATTTAGGTTCCTGTGCCTTCGGGCGTGGGGGTTCAAGTCCCCCCTTGCGCACAGAAACACAGGGAACCCCGGTCTTTGGACCGGGGTTTTTCCTGTTTAACGGGCCACTGTCCGGCGCCGGAAAAAGAATTTCAGGTCTGCACCCATCCGTTTCCTCCAAGCCCCCGAATACCCATTGAGACACCAACCAAGGGTCGGTGCCCAACCAGTCGGAAAAAGGCCAGCAGCGGAAAGTTCGCCGCAGGCAACAGTCGGCAAACTAAAAGGAGAAACCAAAATGCAGACCATCAAGCGCACTACTTTCGCCGTCGCAGGTATCGCAGCTGCAGCCATGCTCAGCCTCACTGCCTGTGGCGGTTCCAGCAGCCCCGCTGCCACCTCCTCGGCTCCGGCCGCCGCGCCGTCGGCCTCGAGCATGGCGCCGTCGCCGTCCATGAGCTCCTCCGCCGCGGCAATGGATCCGGCCGCCAACCTCGTTGGTTCCGGCTGCGCGGCCTACGCCGCCCAGGTTCCCAGCGGCGCAGGCTCCGTTTCCGGCATGGCCCTTGACCCGGTAGCCGTCGCGGCGTCCAACAACCCGATCCTCACCACCCTGACCGCCGCGGTTTCCGGCAAGCTCAACCCCAAGGTGGATCTGGTGGACACCCTGAATGGCAGCGAATTCACGGTGTTCGCACCGACGGATGACGCCTTCAAGAAGATCGACCCCGCCACGATCGAAACGCTGAAGACGGACGATGCCCTGCTCAGCAAGATCCTGACCTACCACGTAGTCCCCGGCAAGATCTCCCCGGACCAGATCGTCGGCACCCACAAGACGGTCCAGGGCGGTTCCGTGACGGTCACCGGCACCAAGGACGCGCTCAAGGTTGACGATGCCGGCGTCGTCTGCGGCGGCGTCATGACCGCCAACGCCACGGTCTACATGGTCGACTCTGTCCTGATGCCCAAGTAGGCAACACCGAACGCTCCTGCTGCGGTTCCAGTCTGACTCCCTGGACCAACCTGGAGAATCGAAGGCCCGCACCGAATGGTGCGGGCCTTCGCGTTGCGCTGGTTAACCCCGCGGG
>JBKKDK010000224.1:0-6327 GCA_046708245.1 Arthrobacter sp.
ACCGGAGGCAGTGCGGCCGTCCGGGCCGGGCTGTCGAAGATGCCGAAGTCCGAGGCTCCCCGGGCGGCGGCCTCCGCACCCGCGGCCGCCATGACCAGCACGGCATCCCGCCAGGCCGGGACGCACAGGGCTGCACGCAGATAGCCGGCGAGCTGCACGGGGAGCACAGGCCCGGACGGCGACCCAAGCACCACGGCCCAGACCTGCAGGATCTGGTCGAACTGCACCGGATCGCGCGCGTGTCCGTCGAACAGCTGCGCCCAGCCGCGCTCGGATTCAAACACGGCCGGGTCGTCCTCCCGCGGCGTGGAGCCGGACGCCGCCGGGGCATCCGGTGCGGGACCGACGGTGCTGCCGCGGAAGACGAGCTCCGCGTTCAGCGGGCTGTTGGTGATCTCGGCGATGGGCCGGCCCGGCGGGGCGCAGCACGAGGGATCGCTGCAATACGCGTTCCGCCAGTGCTCGGCGCCGATGAGCCACGCGTCCCGTACCGGCATGCCGCTGTCAGCGAGCGAATGCTCCAGCTCTTCGAGCAGACCGGCCCAGCCGGGCCCGTCGTCGCCGGTTCCGGTGGCGTCGGGCCAGTCGTCGTCGGTCCCGGTGAAGAACGCCAGGAGCGCGCCGTCCGCGTCGCCGTCGGCCTCGAGGTAGCCGGCCACGGTGCGGGCAAAGCAGGCGAAACCTCCGGGGTGGCCGGCGTCGGGGAGGTCGACCCGGAGGGTGGCTCCCAGCCGTTTGCCCTGCAGGGTCATGGCGACGAGGCTGTGCGCGGGCCAGTAGCCCAGGGAATGCGGGATGAACCCCAGGACGTCCTCGGGGCCGGTGATTTTCACATGATCAGGAGCTGTCATAACGCCAGCCTGGGCCCCTCGCGCCCGGTCGTCAGCCGGGGAACTGCGCTATGTGGACAACCGGGTCAGGGCCGCCGGCGGCGTTCCGCGCTGAGCCGGCGGTTGCGGGCTATGGCCGCGCGGAGCGGGGGCACAATGACGCCCTGGGCCGCCATTTGGCGCCGGACCTTGCGGCGGGTGATGAGAATGGCAATTGCGCCCGCGGCAAGCAGGAGGAACTGGACGCTCAAGGCGATCTTGAACGGTTCGAGCCCGTAGAGCTCCCCGCGCGAAAAGCCGGTGGTGTGCAGCACGTCCAGGACCAGCCCGATCAGGAAGATGGACACCAGGGCGGCGATGAACCCGCCGACGTTGACAATCCCCGTGGCCGTCCCGATCCGGTGGGCCGGGTTGAACGTCCGGGCGAAGTCGAAGCCGATCATGGAGCCGGGACCGCCGACGGCCAGCACCACCACGAGTCCGGCCAGCAGCCACAGCGGGGACCGGCCCGGGAAGAGCAGCACGGCACCCCACGCCGCGGCCGTGGCGATGGAGATCAGCAGAACCATGGTGGAACGGCGCAGCGGGTGCCGGGCGACGAACGTGCCCATGAGGGGGCCGGCGGCAATGGCGGCCGCCACGTACAGGGTCATGAGGGCGGAGACGGTGACGGTGTCCAGGCCCTGGGCGGAGATCAGGAAGGGGTATCCCCAGGTCATCGCGAACACCGTGCCGCTGAACTGGACGGTGAAATGGCTCCACAGCCCGAGCCTGGTGCCGGGCTCCCGCCAGGCATGGGACAGCGAGACTCCGGTGGCGCGCAGGCCCTGGGACGTTGCCGGGGCAGGGTGTCCCGGCGGGAGGTCCTGCAGCAGGACCAGCACG
This sequence comes from Arthrobacter sp., assembly GCA_046708245.1. Lineage (GTDB taxonomy): Bacteria > Actinomycetota > Actinomycetes > Actinomycetales > Micrococcaceae > Arthrobacter. The sequence continues at coordinate 1,716 of JBKKDK010000224.1, forward strand.
AGCACGACGGCGAGGGCGGACATGGCGGCCAGCGTCAGGAAGGCGGGGGTCCAGCCCGCCGAGTGCAGGATCATGGCGAACGGCACGACGCTGAAGAGCTGGCCGAGCTGGCCGGACATGCCCGTCAGCTGCGTGAGCAGCGGCACGCGGACGGGGGCGAACCACAGCGGGATCAGCCGGATGACCGCGATAAAGGTCATGGCGTCCCCGGCGCCGACGAGCACGCGGCCAAGAACTCCGCCGGGGATGCTGTCCGCGAAGGCCAGTTCCAGCTGTCCGAGCCCCATCAGCAGTGCGCCGGCGGCGATCATGGCGCGGGAACCGAGGCGGTCCACCAGCACGCCCACCGGGATTTGCAGGCCGGCGTAGACCAGGAGCTGCAGCACGGTGAAGAAGGAGATTTCCGCCGCGCTGGCGTGGAAGCGCTCGGTGGCCTCCAGCCCGACGACACCGAAGGATGTGCGCTGGCACACAGCCACAAGATAGGCAAAGATCCCGACGATCCAGATTAGCCAGGCGCGGGGAGAGGTCACTCCCCCATTATGCCGTCCCCGGAAAAAATAGTATTTATTTCCCCGGCTCTTTACGGGCCAGATAGGCCTCCACTGCGGCGCCGAGGGCATCGGCGTTGGGCAGCTCGTCGTTCTCGTCGGCCAGCAGGGAACGCCGAACGGTCCCCTCGGCTTTCTCGTCATACCGTGTTTCGAGCCGGGACACGACCTGCTGGACTTCCTCCGAGGCCTCGATCTGCTCGGCGATCTGGCGGCCCACTTCGCGGCCGGCCTCGCGGAGGCGGTCCGTGGGGAGCATCAGCGAAGTCGCTGCGCCAAGGTATTCGAGCCCGGCGACGGCGGCCGGCGGGTATTCGGCATCGGCGAGGTAGTGCGGGACGTGGATGACGTAGCCGGCCACGTTCCGGCCGGCCGCGGCGAGCCTCATCTCCAGGACATGTCCGACGGCGGCGGGCACCTCGACGGTCGGCTTCCACACCGAAATCCCCTCGATGAGCTCCGGGCGGTTGCCGTGGACGGTCACGCCGACGGGCCGCGTGTGCGGGACGGGCATGGGGATGGAGTGGATCCAGGTGGCCAGGTTCACGTCGAGGTCCTGCACGATGCCGACGACGGCGCGGGCGAACCGTTCCCATTGCAGGTCCGGCTCGAACCCGGCGAGCAGGAGGAAGGGGCTGCCCAGTCCGTCAACGAGCCGGTACAGGGCCAGCCGCGGGGCCTGGTAGTCCTGGAGGTGGTCCTCCACGAAGCTCACGTGGGGACGACGGGTCCGGTAGTCAATGAGCTGGTCGGCGTCGAACTCGGCGATCATTTCCGAGTCCAGGGTGTCCAGCATTTCGGCGGTGATCTGCTGGACCACGTGGCCGGCGTCGGCGAAGCCGGTAAATCCCATAACAAGGTTCAGTCCGCGCAGCTCAGGGCTGTGGAACAGCGCGTCATCACGCAGATAAAGCGATTCGGGGTCCAGCAAGGAGCCGGAAATCCGTTCAATCACGGCATGTTCCTTTCTCAGTAGCGGCGGTGGGGTGGCGCGGCGCGGGCACTGCGCGGAATATTCCGCAGGCAGGATCTCCGCAGGCAGGCGGGCGCCGGTACTTTCTTCAACGCACGGGTGTGCGGTGGAATTCCTGCCTCCGGTGTGGTCCAGCTCTCATTCAATTGAACACCGGCACGGCGGAGAGACTACGATCGGAACTGGCCTCCATGGCAGGGCGCCGAACATGCAGTTCCTGCCGAAAATCCGAGAGAATTGAGGACTGTCCCCGTGGTCAAGAATACGGAAGTCAAACTTAGTGCAATCGCCGGGGAGCTGAGGAAGTTCCCCAGCGACGCCCTCGTCATCGGCGTGGCGCAGGGACCGGATGGTCCCGTGCTGCTCAGCAATCCCTTGTCGGCCAAGGCCGCCGAGGCGCTGGCGGAATCACTGAGCGTTCTTGGCATCACCGGGGCAGCCGACCAGGCCCACCGCCTGCCGGGGCTGCCGGAAGCAGGAGCCGCCGTGCTCGTGCTCGCCGGCGTCGGCAAGCTCGCCGCGGGCCAGCCGCCGGCCGGGGAGACGCTGCGCCGCGCCGCAGGCTCCGCCGTCCGCCAGCTGGCCGGCGTCGCCACCGTCACCCTTGCCCTCCCGACGTCGTCCCTGGGCGACGTCGCCGCCGTCGCCGAAGGCGCCGCAATGGGCGCGTACTCGTTCACCGAGTACCGCTCCTCCAGGGACGGCCTCAAGGACCCGGTGAAGAACGTCGTCATCGTCACGGACCTCGCCACGGACAAGGGTCTGCAGCCGGTCCTGAACCGGGCCGCCCTGATAGGCAAGGCCGTCAACGCCACCCGCACCCTGGTCAACCAGCCGCCGAGCCACCTCTTCCCCGAGTCCTTTGCCGACGCTGCCAGGGAACTGTCCAGGGGCCTGCCTGTCAAGGTGACGGTCTGGGACGAGAAGCGGCTGGAAAAGGAAGGCTTCGGCGGCATCCTCGGCGTCGGCAAGGGCTCCTCCCGCCAGCCGCGGCTGGTCAAGGTCGAATACGCGCCCGCCAGGGCCACTGCCAGGATCGCGTTCGTGGGCAAGGGCATCACCTTCGACACCGGCGGCATCTCGCTCAAGCCGCACCTGGGCATGGGTGACATGAAGTCCGACATGGCAGGCGCCGCCGTCGTCCTCAATACCGTGCTGGCCCTTGCGGGTCTGGGCCTGCCGGTCAAGGCGACCGCCTGGCTCTGCATCGCCGAAAACATGCCCTCCGGCGCGGCCCAGCGCCCCGCCGACGTCCTGACCATCTTCGGCGGCAAAACCGTCGAGGTGCTCAACACCGATGCCGAGGGCCGCCTGGTCATGGCCGACGGCCTCGTGGCCGCGAGCCAGGAATACCCGGACGCCATCATCGACGTCGCCACCCTCACCGGGGCGCAGCTGATCGCCCTCGGCGACCGCACCGCCGGCGTCATGGGTTCGGACTCCGTCACCGGCCCGCTGAAGGCCGCCGCGGAACGCGCCGGCGAGCTGGTCTGGCCGATGCCGCTGCCCGAGGAACTGCGGCCCAGCCTCGATTCCCAGGTCGCGGATATTGCCAACATCGGCGAACGCCATGGCGGCATGATGACGGCCGCGGTGTTCCTGCGGGAATTCGTCGGCAAGGGCAAGGACGGCGAGCAGATCCCCTGGGCGCACATCGACATTGCCGGACCGTCGTTCAACACGGGCAGCCCGTACGGCTACAACCACAAGCAGGGCACCGGCTCTACTGTGCGGACCCTTGTGGCCTACGTCGAGGACGTCCTGGCCAAAACCGTCTAAGCGTCCGCGCGCTGTGTGGCCGGGGAACGACACCCGGCCACACAGCCGCGTGACACTCGACACAAGCGCTCCACAATCGCCCCGGCAAGGTGGAGCATGTATTAGTGGTTCGCTAAGGTGAACTTTGGTAGTGACAAATGAAAGGGAACCGGCCAGCCGGCATAATCCCGGCAGGTAAGTTCCAAGACCAGATGATGCGTACTCTCGCGTCATCATTCACGCGAGGGAGCGTTTTAGTGGCCGATCAGGCAACTGCGCAAGAATTCGACATCCTGGTACTCGGCGGCGGCAGCGGCGGCTACGCAACTGCCCTGCGTGCTGTTCAGCTCGGCCTCACCGTCGGCCTCATTGAAAAGGCCAAGCTCGGCGGCACGTGCCTGCACAACGGCTGTATCCCCACCAAGGCCCTGCTGCACTCCGCAGAGCTCGCCGACCACGCCCGTGACTCGGCCAAGTACGGCGTCAACGTCACCCTCGACAGCATCGACATCACCGCTGTCAATGCCTACAAAGACGGCATCATTGCCGGCAAGTTCAAGGGCCTGCAGGGCCTGATCAAGGGCAAAAAGGGCATCACCGTCATCGAGGGCGAAGGCAAGCTCCAGGGCACCGACACCATCGTCGTAAACGGCACCGCGTACAAGGGCAAGAACATTGTCCTCGCGACCGGCTCCTACTCCCGCACGCTGCCGGGCCTGGAAATCGGCGGCAAGGTCATCACCTCCGACGAAGCCCTCACCATGGACTTCATCCCCAAGAGCGCGATCATCCTGGGCGGCGGCGTGATCGGCGTCGAGTTCGCTTCTGTCTGGAAGTCCTTCGGCGTCGACGTCACCATCGTCGAGGGCCTCCCCTCGCTGGTCCCGAACGAGGACGCGACAATCGTCAAGGCCTTCGAGCGCGCCTTCAAGAAGCGCGGCATCAAGTTCTCCACCGGTGTCTTCTTCCAGGGCGTCGAGCAGAACGACGACGGCGTCAAGGTCACCCTTGTGGACGGCAAGACCTTCGAAGCGGATCTCCTGCTCGTCGCCGTCGGCCGCGGCCCCGTTACGGCCAACCTCGGCTACGAAGAGGCCGGCGTCACCGTTGACCGCGGCTTCGTCATCACTAACGAGCGCCTGCACACCGGCGTCGGCAACATCTTCGCGATCGGCGACATCGTCCCCGGCGTGCAGCTCGCGCACCGCGGCTACCAGCAGGGCATCTTCGTCGCCGAAGAAATCGCCGGCTTGAAGCCCGTGGTTGTCGACGACATCAACGTCCCCAAGGTCACCTACTGCGATCCCGAGATTGCCTCGGTGGGTTACTC
>JBKKDK010000225.1:0-2860 GCA_046708245.1 Arthrobacter sp.
ACGTCACCGGTGCTGAGGTGCTGGAGCGCGACCGGTGCTGTCATGACGTCCGGGCCCTCGGAAGTCGCCGCCTCCGTGACGCCGCTCGATACGGCAGAACTGCGCGGGAACGTCAAGGAACAACGCCGGGCGCTCGCAGCCCACCTGGACCGGGCCAGGCGGATGAGCCTTTTTGAAACACGGTCCATCGCTGCCTTGATTTAACAGCACTCCGATGTTGTGGAGCGATTGAAAAACGGGACGCGGCAGCAGCTGTCGGTGCCCTGCGGACCCATCTGCGCGGTGTTTTTGAGGACATCGAGCGGATCCAGGCAGCGTCTCCCGGGCTCTTCGCGCCGCGCGGCGAATCGCGGCCGGTCCGCAGAACGGTGTCCAGCCTGACCTGATCCGGCGGAGCCCGTTAATCGTGCGGGGACGCTGCGACCCTTGACACTGCCAAAACGTTTTCGGTAGTGTGATCCACACAACGTGCCAAAACGTTTTGCAAAGGGAGTCGATGATGACGAAAATCGGGATAAGGGACGTAGCGAAGGCTGCCGGGGTCTCCGTGACCACGGTGTCCCACGCCCTCAATCCCGCCGGCGGCTCCCGGGTCAAAACGGAAACCCGCGAGCTCATCCGGGCTGTCGCCAAAGATCTTGGCTACGCCCCCAACCGGCTCGCCAGCGGGCTGCGGAACCAGCGTTCGCAAATCCTGGGCCTCGTCAGCGATGAAATCACCACCACGCCGTTCGCCGGGGCCATGATCCGGGGCGCCCAGGACGCTGCTTACGAGCGCGGCTACGTACTCATGGTGGTCAACTCGGGCCTCGACGCTGAGCTCGAAAACCACGAAATCCGGACGCTGCAGCAGCACCAGGTTGATGGGATCGTCTACGCCAGGATGTACCACCAGGGGGTCACCCTGCCAAAGGAACTGGGCACGTTGCCCATAGTCCTTCTCGACGCCGCGACGGCAGACCGGTCCATCTCTTCGGTGGTCCCGGACGAAGTTGCCGCCGCGGAAACGGCAGTCGAAGCCCTCGTCAGAGCCGGCCATACCAGAATCGGGATGCTGAACAACGTTGACAACATCCCGGCAACCCATGGACGGCTACAGGGCTACCGGAACGCGCTGGGCCGCCACGGCCTCCAGTTCCAGCCGGAACTGGTGACCACCGGGGTCGCTGACACTTCTGGCGGGCGGGAAGCTGCACTTGAGCTGCTGCAGCGTCCTGGGCGGCCAACAGCGCTGTTTTGTTTCAGCGATCGGGTGGCCATGGGCGCCTACCAGGCCGCCGCCGCTCTGGGGCTCCGCATTCCGGAGGACCTCTCGATTGTCGGAACGGACAACCTCGAGCTGATCGCCGCGGCGCTCTGGCCCGGACTTACCACCGTGGCGCTTCCCCACTATGAGATGGGGCGCTGGGCGGTCACCCGGCTCCTCGACGATATCGAAGGCCCCGGGGCGGCAGCCGTCCAGGAGAAGTTTTCCTGTCCGCTCATCGAGAGAGGGTCCGTCGGCCCGCCGCCGCCGGACTGAGCCTTTCGGCTAATCCACACCTCAACGCTTTCCAGCACAACCCATCCCGTGCCCCGCAAAAGGGGACGCAGCCGTTGCACCGGCCGCGTCCCCAAGGACCCGGGCTACTCATCCGCGTACAAAATAAGCAGAAAGACTCACTCATGAACAAGCGATTCACCCGGATCCTGGCCACCAGCATAACGGCGGCCGCCCTGGTCGGCAGCCTCGGCGCCTGCGGCAAGGGCAGCGCCTCGGCCTCACCCGAAGGCTCCAATGAGATCACCCTGTGGACCCACAACGCCGGCAACCCGGATGAACTGGCCGCGATCCAGGGCGTTGTCGACTCCTACAACAAGAGCGGCGCTGCCAAAGCCAAGATCAAGGTGCAGGCGTTTCCGCAGGACTCCTACAATGACTCCGTGGTCGCCGCCGCCGCCGCCGGCAAACTACCCTGCATCGTGGATATCGACGGCCCCAACGTCCCCAACTGGGCGTGGGCAAAGTACCTGGCTCCGCTCAAGCTCTCGACCGATCTTTCCGCCCACCTGCCCAGCACCGTGGCCAAGTGGGAGGGCGAAACCTATGCCGTAGGTCATTACGACGTCGCACTGGCCATGTTTGCACGTGCCTCGGATCTGAAGGAGGCCGGGGTACGCGCTGCAACCACCGAGCAGCCGTGGACGCAGGCCGAGTTCCAGGATGCGCTGGCCAAGCTCAAGGCCCTTGGCAAATGGGAATACCCGCTGGACATGGGGACCGCAGGCAGCGGCGAATGGCTCCCGTATGGGTACTCACCGTTCCTGCAGTCCTTCGGCGCCGACCTCATCAACCGCGACGGCTTCCAGTCCGCAGACGGTGTGCTCAACGGGGACAAGGCCGTGGAGTGGGCCAAGTGGTTCCGCGGACTGGCGGAGCAGGGCTTCATGGCCACCAAGAGCGGCAAGGACTCCACCCAGGACTTCCTGAACAACAAGAGCGGCGTGCTGTACACCGGCTCGTGGGCCGCAGACAAAGCCCGCGCCGCACTCGGCGACGACCTCGTGGTCATGCCTACCGTGGACCTCGGCAACGGACCCAAGATCGGCGGCGCCTCCTGGCAGTGGGGCGTCACGGAGGGCTGCGCAAACACCGACGCCGCCATGGACTACCTCTCCTACTCACTGAAGCCGGAAAACCTGGCCGCAGTTGCCAAGGCCACGGGCACCATCCCGGCCACCAATGAGGCCGCAGCGCTGATCCCCGCCTTCGCGGAGGGCGGTGCCAACCGGACCTTCATGGACTTCTCCCGCAACTACGCCGTGATGCGTCCGGAGACCCCGGCGTACCCGTTCATCGCCACCGAATACGGCAAGGCCG
>JBKKDK010000226.1:0-14577 GCA_046708245.1 Arthrobacter sp.
CCGACGGCGACCTGCTTGGCAAGCTGGACATCCTCACCGCCGGGCCGGCCGGGGAGGCCGGCGGGTGGATCCGCGAACGGATCGCCCTCGACTTCGCGTACCCCTGCGTCGAGGACCCAGACGAGCTCGCCCGGCTGGACAAGGGCCTGAGCCTGGGCGGCGTGGTCAAGCGCAACCGCCACACGGTGGAAAAGGACGACCGTTTCACCGGCCGGCAGGACTATGTCCTCGGCTTCGACAACGCCGCCAAGCTCGAACTTGTGGCGGCGCAGGTCGAGGATCTCCAGCAGGAACTGGCCAAGGCCGCCGAGCTCGCGCAGAGCCGGGAGGAATCGCACCAGGGCATGACCCGCCAGCTCGAGGCCCTGCGCCGCGTCGCCGACGACCACCGGCCCTGGGAGCAGGTCTCGGCCGCTGTGGCCGCGGACGAGCTCGCCCGGATCGAGCAGCGGCTCAAGGACGCCCTGGCCGCGCAGGCGGACCTCGAGCCCCTCCGCGCGAACATCGAGACGGCACGGCACAAGCACCAGTCCAGCACCGAGGCCGCGGCCGTCCTGCAGAGCGAATACAAGGCCCTGGATTCGCAGCTCACGGCCGCTGACGCGCTGCTGGACGCCGCGCGCGGCCGGCTGGCGCAGTCCCCGCCGTCGGACCGCACCGTGGCCGCGCTGGAACCGTACTTCACCGGTTTCGGCGACATCCTTCAGATGCACGAGCTGGACAACCTCGCCAACCAGGTGCGGACCAGGCTCCTCGCCGAGCTGCACGCAGCCGAGTCCCGCGGACAGGCCACCTCCGAGCGGCTCACCCGCATTTTTGAAGGCTTCGTCCGCGAATGGGGCACGGCCATCTCCGCGGACCACGGCACCTCGATCGGGGCCGCGGGCGAGTTCGAGGCCCGCTACCACGCCATTGTCAGTGACGGGCTTCCGGCGCAGGAGGCCGAATTCCGGCAGTTCTTCAACCAGCGCACCCACGAGTCCTTCAGCACGCTGCTGCACCTGCTGGACGAGGAGCGCCGTTCCATCACCAGCCGCATCCTGCCGCTGAACGGGATCCTGTCCGAGGTCAACTTCCACGAGGGCAGCTTCCTGGAACTCGACATCAAGCAGACCCTGCCCGCCACGGCCAAACAGTTCAAGGACGCCATCCAGAACGCGCTCAAGGTCCGGCACACGCGGCCGGGCAAGGCAGCCGCCGCGGTGTCAGGGGCGGAGGCGGACGACGACGCCGAGCTCACCAACCGCTACAAGTCGCTGGAAACGCTCGTGAAGCGGCTGGGCTCGCAGACACCCGAGGACCGGCGCTGGCGCGCGGAAGTGCTCGACGTCCGCGGCCACCTGTTCATCCAGTGCAAGGAACACCGCGAGGTCCAGGCCCCGGGGGCGAAGGCCGGCCGGAACAGGACCGAGGTCTTTATGCATGCGGACACCGGCTCGATGTCCGGCGGCGAGCGGCAGCGCTTCACCGCGTTCATCATGGCCGCGGCCCTGAGCTACCAGCTGGGTATCGCGGAGCAGGGCTTCACCACCTACGGCACCGTGATGATGGACGAGGCGTTTGTGCTTGCCTCGGAGGAGTTCGCCGGCGCCGGCATCAAGGCCCTGCACGAGTTCGGGTTCCAGCTGCTCCTGGCCGCACCGGAAAACGTAATCGACCTGTCCCGGCACCTCGGGTCCGTCACCGAGATCCTGCGGGACAAGCGCACCAACCGCTCCGGAGTGCTCACGGCGCCCGTAATCGGTCCGCGTCCCGGGACCGAGGGAACATGGCGGTCCGAGGCCAACCCGGTGGACATCGTCCTTCGCTAAGGAGGGGCATCCGCCGAAATATTAACAAATCGGTGGATTTATTGGCGGGACTTTGGTGACGGACCTTGCGTGCCTGCAAATCTGTACAGCACCATCCCTTCGCCCGTGCTCCATCAGGGCCGTTACGGAACACTCGGACCGCACTGGACCAAAGCCGCACCACCCCTGCCGAGCCTGAGGGCGTCTTCATGAAAGGCATAACCACGCGCCCTGCACCCCGCGTACCCTTCATGGCTTGCCCTTGCGACCGCCGCGGCCGCGTCGGGTTCACCACGCGCCACGCCCGTCTTCGGCACGTCCGGCCCGACGGCCAGTGTGGAACCGTCGTCTCCCACCAAAGCAGCCTCCGAGACCTTCACCTTCCCGGACGGCCATGTCTCCTTTGAGTACCCGGTGGGCTGGCGGGTGGAACTCTTCACCGGGGAGCAGAAACCTGCGACCTCGGGCACCGCCACCGTGTTCGACGCCAGCGGCACCGCGCAGGCGTACCGCATGCATCTGACGGCCGGCGCGCCCCTGCCGGGCGAGGGGTCCGCGCTCGATGGGATCATCCGCCTCGACTCGGGCGTCCTGGTGGCCGACGTGAAGTTCATCGAGAAGCCTTTCCCCAGCGATGAAGCGGCCAAGACCTGGCTCGCAGGCGCCGAGGGGCAGGCGCTTGAGGCCGGGCCAATATAATTACGTTACGAAAGGGTTTCTTAATTCGCCGAAGGATAGGCTAGCCTTACTTGGGTTCGCATCATTGACCTAAGGATCTCCATGCCTCTCCCTCTCCCGGGCTGCGCCGTGCCCCGACGCAGCTTCCTCCGCACTTCCGGAAAGACCGCGGCCGTCCTCGCCGCCGTCGCGCTGACGATGTCCGCATGCTCCACCGGCCCGGCAGGCTCCGCGGCCGGCAGCGCGCCCGCCGCATCCCAGTCAGCCAGCTCCGCCTTCCCGGTGACCATCAAGCACGTCTTCGGTGAGACCACCATCAAGGAACAGCCGAAGCGCGTGGTCACGGTCTCGTGGGTCAACGACGACGTCGTCATCGCCCTGGGCGTAGTTCCCGTGGGTGTGCCGAAGAACGAGTGGGGCGGCAACGACAAGGCCTCCACCCCGTGGAAGGACTCCGCGCTCGAGAGCCTCGGCGCCGGCTTCGGATCAGAGAAGGCCCCGGTCCAGTACTCCGAGGCGGACGGCGTCAACTTCACCGAAATCGCCAAGCTCAACCCGGATGTCATCCTGGGCGCCTACTCCGGCCTCAAGGAAGAGGACTACAATAAGCTCAGCGAAATCGCGCCGGTAGTCGCCTACCCGGAGCTTGCCTACGGCACGCCCTGGCAGGAAACCACCGCCATGATCGGCAAGGCCCTCGGCAAGGAAACCGAGGCCACCACGCTGATCTCGGAGACCGAGGCCACCATCAAGGACAAGGTCTCCAAGTACCCCCAGCTCGCCGGCAAGACGTACATCTACGGCAACCTCGAGCCCGCCAAGGCCGACGGCGTCAACGTCTACACGGCCAACGACAACCGGCCCCGCTTCCTCGACTCGCTCGGGATGAAGCTGGCCCCGGTGGTGGAACAGAATTCCGTGGGCTCCAAGGAGTTCTTCATCCCCTGGTCCGCCGAAAAGGCCAACGAACTTGACTCGGACATCTTTGTGACCTGGGTGCCGGACGCCGCCACCACCGGATCGATCACCGCCGATCCGCTGCTCGGGCAGATCCCGGCCATCAAGAGCGGCGCCCTCGTGGCCGATTCGGACAACACCCTCACGCTGTCCATCTCCGCCTCGTCGCCGCTGAGCCTGCCGTGGTCACTGGACACCTTCCTGCCGCAGCTCGCCAGCGCCGCGGACAAAGCAGCGAAGTAGCCACCGCACCATGAGCCCCACGACGACGACGGCGGCACGCGCCACTGCCCGGCCGGCCCCTGCCGTGCCGGAAGTGCGCAGTGTGCCCGCACGGGCACGCCGCGCCGCCTGGCTGCTGGCCGCCGTCGTCGTGCTTGCGCTCCTGGCTGCAGTGTCCCTCGCCGTCGGCGCGCGCGGCATCCCCCTCGAGACCGTATGGCAGGCGCTGACGCAGTTCGATCCGGCCAACGGCGACCACGCCGTGGTCCACGCCCGGATGCCCCGCACAACTCTGGGGCTCCTGGCCGGCGGGGCCCTCGGGCTGGCTGGCGCGGCCATGCAGGGGGTGGCCCGCAACCCGCTGGCCGACCCGGGCATCATGGGCGTCAACGCCGGCGCCGCCCTGGCCGTGGTCACCGGGATCTACGTCTTCGGTGTCTCGTCGCTGACCGGGTACATCTGGTTCGCCTTTTTCGGCGCCGCGGCCGCCGCCGCTGTCGTCTACCTCGTGGCCTCGCTGGGCAGGGACGGCGCGACGCCGGTGAAGCTCGCCCTCGCCGGCGCCGCGCTGAGCGCCGGGCTGTTCTCGCTGATGAACGTCATCCTCGTCTCCAGCCAGGACACCCTGGACCGGTTCCGGTTCTGGCAGGTCGGCGGGATCGCGGGCCGCGACTGGTCCGTGGTGCTTGCCGGGCTGCCGTTCCTGCTGCTCGGGGCGCTGATTGTGCTGGCGGCCGGACGGATTCTGAACGGCCTTGCCCTCGGCGACGACCTCGCCCGCGGCCTCGGCCAGCGCGTGGGCCTGGCCCGCGGCGTCACCGCGCTGGGCATCGTGCTGCTGTGCGGATCGGCAACCGCGCTGGCGGGACCCATCGGCTTCGTGGGACTCGTGATCCCGCACGCCGTCCGCTTCCTCACCGGACCCGACTACCGCTGGATCCTGCCGTTTTCGATGGTCCTGGCCCCCGCGCTGCTGCTCGCGGCGGACGTGATCGGCCGCGTCATCCTGCTCCCGGGCGAAGTCCCCGCCGGAATCATGACCGCGCTCGTGGGCGCGCCGGTATTTGTCTGGCTGGTCCGCCGCGGCAAGGGGGCCGGACTGTGAAACTCGCCGAAGCGAAACCCCCCGTTGCTCTATCACTTCCCGTTGCTAAAACCCCGGCTAGACCACCAAAACTGATAGCGCAACACGGGCGGACCCTCATCCTGGCCGTCTGCGTCCTCGCCCTATTCGCCGCCGGCGTGCTGCTGGGCAGCTACACCGTGACCATTCCGGACTTCTTTCAGATTCTGGCGGCACACTTCACCGGCGGCCCGAAGATCCCCGGCGCGAGTTTCATCGTGATGGAAAACAAGCTGCCGCGGGCCGTCATCGGCACCATGATCGGTGCTGCCTTCGGCCTGTCCGGCGGCTTGTTCCAGACCATGCTGCGGAATCCGCTGGCCAGCCCGGACGTGATCGGCATCAGCTACGGCGCCAGCGCCGCTGCGGTGACGGCCATCGTGGTGTTCGGGGCATCCGGCGCTGCAGTCTCCGGCGCCGCGCTCGGCGGGGCCCTGGCCATTGCGGTCCTCATCTACGCCATCTCCCGCGGCGGCTCCCTCGGTTCCCCGGGCGGCGGCCGGGGTGACGCGGCGGGCAACCGGCTGATCCTCGCCGGCGTGGGGATCGCGGCGGCGCTGCACGCCTTCGTCAGCTTCGTGATGACCCGTGCCGACATCCGGACCGCGGCCGAGGCCCTCATCTGGCTCAACGGTTCACTCAACTCCGCCAGCTGGGACAGGGCCGGAGTCCTGGCCCTCGCCCTGCTGGTCCTGATCCCGGCCGTTATTGTCCTGGCCGGCCCGCTGCGCATTCTTGAACTCGGGGATGACACCGCTGCAGGCCTCGGCATCCGGGTCGGGTCCACCCGCCTCGCGGTGGTGGTCTCCGCCGTTGCCCTCGCTGCCGTGGCCACCGCGGCTGCCGGGCCGGTGGCCTTCGTGGCCTTCCTCGCCGGCCCCATCGCCCGCCGCTTCGTCCGCAAGGCCAGCCTGCCGGCGTCGGCCCTGACCGGGACGCTGATTGTCCTCACCGCGGACTACTTCGCCGCGAACATCGCCCCGCTGTTGCTGGGCGGAACCGTCCTGCCCGTCGGCGTCGTCACAGGTGCGCTCGGCGCGCCCTTCCTGCTGTGGCTCCTCGTCACGTCCAACCGAAAGGATGCCTGAGATGGCCGCTCTGCACGCCTCAGCCCTGACGCTCAAGTACGAGCAACGCTCCGTAATCGAGGGGCTGTCCGCCGGAATCCCGGAGGGCCGGGTGACCATGATTGTCGGTGCCAACGCCTGCGGGAAGTCCACCCTCCTCCGTGGCCTGTCCCGGCTGCTCAAGCCGGCCGCCGGCATGGTCACCCTTGACGGGAAGGACATCCACAGGCGGCCGGCGCGCGAGGTCGCCCGGATCCTCGGCCTGCTCCCGCAGCATCCGACGGCGCCCGACGGGATCACGGTGCGGGATCTCGTGGGCCGCGGCCGCTACCCGCACCAGGGCTTCTTCCGGTCCTGGTCCGCGGAGGACGAGCGGGCCGTGGAGGACGCCCTCACGGCCACCGAGACGCTGGACCTCGCGGCGCGGAACGTCGATGAGCTTTCCGGCGGGCAGCGCCAGCGCGCCTGGATCGCGATGGCGCTGGCACAGGAGACCGAAGTGCTGCTGCTGGACGAGCCCACAACGTACCTTGACCTGGCCCACCAGGTGGAAGTACTGGACCTGATTACCGACCTGAACCGCAGGCGCGGCACCACCGTGGCGATCGTGCTCCATGACCTCAACCTCGCCGCCCGCTACGCGGACCACGTCATCGCCATGAAGGCCGGACGGATCGTGGCCGAGGGCCCCTCCAGCGAGGTGGTCACGGAGGGACTGGTCCGCGATGTCTTTGGGCTCGAATCCCGTGTGGTCCCGGACCCCGTTTCCGGCACCCCGCTCATCATCCCCCTCGGCCGGCACCACGCCGGGTCCCCGCATACCGTACCCACAACCCTGGAGCTGGTCCCATGAGCGCCGTCAACAACAGCCCGGCCCGCACTGCCGCGTCCGTGAAATCCGCACCGGCCACCGAACCGATGACACTGGCCTTCGAAGTCCACGTCACGGCGGTCCAGGAGCTGAGCCCCAACTTCCGCCGGATCACCTTCGGCGGCTATTCGCTGCGCGACTTCGGCGTCCACGGCAGCACCCTGGACCTGCGGGTCAAACTGATGATCCCTTCGCTGGCCGCCGACGGAACGCCGCTGCCGCTGCCGGAATTCCGGATGACGGAGTCCGGCTGGTACCGGGAGTGGCTCGCCATGGACCCCGCCACCCGGGGGTCCATGCGCACTTACACTGTGCGGCGGGAGCGGCTCGACGCCGTCTACCCGGAATTAGACGTCGACTTCGTGCTGCACTTCGACGAGTCGGGAAACGGCGGCCCCGCCGCCAACTGGGCGCTGACGGCCAAGCCGGGGGACGCCCTCACCCTCATCGGGCCCAACAACCGGGCCGCCCACTGCGTCACCGCGGAAACGTACTCCGGCATTGAATGGCGGCCGGGCATGGCCCAGCGCGTGCTGCTCGCCGGCGACGAAACGGCTGTGCCGGCCATCAGCGCCATCCTCGAAAGCCTCCCGTCCTACATGAGCGGGCACGCCATCCTGGAAGTCCCGGAGGCCGGTGACTTCCAGGAGCTCAGGACCGCCGCCGACGTCAAGATCACTTGGCTGGCACGCGGTGCGGCAATCGGCCGCTCGCGCCCGCACGGCGAACTGCTGGACGAGGCGGTCCGCGCCGCCGTGCCCCTGCCCGGCTGGGTGGGCATCAAGGCCACCGGCGGCGCCGCCGGGCCCGAGCCTGAGGACGTCAACGTGGACCAGGACATCCTGTGGGAAACGCCGGCCCGGATGGATTCCGCCGCGCTCGGCGCCAGCCGGAACCCGGACAAGCCGGCCGGGGCGATGCCCTTCTACGCCTGGATTGCGGGCGAAGCCGGGGCCATCAAGGAACTGCGCAGGTACCTGGTGCGGGACGTCGGAATCGACCGGAAACAGGTTGCCTTCATGGGCTACTGGCGGCAGGGGAAGGCCGAGCTCTGACCCGGCCGCCCCAGTCCTTTCCGGCACCTCACCTGGTGTGCTCCGCCTGTTAACCCCGACGTCGTGTGGCGGGGATAGCGTGTCGCCATGGCGGAGAACCTTTTGAACCAGGGCACGGGTGCGCGGCGGCTTTACGTTGCCCTGGGGGATTCCTTTACCGAAGGCGTGGGGGACTACAACCCCCGGCTGCCCAACGGCGTGCGCGGCTGGGCGGACCGGGTGGCGGAGAAGCTGGCCAAGTCGGAACCCGGCTGGGAGTACGCCAACCTTGCCATCCGCAGCAAGCGGCTGCGCCACGTCATCACCGAGCAGCTGCGGCCGGCGCTCGCCATGGAGCCGACGCTGGTCACCCTGTACGCGGGCGGAAACGACATCCTCGATTTCGGGACCGACATCGATGCCCTCATGAAGGACTACGAAACCCTCGTCGCCACGCTCGCCGCGAGCGGGGCCACCGTGGTGCTGTTCACGGGCTTCGACGTCAAGGTCTCACCCCTGCTCGAACCGCTGAAGAAGCGCAACGCCGTGTACAACCAGCGCGTCCGGGAAATTGCGGCCCGCTACGAGGCCGTGCTGGTCGACTACTGGTGCTTTGATGCCTTCCATGACCCGCGGATGTGGGACACGGACCGGCTGCACATGTCCAAGGCAGGCCACAAGTATCTCGCCGGGCAAGTCCTCGACCAGCTCGGGGTGCCGCACAAAATCACACCGATGGACTGGGATCCCCCCGCCCGGCCGGGTCTGCTGGACTGGGAACGCCGGCAGCGGCGCTGGGTGCACGACTGGGTGCTGCCGCTCTTCGGGCGCAAACTGCGCGGCGTCACCCTCGGGGACCAACTGACTCCGCGCTGGCCGCACCCCGTCCGGGTCCCGCGGAAAGGACTAAAGAAACTGCAGCCGCGGGCAGAGCGGGACGAGACCTAGCTGTCCAGCAGGTTCTCGTAGCCAGGAGCCACCCGGCTGGCGTGGAACTCCATGACCTCGAAGTCGGCCACACCGTTGACGTAGAACGGGTCCCGGGACAGCGACGCGTCCAGCTCGGCCCGGTCGGCGTTGGAGAGGAGCAGCCCGCCGGTGCGGGGAATCTTGCGCCCGGCGACCATAAAGACACCTGCATCGAAGGCGTCCTGCAGCCACTTCACGTGGGCGGGGAGATGGAAGTCCACGATCTCTTCGGGAACCTTGTAGGTCAGGGAGACTACGTACATACGGTCAGCCTACCGCCTGCCTCCGGCACCCGGCCGGGCAGTGCCGGGAACACTCCCCTGCGAGGTTGAAATGTCAAGCTTCACGTCTCCTAGAATGGAGCCATGACCGAACCGCGCTGGCTGAACGCCGACGAACGCCGGGCCTGGCTGGCCCAGCTCAGCATCAACACGCTACTTCCCGCCGCACTGGACACCCAGCTGCATACCGCCGGGAAGCTGTCCCTCTTCGACTACAACGTGCTGGCGATGCTGTCCGAGGCCGAGGGCCGGTTCCTGCCCATGAGCGAACTCGCCGCGCGCACCAGTGCCTCCCTGTCGCGGCTCTCGCATGTGGTCACCAAGTTGCAGAACCGCGGCTGGGTGGAGCGCCGCCCGCACCCCGGGGACGCCAGGGTCACGACGGCGCACCTCACCGACGCCGGCATGGCCACGATCGAACAACTCGCGCCTTCGCACGTCGAGGCCGTCCGTGCGCTGTTCCTGGACGCCCTCAGCGAGGACGACGTCGCCGACCTCGCCCGGATCGGCGAGAAAATCGTCGCCCGGCTCGATGGCGACCACTGGATCCTGCGCGAAAGCGAGCCCGACGGGCAGTAAGCCGGCAGGTCAGCCGTCCGTCCGGCCCCGGGGCGTCGCCTAGTGTTGGTCCTATGGAATCGCCGATCCAGAGCTACCTGCGCCAGATCCACGCCGAGATAGCCCAGCTCAGGGACGGCTTGCCCTACAGCACCATTCCGGCGATGGCCAACGTGGATCCGGACAACTTCGGCATTGCCCTCGCTACCGTGGACGGGAAAGTCTACGAAATAGGAGACACCCGCGAGGAATTCACCATCCAGTCGATCTCCAAGCCCTTCACCTACGGGCTGGCGTTGGAGGACCTGGGCAGTGAGGCTGTCGACGCCAAAGTGGACGTTGAGCCGTCCGGTGATTCCTTCAACGAGATCTCCCTGGCCGCGGGGACCGGGCGTCCCGCAAACGCGATGATCAACGCCGGCGCACTGACGGCAACCTCCCTGATCAAGGGCTCCGGCGGCCAGTCCGGCTTCAAGCGGATCCTCAGCACGTACTCTGCCTTCGCCGGCCGGCAGCTCTCCGTGAGCGAGAGCGTGTATGAATCCGAACTCAAACATGGCCACCGCAACACCGCCCTGGCCCACCTGCTGCGCTCCTTCAACATCATCGAGGACGACCCGGCGCCGGTCCTCCAGGACTATTTCCGCCAGTGCTCGGTGCTGGTGAACTGCCTGGACCTCTCGATCATGGCCGCAACGCTCGCCAACGGCGGCCGGAATCCGTTCAGCGGCAAGCAGGTCCTGGAGATCGGTCCGGTGGAGCGTGTGCTGTCGGTAATGATGACCTCGGGCATGTACGACGACGCCGGGGCCTGGATCAGCAGCGTCGGCATGCCCGGCAAGAGCGGCGTGGCCGGCGGGATCATCGCGGTCCTGCCCGGGCAGGTCGGACTGGCGGTCTACTCCCCGCCCCTGGATGAGCACGGCAGCAGCGTCCGCGGGCTGGCAACGGCGCAGCGGCTGTCCCGGGACATGGAACTGCACTTTGTCCGTGCCGCGCGGACCGGCCGCTCCGCCATCCTCGCCGCATACGACGTAACCGAGACACCGTCAGGCATCCGCCGCGACGACGAAGCCGCCGATGTCCTCCGGGAACACGGCGGGCGTGCCCGCGTGATCGAACTCAACGGCGACCTGCTCTTTGCCGGGACCGAATCCATGGTGCGCGAACTCAGCGCCCTTGAGGACGACGTCGAACTGGCTGTCCTGGATTTGCGGCGGACGGATCAAGTGAGCGAAGTCGCCCTGAGGATGCTGGGCCTGGCCCGGCAGGGAATGGCCGCCGCTGGCCGTGAGCTCGTGCTGATCGAATCGGACGGCTCGGTGGCGGCGTCGCTGGAGGAATCCGCGGAAGCGGACGGGCACGCCGTTCCGTCGTTCGCCACCCGAAGCGCCGCCGTCGAATACTGCGAAAACCGCCTGCTGGCCCGTCACGGCAAGCAGCTGCTGCTGCCGGACCACGTCCCGGTGACGGACTCGCCCGCCCTCGCGCCGCTGGACGCGGCCGACGCCGAAGCCCTGGCGGCGCTTATGACGGCGAAACATTACGGCGACGGCGACGTCATCCGCCGCGTCGGGCTCCGGTTCGGCGGCGTCTACTTCATCACCTCCGGCAAGGTCAGCAGCACCTCCCCGGGACCCACCGCCGAACGGGTCAAACTCAACACCCTCAGCGCGGGCATGACGTTCGGGGAGCTCGCGCTCGGCAGCGGCAACCGGCAGGAGACCACGGTCCGGGCGGTCGGACCGGTGGGCGTCATGGTGCTCAGCGCCGAGGCGATCACCGACCTGGAGGACAGCAACCCCCGGCTGGCCATCGCCCTGTGGAAGGCGCTCACCCGGGACGCGTACACCAGGGTTGAACAGTACCTGCGCGAATCGGCCGTGCGGATCCGGGAGTAGCGGCTTTCCCCGCAGCCGGAGCGGTTCGCGGCATTGTCGCCATGCTTTGTTTGCTCGGGGCAACTGCTGGCACACTGGGTCCATGGATTTCACGTCCCGCTATGTAGCCCTTGGCGACTCCTTCACGGAAGGTGTCGGCGACGACGACCCCACCCGTCCCAACGGCGTCCGGGGCTGGGCGGACCGGGTGGCCGAACAGCTCGGCGCCGCCGATCCGGGCTTCGGCTACGCAAACCTCGCCATCCGCGGCCGGAAGCTGCGCCAGATCATGGCCGAGCAGGTCGATGCCGCCGTCGCACTCAAACCCACCCTCGTGAGCATCTACGCCGGAGCCAACGACATCCTGCGGCCCAAGGTCGACATCGATGACCTGCTGGTGGACTACGACGCCGGCATCCGCAAGCTCAAGGCCACCGGCGCCACCATTGTGATGTTCACCGGCTTCGACTCCCGCGGCTCAAAGATCTTCGCAACCACCCGCGGCCGCACCGCCATCTACAACGAACTGGTCCGCGGGATCGCCGGCGACCACGGCGCCCTGCTGGTGGACTACTGGCGTTTCAGCGAATACTACGACTGGGGCATGTGGGCCACCGACCGGATGCACATGTCCCCGGCCGGGCACGCGAATATGGCCAAACGGGTCCTCACCGTCCTTGAGCACCAGCACTCGATCGATATCCCGCCCATGACCCCGGTTCCGGAGTTGGGCCGGGCCGAGGCGATCCGCGCCAACGCCCGCTGGGTCCGCGAATTCGCCGGGCCGTGGGTGGTCCGCCGGGTCACCGGCAAGTCCTCCGGCGACGGACTGGCGCCGCGGTACGGCCAGCTGACCCACCTCTAGGAACCCGCCAAGGAGCAGTCAAGGATGGATGCCATGCCACTGGAATTTCCCGACGGCTTCCTTTGGGGCGCGGCAACCGCCGCGTACCAGATCGAGGGGGCCGCGCATGAGGACGGCCGGCAGGACTCCATCTGGGATGTGTTCGCGCGCAAGCCCGGCGCCGTGGCGGATGCCCAAAACGGCGATGTAGCCTGCGACCACTATCACCGCTCGGAGCAGGACGTCGCCCTGATGCGGGAACTGAACCTGGCCGCCTACCGCTTTTCCACCTCGTGGGCGCGCTGCATGCCCGACGGCGTGACGCCCAATCCGGAGGGCATCCGGTTCTACTCCCGGCTGGTCGACCAGCTGCTGGCCGCCGGCATCACGCCGTGGCTGACGCTGTACCACTGGGACCTGCCGCAGGCGCTGGAGGATCAGGGCGGCTGGGCCAACAGGGACACCGCGGAACGCTTCGCCGACTACGCCGCGGTGATGCACGAGGCCCTGGGCGACCGGGTCCGGATCTGGACCACGCTGAACGAACCGTGGTGCTCCGCTTTCCTGGGCTATGCCGCAGGAATCCACGCACCGGGGCGCACGGAGCCGGCCGCCGCACTCGCTGCAGCCCACCATTTGCTGCTGGGGCACGGGCTGGCAGTGCAGCGATTGCGCACCCGGGACCCGGAGGCGCAACTCGGCATCACGCTCAACCTCAACGTGGTCGATCCCGTTGACCCCAGCGATGCCGGGGATCTCGATGCGGCCCGCCGCATTGACGGGCAATACAACCGGATCTTTTTGGATCCGTTGTTCCGCGGCCGGTACCCCGCGGACCTGCTGGCCGACGTGGCTTACCTCCGCCTCGAGGACGTCATCGGCCCGGGGGACCTGGAGGTCATCGCGGAACCGATCGACCTCCTGGGCATCAATTACTACACCGGAGAGGCCGTTACCAAGAGACCTATAGAGTCCGCTGGCGCCGCAGGGGCTGGCTCGGCGCCGGCCGGCTCGGCGCCGCCGTCGCCCTTTGTTGCTGCCGACGGCGTCCGGTCCGTGCCGCGCGGACTCCCCGTCACCGGCATGGGGTGGGAGGTCCAGCCGGACGGCCTGCGGCGTCTGCTGAACCGTGTGCAGCAGGGCTACACCGGCCCGGCCGGCATCCCGGTGTACATCACGGAAAACGGGGCCGCCTATGAAGACGCCCCGGACGCGGCGGGGTTTGTGGATGACCAGGACCGCCTCGCGTATTTCGACGCGCACCTCCGGGCACTCCACACGGCGCTGGCGGACGGGGTGGACGTGCGCGGCTACCTGGCGTGGTCCCTGCTGGACAACTTCGAATGGGCTTTTGGCTACCACCAGCGATTTGGGCGGGTGCGCGTGGACTACGAAACCCAGCGACGCATCCCGAAGGCGAGCGGGCGCTGGTACGCCGCCGTGGCGGCCCGGAATGCTCTGCCGGATGAGGACGAACCGCCGTCGTCCTAAACGGACCGGGCCTGCGCCCAAGAAGCCGGGCCCGCATATCCGGCGCAGGCCCTTATACACCTTTCCACCCCGGATTGGTCTTTAATTCGCCTAGCTCGTAGACTTGGTAGGCGCTAGGTGGCGCGGAGCGTGTGCAATTGCTCCGGTTGGCGGGACTTGCCAGTAATTTGGACAGTCCCGATGGCCGGTAGTTAGGGGCTCAAGTTGCGTGCACTCCTGTATTCGCCCAGTATCCCGGCACATCGCAGTGGCTTTCCGAAAGGTTCCGCTGCCCGTGGCCGTGGCCCACAATCTTCGCCGCAGTGAGGAAACAGCCGGTTTGTGCCGTCTGCCTGAACCCTGCGGGCTACCGATCACGGTGGGGGCTGGATGCGGACGCTGCCTGCCGCACGGTTAAGCGGGAACTCCGCCAACCGTTTCATTTATTTTTGAGGAGAGTCGTCATGGCAGCACACTGCCAGGTGACCGGAGCCGAGCCGGGCTTTGGACACAGCATTTCGCACTCGCACCGCCGCAACAAGCGCCGGTTCGACCCGAACATCCAGAAGAAGCGCTACTGGGTTCCGTCCCTGCGCCGTAACGTCACGTTGCAGGTCTCTGCACGTGGCATCAAGACCATCGACGTGCGTGGCATCGACGTAGTCGTAGCCGCCATCCTGGCACGAGGAGTGAAGCTCTAGTGGCAAAGGACAAGGACGTACGTCCGATCATCAAGCTCAAGTCGACCGCGGGCACGGGTTACACCTACGTGACGCGCAAGAACCGTCGTAACAACCCGGACCGTATGGTTCTGAAGAAGTACGACCCCAAAA
>JBKKDK010000227.1:0-27920 GCA_046708245.1 Arthrobacter sp.
AGGGTGCGTGGTCGGTGTCGGTGCGCAGGAACGTCGCTTGCTTGGCTGCTGTGTAGTCTTCCCACCGGTCCAGGGAGGCCAGGTCCACGGGCGAAAGTTTCCACCGCCGGACGGGGTCGATCTGGCGGATCGCGAAGCGGGTCCGCTGCTCATGCCGCGTGACCGAGAACCAGAACTTGCTCAGGTGGATTCCGGACTCCACCAGCATTTTCTCGAACAAAGGCGCCTGTCCCATAAAGGTCTGATACTCCTCGTCGGTGCAGAAACCCATGACCCGTTCGACATTCGCCCTGTTGTACCAGGACCGGTCGAACATTACGATTTCTCCGGCAGTGGGCAGGTGCTGAATGTAGCGCTGAAAGTACCACTGGCCCTGTTCACGGTCCGAGGGTTTGCCGAGTGCCACGGTGCGGGCGGAGCGGGGATCCAGATGTTCGGTGAAACGCTTGATGGTCCCGCCCTTGCCGGCGGCGTCGCGGCCCTCGAAAACAATCACGATCTTGAGGCCCCGGTCCTGGCCCCAGTACTGGAACTTCAGCAGTTCGACCTGCAGCTGGTATTTTACGAGCTCGTATTCCTCCCGGGACATCCGCTGATCGTAGGGGTAGTCTTCCCGCCACGTCTGCACTGCCGAGCCGCCTGGGTCGATAAGCTCCGGGTCCTCACCCTGGCCGCCCCTCACCGTGTACCCCACCTCCACGAGACGGTCGATGGCTTCGCGCAGGTTGTCCCTGACCCACCATGGATCCCCGGGTGTCCACGGACTTCCTGCCTGCATCGTCCGGGTCTCCCTTCCGGCGTCGCCCCAGAATCGACGGCAGTCTAACAGGACCAATCGATACGCGGAACACAGTTTGTAAACTGCGGCGCCCTGACGGTCATGCAGATCACATGGCGTGCAGTCAACACGTTGGTGATGCGCTCGGGGCGGAAGGATAACCTTGCAGACATGGAATCGTTCGAGGCGGAGGCCCTTATTCTTGCCGGGGTCGACGCCGTGTGGGACATCATCACCGACGGGAAAAACTATGCCGTTTGGGATTCCGGGATCGCGGAAGTCAGCGGCGAGATGGGCTCCGGACAACGAATACGGGTCCGGACGCGTGACGGCGGCAAGCGGACCTTCCGTTTGAAGGTCCGCCAGGTCCCCGGAGAGCTCATGACCTGGACCGGCGGCCTGCCGCTGGGACTGCTCCAGGTCGAGCGTAATTTCACGCTGACGGACTACACCGGGATGACCCATCTGAGCGTCAGGGATACGGCGAGCGGCCCGCTCCGGGGTTTGGTCCAGAAAACGGCGACGGATGCCTACCCGGCCCTGGCCGGGTTCGTCGACGCAGTTAAATTCCGGGCCGAACTGCTAAGTTTCCACCTCGAAGGCGGGTTGTTCCCCGGGCCGCCACCGCCATCCGTGCCGGCATGATGCGGGCGGGCAACCGTCGGTACAAGGCCAGCCGCGCATCCCCAAAGGTCTGTAGGTGTCCAGTGACCGGGCGGGATCAATCCCTGGTTCGGGAAAGCAGCCCTCCGATGAGTCCTGCAATGGCTGCCGGTAGGGCAACGAGACCGGCGATCTGAGGAGTCAGGGACGGCGGCGTCATGATCATGGTCGCCAAGCCCACCAGCGCTGCCGGCGCGGCCACGCAAATGGTCACCCACAGCGGACTACCCCGGACCTGCGACCAGATGGCTGCTGCAAGTGACGCGGCAGACCCGGCAAGCATGGACAGCCTGCCCACACGCAGCCGCTCGATGAACTCCGGGACCGGCGTGTAGACGAAGAATGCCGTCCGTTCCAGGGCAATACCTGTCAGCACGATCGAGACAACCACCAAGGCCGCCCAGGGCAATGATCGTCCCTTCCACCACGGGCGGACAACATAGCTTTCGTTGCCGTTCTGCGAACTCATCACAAGGCGAGCCTAGTGTGGGGTTCGCTGTTATGGCGCTAACACCAACGGTGGCGGTAGCTTTGGAATGCTCTTTCTCCGAAACACCTGATGTACCGGAGGTACCGCCGATGCAGGGCTTGTCCACGTCACTGGTTCTGATCGCCTTGCTGGCCGTCGCAGCCCCTCTTGCCGTCCGCTTCATAGATCGCGTGGTCAGGGTGCCGATCGTGGTCTTCGAAATTGTCCTCGGAATAATGCTCGGCCCCAGCCTGCTGGGGTGGATCCAACCCGCCGAGTTCACGGATACGCTCGCCCAATTCGGGCTGGCCATGCTGTTCTTCGTTGCCGGAAACGAGATTGATTTCGCCTTGATCCGTGGCCGGCCCGCCAACCGTGCGGCCGCCGGTTGGGTCATCTCATTGGCGGCAGGCATAGGCGCCGGCCTGGTCCTGGCCCCCACGCCGGAGGCTGCCGTGATTATCGGCGTCGCCCTGTGCTCCACAGCCCTGGGCACGCTGCTGCCGATCCTTCGCGACGCAGGCGAATCGAAATCCCCGATCGGCATCGCGGTCACCGCACTGGGTGCGGTGGGGGAATTTGGTCCTCTGGTTGCGATCTCGCTGTTCTTGAGTGGCAGGCAGTTGGGACCGGCGACAGCAGTACTTCTGGGGTTTGTTCTTCTGACTGGCCTGGCCATTTATCTCGCCTCGCGCGCACGGCACACACTGCTCCACTCACAGGTCACCCGGACCCTCCACACCAGCGGCCAGTTCGCCGTCCGGTCCATCATGTTCATCCTCACCGTGCTGGTTGTGCTCAGCATGGTCCTGGGACTGGACATGCTGCTGGGTGCATTCGCCGCCGGAGTCCTCTGGAAGGTTGCCATCGCGCGCGCTCCCGAACAAGACCGGGAGGTCATCGAGGCGAAGATCGACGCCGTCGCGTTCGGATTCCTGGTGCCGATCTTCTTTATCGACACCGGCGTCGACTTCGACCTAGGTGCACTCACCTCCAGCCCGGCCGCTCTCGCACTGGTTCCCTTGTTTCTGCTCCTCCTGCTTATCATCCGCGGATTGCCGTCCTTGCTCGCCGCTCCGCCCAGCTCCACGCCTGCCGGCAAACGGGCCATCATGCTGTTAGGTGCAACCGGACTGCCGATTATCGTGGCGGTGACAGCTATTGGCCGCAACGAGGGGCTGATTTCAGGCGGAATCTCATCCGCACTCGTCGGCGCGGGGATGCTCTCGGTACTGCTGTTTCCACTGCTCGCGCTCCGTCAGCTTCACCGCAGCCCGTCGGAACGAAGCCGACGCGGCACAAGGAAATCCCGAAGGAAGCCGGAGCAGGCCGACGTATCTGGCGAAGCGCAGCAGTGATAGGCGAACGGTTCTCCGCCAGCGTCTTGGGAGAATGGAGTCATGGAATTCAACCGGCTGCTGCAGATCCGGCGCATCTATGCGCAGGGTGCTGCACTGGAGTTGCCCAGGGGCAAGGAGATCGTCGCACGCTGGCCGGACGCCGACGTCGTGCTTGTCGACAACCACTGGAACATCCCGGAAGTGCACGGTGATGAAACGAACGTGCCGCGCTGGTCCCGGATCAAGACCGAGGCACTGGTCCTCGGCGTCAAGAAGGCGCTGACCGTCAAGCCGAACGGCCGGTCCGCCGACTTCATCGCGCCCTCAACCGCGAACGGCTGCGCCATGGCATGCGCCTACTGTTACGTGCCCCGGCACAAGGGGTACAGCAACCCGGTGACCGTGTTCGCGAACATCGACCAGATCGCCGGAGCGCTCGAGCGGCATGCGACGCGGCAGGGCATAAAGCTTGAGCCCAACCAATGCGACCCGGACCTCTGGGTCTACGACATCGGCGAAAACAGCGACTGCTCCGTCGACGCACTGATCAGCGACAACGTGCAGGATCTCGTCAGGCTCTTCCGCGACTTGCCCACCGCCAAGCTGTCCTTTGCCACCAAATACGTGAACCCGGCACTGCTCGGCTGGGACCACGGCGGCCATACCAGGATCCGCTTTTCCCTCATGCCCGCGGACCTGGCGAAATCGGTTGACGTCCGGACCTCGCCGGTGGCTGAACGCATGACGGCAATCAACGACTTCGTGGAGGCCGGGTACGAGGTGCATGTGAACTTCTCCCCCGTCATCATCACGGACACCTGGCTCCGCGATTGGGAGGAGCTGCTGCGCCAACTCGATGTCACCCTGACGGCCGCCGCAAAGGCCCAGCTCGCAGCAGAAGTCATCTTCCTTACCCACAACGAGCGCCTCCACGAGGTCAATCTGGGGTGGCATCCGCAGGCCGAGAACGTGCTGTGGCGTCCGGACCTCCAGGAATCGAAGGTCTCGTCCAACGGCTTCACCAACGTCCGCTACCGTTCAGGAACCAAGGCCGGCTATGTGCGGCAGCTGACCGCACTTATTGAGGAGATCGCGCCTTATTGCCGCATCCGCTACGCGTTCTGAGGATTAGGGAGTTAGTGAGGTAAACGCTGTGACCGGAGAGACGAGGCTGAGCGGACCACACTGGCGGCGGGTGGTGGCAGTCCTCGCGAACAATGATGCGCGAACCGCCTACGCGCAAATTGTGCTGGGCGCCAGGCTCGCTGACGTGGCTGCTGACCTGAATGACCGACGGCGACACCGGGCCATCGCGGCCCTGCTTGAGTCAGGGCTCGTCGAACGGAATGCTGCCAACGATCTGGTTGCTTCTGCGGCGGTCTTCCGCGACCTGCTCACCAAGCAACCGCGGCGGCAGGCGCAGACCGGATTGGCCCGCTTTATGCGCCTGGGCAGGATCGAGAGGTATCCAGCCAACATGACGGAGCGGCGGGAGCTCCTGGCCTGGATTGTCAGCGAAGCCGTCGAGCCGGACGAACACCTCACGGAGAAGCAGGTCAATGAGCGGCTCCTCAGGTACACCGATGATGTCGTTTTGCTGCGCCGCTACATGATCGACTTCGGACTGCTGGAACGGACGCCCTCCGGCTCGTCCTACTCGCGGCCAGACGAGGCATAGTTTTGGGCAGCCCAAAAGAACTCTGATGCGACAGAGTTCACGTACAGGCAATCGGCAGTTGGATGCGAGTGCACAAAGTTTCGAGACTGTGAGGAGCGAGACCGGCACCGGCCGGTTCCGAACAGGAAGAGGTTACTCATGCGCCGCACAGAACGCGTGCTCGGGATCGTCACGGGGATGGCCGTTGCCGCCCTCAGTGCGTTCACCGCGCCGGCCGCGACCGCCGCCCAGAGCATTGCCGAGGGCGACGGTCGTCAATCGAGCGTCCAGGTCATCGCCCACCGCGGCTCAAGCGGCGCAGCCCCCGAAAACACCCTCGCAGCCGTGGAGCTCGCGCTGCGGCAGGGCGCCGACGTCGTCGAGAACGACATCCAGCGCACCGC
This sequence comes from Arthrobacter sp., assembly GCA_046708245.1. Classification (GTDB taxonomy): domain Bacteria; phylum Actinomycetota; class Actinomycetes; order Actinomycetales; family Micrococcaceae; genus Arthrobacter. Next base: position 5,312 of record JBKKDK010000227.1, read on the forward strand.
CGACGGCGGCCTCGTGATCTTTCACGACACCACGCTGGCCCGCACCACCGACGTCGAGTCGGTCTTCCCCGACCGGGCACCGTGGAACGTCCGCGACTTCACCCTCGCGGAGATCAAACAGCTCGACGCCGGCTCGTGGTTCGCGCCCGAGTTCGCCGGCCAGCGTGTGCCGACGCTCGCAGAATGGGCGCACGCGGTTGGCCGTCACGCCGGCATGCTGCTGGAGGTCAAGACCCCCGAGCTCTACCCGGGCATCGAAACCGATGTCGACAGGGAACTGCGCGCCCTTCCCGAATTCACCTATGCCCTGCGGCACGGCCGGGTAATGATGCAGTCCTTCAATCATGAGTGGCTGCGCGCCTATGATGCCCTCGCCGTCGACGTACCGGTCGGCCTGCTCTTCGCCGGCGGCCCGCCGTCCGAGGCGAAACTCGCCGACGCCGCCACATGGGCGCAGGCCGCCAACCCGGCCCTCGGCGACATGACTCAGGACACCGTCGCGATGATCCACCGCTATGGTCTGAAGACGTACACCTGGACCGTGAACGGCGGCCAGGACATGCGCCGCGCAATTAACTGGGGCGTCGACGGGATCATCACCAACTACCCACAGGTGCTGCGCAACATCCTCTAGATGAAGTGCTAGGGAGGTGCTTCTCGATCAAGCACGACAGCGTCTCCACAAAGGAACAAACAGCAGGACTGCGGCCGAGGGTTGCGCCGCAGTCCTGCTGACCTATATGTAGCTCAGGCTGCGCAGCACAGCCTTGAGCATGGGGACCGTCAGTTCGTGAGACGGTCGCGAGGGTGACATCGAGCGGATGTCCTGCATGGTGTTACCCATCACCTCGTCGAAGTAGCCCGAGCGGCTTATCGGTGATCCCGGATCAGTGGGGAGGTGATTGCCCGCATTTCGCTGGGGTCGACCTCGGGATGGGTGGCTGCCCAAGCACTAAGCGCATCGATATAGTTTGTGAGTGGTCCGCCCGGGTCAGGCACACGGTCCGCTTCAGCCTGCAATGCACGGATAGCGGCCCACAACTCCGAACCTCGCCCGGAGCCGACCGCCGCTAGGAATCGCTCCTTCCCCGACCGCACAGCTTCCCCGCGCTGGCGCGCCGGGTCGTAATGGTACTGATACCAAGCCTCGTGGTAGGCCCTCAACGCTGCACTGCCCCGACGAGGTGACCACCGGCTGTTGTGCGCCGCGATGCGATACTAGTCCCCCGCCAGGGCGGACAGCGTGACGTTCTCCAGACCGGTCTGCTAGGCGTCGAGCTAGGTCGAGACATTTGGGGATGGTTTGTTTAGGAATGCGTGACGGTAGTAGTCAGAGAGTTCGAGCTGGAGGGCGGCGTCTCGATCCACGATGACGGTAGCTCGGGCGTGGAGTTGCAGAACCGAGGCGGGCCACATGCTGGAAACGGGGCCTTCTACGGCGGCCGCTATTGCCCGCGCTTTCTGGGCTCCCTGCGCTACGAGCAGGAGTCGTTTTGCTTCCAATATGGTTCCGAGACCTTGTGTAAGGCAGTGGGTGGGTACTTCGTCGTGTGTAGTGAAGAAGCGGGCGTTGTCGTTGCGCGTTTGCTGGGTGAGCGTCTTGATCCTCGTTCGAGACGCCAGCGACGATGTCGGTTCGTTAAAGCCGATGTGGCCGTTGGTGCCGATGCCCAGGATCTGGATGTCGATGCCGCCGGCCCGCGAGATCGCGTCTTCGAAGTCCTGGCACGCGTTGTGGTGATCCGCGCGGCTGCCGTCTGGAACGGTGATGCTGCCATGCCGCATCCCCAACGGTCTGGCAATATCCCGCTGCACGACGGCGGCGTAACTGGCGGAGTGGTTGATCGGGATGCCGAAGTATTCATCCAGTGCGAAGCCTGTTGTCGCGGACAAGTCGAGGTCACCGATTCCGACCATAGCGGCCAGTTCTGAGTAGATGCCCGTGGGCGACGACCCGGTGGCAAACCCGAGCACCGCCGCCGGCTTTGCTGAGATTATCGGCGCGATTATGTGGGCTGCAATTCGCCCGACGTCGGCGGGGGTCTCGGCGATAATGACTTCCATTTTTCTCCTAGATGGGACGTGGGATGCGAGCCGGTATTTTCTGGTGGCGCCGTGGACCAGTTGACACACCCCCGCTAGTGCTATGTGCGGTCGTGCTGGCCTAGGAGCGAGATATACGCTGTCTGGCGCGTTTGGGGGAACTTGGGCTAACCGTCGGGGCAGGATTTTCGTTGTCTCTTGTCGCCCTTTCTAGGAGCTCGAGGAGGTGCACGTAGTCTTTGCCCGTCGCCCTGGACATACCGAGTTCACAGGTCCTGTTGGAGGACGCGTAGGCTTCGAAATCCCTGGAATTCACTTCGGCTGCCTCATGCTGGGTGGCTGAGGCGGTGAGTTCGGGATGCAGTAGGCCACGGTCTCCGGCGAAAGCACAGCAGGACCAGTCCGCCGGGGTGAAGACTTCGGTGGCGATGCGGTTTGCGATCGCTGTCATCATCGCGTTGACCCCTAGTTGGGTCGACGAACAGGTCGGGTGAAGGGCAATGGATTCTAGCGGCGCCGACACATTGAGGTGGTCCAGCACCGTGTTGTGGATGAATTCAACGGCGTCCACGAACCGGAGGTGGGCATATTTGGGCGTACTGCCCGCGGTCTTGCGGAGGGTTTCGAGGCCTTCGGTGCAGGAGGAGGCATCACAGATGATGGGCAACTCGCCCTGCTGGGAGGACTCCCACAACAGCGGCAGCACCCTTTCCGCCGTGCGAGTGTGGCCGGTCGTGAATCCTTTGGACTTCCAGGGCGTTCCGCAGCAGAGCGACGCGATTTCGTCCGGTACCCTGAGCGGAACGCCGGCGCGGCGGCAAAGCTCGAGGAAGGCGGATGAGACCCCAGGAGAATTTCCAGTTGGTCCAAAGAGGGTTCCGATGCAGGCAGGGAAATATACGGCGGCCGGTTTCTCGGCGGGCAGGGGTAGCCGCCGGTTGCCTCCAACTGGAAGAGCACGGTCGTAGAGCGGCACTTTGCCAGCTCCCATTACGGCACGTCCGACGCGCGTAGCTGTAGTCACGACAGTTGGTGGCACGCCGTCCGCGAGAGTCAGAGCGGCTGCGCCCAGTCGGGTAACGCCGTCCCAGTGGTTGGCGGCGGTTGCCCAGAGGGACGATTCGACTGTGTTGGCGTTCTCTGCTCGCAAGCGTCGGACAAGGTCTCCCGTGTTTATATTCACGGGGCAGGCAACCTCGCACATACCGTCAATGGCACAGGTATCGATACCTTCATAGGCGAAATCCGAGCGTAGCTCGTGCAGGAGCCGGCCATCGCCCTCGGCGTCGGCTTTCTTCATCTCCCGACGGAGGACGATGCGCTGGCGTGGGGTCAGTGTCAGGTCCTTCGAGGGGCAGGACGGCTCGCAATAGCCGCACTCGACGCACCGGTCAACCTCGGATTCGACGGTCGGTGCGACCTTGAGGTCCCGTAGATAGGAGCCCGGGTCATCGGAGAGCACGGTCCCGGGGTTGAGCAGCCCTGCCGGATCGCAAAGCAGTTTGATCTGGCACATGACGTCGTGAAGTTCGGCGCCATATTGCCGGTGGATGAATGGGGCCATGATGCGGCCGGTACCGTGTTCGGCCTTGAGCGAGCCACCCCTGCCGAGAACGAGATCAACCATGTCCTCGGTGAACGCCCTGTACCGTTCCAGGTTCTTCGCGTCCTCAAAGCGTTCATTGAGCATGAAGTGGATGTTGCCGTCCTTGGCGTGACCGAAGATCACGCTCTCTTCGTAGGCGTAGTGCTCAAAGAGATCCAAGAGCCCCTCGCAGGTACGGAGAAGCTCCGGCACCGGGACCACTATGTCCTCAAGGAGTGCAGTGGTCCCCGACGGCCGGGCGCCCGCGACGGCGGTGTAGAGCCCCTTGCGGACGCTCCAGAGAGCTGCCCTCACGCGCGCGTCCTGGCTAAAGGTCAGCGGGGCCGCCAGATCAAGGCTCGACAACAGCTCTTCGCTGCCTGCCTGCTGTTGTGCGAGGTCTTCGGGTGTGGCTCCGGCGTATTCGATCAGGCAGGCGGCGTGGTTGGCGATGTTCAGCCCGGCGAGCTCCCTGATCGCCTGCGGCAGTTTTTGGGCTACGCGCAGCGATGTGGCGTCCATCAACTCGATGGTGGCAAGGCCGGTGCTGGCCAGCGCCGGAAGCGCCGCAGTAGCGCAGCTCAGCGAAGGGAAGACCGCCAGGGCCGTGGCTGCGTGCGGAAGCAGTGGCACAGTCCGGTAAGTTGCCTCGGCGATGAAAGCCAGCGTGCCTTCGCTGCCGATGACCAGCCGGGCGAGGATGTCTACGGGCCGGTCAAAGTCAAGAAACGAGTTGACTCCGTAACCCATGGTGTTTTTCATGGCGAACAGCCGGCGGATCGTTTCAACCGAGCCCTTGTCGGCGCGGACCCTGTCCCTGAGACGTGCTAGCCCTGCCCATAGCGCGGATTCAGTCTGCCGAAGCCGCTCGTCGGCGTCGGAGGCGCCGGTGTCCACGACCGTCCCGCTGGGCAGGACAATTACAAGCGATTCGAGGGTTCGGTACGTGTTGTTTTCGGTACCGCATGACATTCCGCTGGAGTTGTTGGCCACGATGCCGCCGATCGTGCAGGCAATTTCGCTGGCGGGGTCAGGACCAAGTTTCCGTCCGTAAGGGGCCAGACGGTTGTTGACGCTTCGAAGTGTTGCTCCGGGCTGGATCTTCACCCGAAGGCCGTCGTCGAGAATTTCGATGCGTCTGAAGTTCCTTCTCGTGTCGGCCAGGATTCCGTTGGAGAGGGCTTGGCCGCTCAGGCTTGTTCCACCGGACCGAAAAGTGAGCGGAATGCCCCGTTCGGCGCTGACCCGAAACAGCTTTGCCACATCCTCGGCATGCCGGGGAGTGGCGGTCACCTCGGGAACCAGCAGGTAGTGCGATGCGTCGTGGGCCAGGGCCAGGCGGTCAAGGGCTCGCGAACTGGCCGGCACGGGTGCCAGTAGACCGGCCTCCATCAGTCGCTCCCGTGCTGGCTGCGCTCGTGCACGACCCGGTAGGTATTGCGCAAAGCCTCCATTGAGGCGTCGTAAGATGCCTGCGCGACGCCAGTGAACAGGCAGTCGACGACCATAAGTTGAGCGATGCGGCTGCCCAAGGCTCCGGACCTGAACCGCGTCTCCCTGGCGGCGGTCGTGAGAACCACGTCAGCAGCCGACGCGACGGGGGAATCCTGGAAGTTTGTGATAGCGATCGTTGCCGCGCCAGACTCCCGCGCTGCGGTCAGGAATTCAACGGTATCCCTGGTCTTGCCGGAATGGGAGATAGCAATCGCGACACATGAGCCGTCGAGAGTGGCTGCAGCAGTCCAGGCCGAATGGGCGTCGGACCAGTTGATGACGGTGCGGCTGATCCGTGACAGCTTTTGCTGGAGGTCAAGACCCACGAACGAACTGGCACCCATGCCGAACGTGTCTATCCTCCGGGCCTGGGAAAGGAGCCCGACTGCCTCGCCCAAGGAAGTGGTGTCGAGGGCCCGCGCGGTGTCTGCAATGGAAAGGGTCTCATTGATGGCCACTTTCGCCACGATGTCGCCGAGTGAATCATTGCGCCCGATGTCACCGGATACAGGAGGAAGGCTCGACGTTACGAGTTCCTGACGCATGGCCTCCCTCGTGAGATCCATCAGAAGGTCCTTGTAGTGGGAGTAGCCCATCCGCTTGTAAAAGCGCACCACCGTTGTGGTTGAGGTCTTACAAAGTGCAGCAAGTTCCGCCACGGAGAGCGTTGCTCCCCCCGCAGGGTCTGCAATGAACACCTGGGCTATGCGTCTCTCGGACGGCCTCAGTGACGGTATGGCAGCCCTAATCCGAATTAGCACCGTTTCAGATTCCGGTGTTTCCAACGCGTTGCTCACAATTAGCTCCCTCCTCCGGGTTTCGTCCCAGGCCGGCAACCGCCAAAGACGACGGGCCAGGACATGAAAAAACTTCTAGGGAATATCTTTACACGGATTGGGCGATGAAGGTACGTTTATGACCAACCCGGACAACCGATGCTTTCTGGGGGACCTGCGGGGGCCGGGCGCGGCATTGCAGGATGCATCACATGTCACTGAGGAGACCCACCATGCAAAGCGGTTCCCGATTCATCCGTGGCACGCTTTCGGCGCTAGCAATAGCCGCGACTGCGTCCCTATCAATCACTGGCTGTGCCGCTCCGGCGGCCCAACAGGTGTCGGCAGGCAAGACTGGCGGAAACCTCGTCGTCGGTGTGACCACGGACCCTGACACTCTGCTCCCCTGGAAAGCCACACAGTTCCAGGCGGTATCCGTCCTTCAAAACATATATGGCACGTTGACGGAATTCGACAAGGATTTAACAGTCGTTCCTGGTCTTGCCAAGTCGTGGGAAGCTTCCGGGGACGGTCTGACGGTCACGTTCAAACTCCGAGAAGGCGTCACCTTCAGTGATGGCAGTGCCCTCGATTCGAAGGACGTCAAGTACTCGTTGGACAAAATCAAAGAGGAAGCCACCGGCGCCGTGTCGCGAACATCCCTTGGAGCCGTAACCTCAATCGAGGCTCCGGACCCTGCGACAGTCGTCCTGCGCATGTCTGCACCGGACGCGGCCCTGCCGGCCAACCTGGCCGTGATCAACATGGCGATCCTCTCTTCTGACGACGCGGAAAATTCGCTCATGACCAAGCCCAACGGGTCCGGGCCGTTTACCCTGAAGGAACGCGTACCCAGCCAGTCGATGAGGCTGGCCAGGAACGATTCGTATTGGGGCGAAAAGGCGAAACTCGACAGTGTCGAACTGCGGGTGATTCCTGACGAGTCATCCATAGTCTCGGCAATGCAGTCAGGGAACGTAAATTTCGCGGTTTTCAACAGCCCACTGGTCGCCAAGACGGCTGCGGGGGCGAACACGTCCGTCGCGAAGACACCTCAGCTGAGCTACCACGCGCTGCAACTTAACGCCGGGCGCGAAGTCCTCTCCGACGTGAACGTCCGCCTGGCTATCCAGTGCGCCGTGGACCGCCAGCAGGTGCTCGACACTGCAGCCCTCGGTGAAGGTGAGGTAACGGGTCCCATCACATCGCCGGCATACAAATCCAACGCTGATCAGCGCCCATGCCCGAAGAAGGACCTCGCCAAGGCCGCCGAATACCTTAAGAAAGCAGGGAAAGATGACGGCGTGACGCTGTCAACGATTGTCTCCCAAGGTGAGTACGCCACCTCCGTCGACGAAGCACAGAATCTCAAATCCCAGCTCGCCGAAGCCAAAATCACGCTCACCATTGACGTTCTGGAGTCCGGCGCATTCGTCAACCGGTGGAAGGCGGGCGATTTTGACGCCGCTGTCGCGCTCAACGGTGGCCGGCCCGACCCGGACGGCATGTACGGGCGATACTTCACCAGCACCGGGAATCTGAACAAGGTCGCGGGCTACAACTCCCCCGCGCTCGACAAGCTCTTCGCTAGCGGAAAGACCACCTCCGACCCCCAGCAGCGTAAGGAGATCTACTCCAAGGTCTCCCGAGAGCTCGAGGACAATGCAGCGTGGGTCTGGCTGTTCACCAGCTACACCTACACAACGACGAGCTCTTCCGTCCAAGGATTTGTCCCGATGGCGAACGGCTCCCTCCAGTTCCTGCGAACCACTACTATCAACTAACCGCCCCAGAGAGTGGGCCCCGTTCCACCGGGGCCCACCAGAGGCGAGAAAACCAGGCACATGCTGCAGACCCTTACTCACAACCCTCTCTTACGCCGCATCGCCGGTGCGGCAGGAACGCTGCTGGGGGTGGCAATCTTCGTTTTCATCATGCTCCGGGCCATACCCGGAGATCAGATCATTGCCGGCCTCGGAACAGAAGCTGCCGCCCTTACCCCGGCCCAGCAGGCCGCCCTGGAGCGCTATTACGGGTTGGACCAACCGCTCGTCATCCAATTCTTCTCCTGGCTGGGAAATCTGTTCACCGGAAACCTCGGCTTCTCCTCCCGGTCTCAGCAAAGCGTTCTGGATCTCACCTTCCGTTCGCTTCCGGTGACCTTCGAACTCGCTATTTTCGCGATCGTCCTGGCATTGCTGATCGGTGTGCCGCTCGGCATGTTGGCCGCTTCCCGACCCAACTCGCCGCGCGACGGGCTGGCGCAGGTAGTAAGCCTGGCCGGACTCTCGGTCCCCGCTTTCCTTTTAGCGACGACGCTGCTTTCGGTCTTCGCGGCCTCACTGGGCTTCAACCCGAACGGGCGGGGATTCGTCGCCTTTACCGACAATCCCACTCTAAACCTTCAACAAATGCTCCTGCCTTCACTGGTCCTGGGATTCGGCATAGCCGCACCGATCATCAGAACGACGCGCACAGCCGTATTGGAGATTCGGTCAAATGACTTTATCCGCACCGCACGTGCCAAGGGCGTCCCGGAAAGCCGGCTCCAGGCCAGGCATGTATTGCGAAACGCCCTCGTCCCCATCGTCACGATGACTGGGCTCCAGTTCGGCTACCTCCTGGGCGGCGCGGTCGTCGTAGAGCAGATCTTCTCGATTCCGGGGATCGGCCGGCAGGTGCTGCTCGGAATCCAGCAGAAAGAGTACGCACTCGTGCAGAGCACTGTCCTAGTTATCGCCCTCACATTCGTCATTGTGAATCTCCTGACCGATGTCCTCTACCGTGTCATCGACCCGAGGGTACGTGCCTCATGACCGACATCCCATTGGCCACCGATAACAACGCGATTCTTACCGGGACAGCACGCCGGTCTCCTGCGCTGCTGAAAAGTCCAACAGGTCTGGCCGGGCTGATTATCATCTGCCTGCTCGCGGTCCTCTCAGTACTGTCCTTCAGCAACGCCCTCCCCTACGATCCGATCACGCAGAACTCGCCGTCCAGGCTGCTCGCCCCGTCCGCAGCCCACTGGTTCGGCACAGATCACATCCGACGCGATGTCTTCTCCCGGGAGGCAGCAGGTGTCTCGAACTCCGCCCTCATCGCCGTCGTCGCCGTTGCATTTGCCGCAGTTATCGGAACACTAGGCGGCCTGGTAGCCGGGTTCTTCCGCGGATTGGCCGACGGCCTCATCGGCGGCATAACAAACGTGCTCTTCGCATTCCCTCCCCTGCTTCTGGCCCTGGCCCTGGCTTCGGTCTTCGACCGCAACTGGTTCACTATCGCCGTAGCAATCGCGGTCGTCTATGTACCGATCTTCATCCGGGTCACGCGCGGTCCTGTCCTGTCGCTGCGCGAGATTGACTATGTACGGGCCGCCACCAGCACGGGACAAAGCCGGGTGATGATCATGCTGCAGCACGTTCTGCCGAATATCACATCGATCATCATCATTCAAGTGGCCCTCTCGCTGTCGTGGGCGGTCCTGACCGAGGCATCCCTGAGCTTTCTGGGTCTTGGCACCCCACCGCCCGCGCCCTCGCTTGGGTCAATGATCTTCGAAGCCCGCACGCTTGTCTATGTCGCGCCATGGACCATGATTGCCCCCGGCGTCGTCGTAGTTCTTCTCGTTGTCGGCCTGAACCTTCTTGGAGACGGGCTGCGCGATGCATTCGATCCTCGGAACCGAGGCCGGCGGTGACTCTTAATCCTCTTGAGATCGCCCTGCTGACGACGCTCGAAACGGAAATCGCTGACCCTCGTTTTGCTGGTATCGATAAAATGTCGGTCAACGAGCTGGCCCAGACAATGAACACGGCTGACTCTGCTGTCCCTGGCGCGGTTAATCGGGCCCTTCCGCAGATCGCGCCGGCTATTGAGGCCACCGCGACGCGGATGATGGCCGGCGGGCGCATGATTTACGTAGGAGCCGGGACGCCGGGCCGCATCGGAGTGCTCGATGCCTCCGAGTGCCCGCCCACCTTTGGAACTTCCCCCGAACAGATTTTCGCGGTCATGGCCGGAGGTCCCACTGCCATCGTTGCACCCTGCGAAGGCGCTGAGGACGATGTCGACGCCGGCACCCATGCGATGGACGCTGCCAGCGTCGGATCGCTGGACACGGTCATCGGCATCGCGTCCAGCGGCCGGACGCCCTTCGTCGTCGCCGCCATCGAGCGCGCACGGTCCAGAGGCGCCCTCACCGTCGGCCTCACCTGCAACACCGGCACTCCCCTCGCGGCCGCCGCGGAACACGGCATCGAAGTCGTAGTCGGTCCCGAAGTCATCAGCGGCTCTACCCGACTCAAGGCAGGGACCGCCCAAAAGCTTGTGCTCAACATGTTTTCAACCATCGTTATGGTCCAGCTCGGCAAGACCTATGGCAACCTCATGGTCGATGTGAAACCGACTAATGAAAAACTGCGCGAACGCGCCGTACGGATGGTGCAGTCCGTTACGGGTGCGGGACGGGCGGTCGCCCTGGCAGCCCTGGCCGCTAATAGCTATTCCGTCAAGCAGGCCATCGTGGCGCTCCGGCTGGACCTCAGCCCTGAGGAAGCGGCGGCCCAACTCACTATAAACGGCGGCCTGCTACGAGCGGCCCTAGGAGAGCAAGCATGAGAATTCTCGGTATGATTTCTGGAACCTCCCACGACGGTATCGACGCCGCCGTCGTAGAGTTCGACGAGCAAAGCGGGCACCTGACGGGGAAGGTAATACATTCCACGAGCACCCCGTATCCACCGGCCCTCCGGGCCCGGCTAATCCAGGCGCTTCCTCCAGCAGCTACAACCCTTGCTGAGATGTGCGAACTGGACACCCTTGTCGGCCAGCGCTTTGCGCAGGCAGCACTGGAGACGATCCGTGACGCCGGTCCCGTTGACCTTGTCGTTTCCCACGGCCAGACCGTCTACCACTGGGTGGAAGGCGGGCAAGCCCGAGGTACGCTGCAGATAGGACAGCCGGCGTGGATCGCCGAAGCAACCGGGACACCGGTGCTCTCCGATGTGCGGGTCCGGGACATCACAGCGGGCGGTCACGGAGCGCCTTTGGTTTCGTATCTGGACGCCCTCCTCCTGGCCGGGCACGAGGGCACTGCCGCTGCCCTCAACCTCGGCGGTATCGCCAACATGACAGTCGTTTCGCGAGACTCGGACCTGTTTGCCTACGACATCGGGCCAGCCAACGCCCTGATCGACGCTGTTGTGGTCGGCCGGGAACTCGGCGACATGGGCTACGACGTCGATGGCAGGATTGCTGCCACCGGCATGGTCGATAAGGACCTGCTGGAAGTCTTTCTCGATGACCCCTATTTCCAGCTGCCGGCTCCTAAGTCCACCGGAAAGGAATACTTCCACCTTCCCTATATCGAAGACACCCTCAAAGCCGCCGGTGCTGGGCCGAGGGACGCGGACCTGTTAGCCACACTCACCGAGCTGACGGTACGGTCCGTGGCCCGGGACGTGCAGGCGCACGGAATCGACCTCGTGGTGGCTTCGGGCGGAGGATGCAGAAACGGCGTCCTGATGGAGGGACTTCGCCGCGCGCTGCCCGGAGTCGTCATCACACAGTCCGACGAGTACGGTGCCCCGGCTGATGACAAGGAGGCGATTGCTTTTGCCCTCATTGGTTGGTGCACCGCTCACGGGCTGCCTGGCACGGTCCCTTCAGGAACGGGGGCGCGGGATGGTCGGATTCTCGGTAGCCTCACACCGGGAATCGGACCGCTTGTCCTTCCCGCGCCTGCCACGTCCGCCCCCCGCACCCTGACGCTCACCCGGGCCTAAGGCCGTGACCATGCCCCCGGCGCTTCGGCGAGGATCCAGTGCCGACTGCGATCAAATTGTCGAGGTCTTCGTTGCTTGCTGGCAGGTCAGCCATCAACGGGTTCTTCCAGCCCACCTCGTACAGAGCATGACTGAGGGTCGCGCACGCGCCCTGTGGGAACGGGTGCTCTCCACCCAGGACGGGGTTGAGGAGGTCATCGTAGCCGTCGGCGCAGAACCGGGTACGGTGGCTGGGGTCCTCAGGTGCGGCCTCGCTCATCCCGGCCACGGAATTATCTGGTCGCTCTACGTTGACCCGGCCTCGCAGGGGTGCGGTATCGGATCGCGCCTCCTTCGCGCGGCGGAATCCGCTTTGGCATCTGTTGGCGCAATGTCGGCGAGCCTGTGGGTCTTCACTGCCAATACAGCTTCCGTGGCTTTTTACGCCCATCATGGCTGGTTGCCCGTGAGTGAAAATCAGGGGCGAAGCTGGGAGTTCGGCGAACCCGTGCATCGGCTGTCGAAATCCTTTCCGGACGCAGATACCCCGCCGGCCAGACTCCCTGCCGGGAGTAAAACAGACCAGTCCGGGGCTACAAAGACCGTCACGGCGGGTATCTTCCAATGACCACGCTGGAATCCGCGGCCAGGCAGCTGGTATCCCGGTCCTCACCCGGGTCCACGGCCCAGGAGCCTCCTGCCGGCGTCACGCTTGGCATCCTCGCGCCCGGCATTTCGGTTGTGGCGGCTGCGGGACACCGTACAGTCCATTGGCCAGGGGGCAAACGTCAGGGTATTGACCCGATGACTCGGGACACACACCATGACATGGCCTCCGTCACCAAAGTGCTGGGTACGACCGCGTGCCTGATCCGCCTCGTATCCGGCGGGCTGGTCGATCTGGACGCGGAGATCCGCCGCTATCTGCCGGAATTTCGCGGTGCCGGCCGGGAAACAGTCACAGTACGGGACCTGCTTCTACACCGCGGAGGCCTCAAGGAGTGGTACCCCCTCTACGTTGCAGCCGAAAGCGAAGACGAAGCCCACCGCCTCATCGAAACGCTTCCGCTGGTCTGCGCTCCCCGGACGGCACGCCGCTACTCCGATCTCGGCTTCATTCTCCTGGGCAGAGTAGTAAGCGCCGCGGCCGGTCTCGACCTTGCGTCTGCGACCGCGGAACTGGTCACGAAACCACTCGGTCTCCGAGCCACCCGGTATGCGGCGCCGGCCGGAGCGGTTGTCTCGACAGGGGCCCGTGACGACAGGATCGAAGCTGCGATGATCGACGCCCAGCGGCCCTATGCAGTGCCCGTCAGCAGCAGTGACTTCCCGGGCTGGCGCCGTCAACCCGTACACGGGCAGGTCGCGGACGGAAACGCCCACCACGCCTTTGGGGGCGTTTCGGGGCACGCAGGTCTTTTCTCAACGGTTCCTGACCTTTTGCGGTTCGCCGCCGCCCTGGCAACCTACCGGGATCACGATTGCCTCTGGCGCCCGGACGTCGCCGAAGAGTTCTTCTCGGCCGGACCCGACCCAGGGCAGGCGCTCGGGTTCCGCCGCTACACGCTCAAGGTCAACGACGAAACACTTACCGTCCTCGGCCACCCCGGCCACGTCGGGTCCGCTGTCGGGTTCGTACCCGGCCGGGGCATGGCTCTTGCACTGGCGAGCAACCGACTGCTCGTCGACGGGGCGCCGGTCCCCACAGAGGATCTATGGACAGGGTTCCTCGACACGGCCGGGAACGAAATCGGACGCAGCAGCCCATGAGCCGCCAGATCACACGGTTCAGCCATCCATGTCTTCCGCAGCACTGCAACAGAGAGAGGCATACGCCATGACTCCCCCTTCCCCGCTCCTTTCCATACAGAACCTCTCGATCGCATTCGGTTCCGGTGCGCGCCAGCTGACAGTGGTTCACAGTGTCTCACTGGACGTGTTCCCGGGACAGACAGTTGCCGTCGTCGGCGAATCCGGTTCGGGAAAGTCAACTACCGCCGCGGCCGTCAACCGGCTTCTTCCTGGGAACGGACGGATCACCGGCGGAGAGATCCACTTCGACGGGCGCAACCTGGCGGATGCCACGGACCGCGAAATGATGGCAATCCGCGGCGCCAGGATCGGCTTCGTACCGCAGGATCCTATGTCCAACCTAAATCCGCTCATGCGTATCGGCGACCAGATTGCCGAAGCCCTGGAGGTCCACGGGCGTTCCCTGGGTAAAGGAAGCCGCGGGCAGGTCATCGAGTTGCTCAACATGGTCGGGATCTCTGAGCCCGAGCGTCGGCTAAGCCAATATCCGCACGAATTCTCCGGTGGAATGCGCCAGCGGGCGCTTATTGCCATGGGTCTGGCCTGCCGCCCGAGCCTCCTGATCGCCGATGAGCCGACATCTGCACTGGATGTCACAGTACAGAGGCGCATCCTCGACCAGCTCGAAGAGCTTACCGAACAGATGGACACGGCGGTGCTGTTGATCACGCACGACCTCGCACTGGCCGCTGAACGTGCCGACTCCATTGTGGTGATGCGGCAGGGGGAAATCGTCGAATCCGGTCCCGCAGCCCTAATCATGAACGATCCCCAGCACGACTACACTCAACGCCTACTGATGGCAGCGCCCAGCCTGACCTCCCGGTCGATGGTCTCGGCGAGGCGCCCGGACGACGCCGCCGGGCCCGAGACGGAAGCGACCGTAAAGAACATTGTCGAAGTACGCAATCTGAGCAAGGTCTTCACCATCCGCGGCCCTGGCGGCCAAGGAGGTACCGCCTTCACCGCGGTCGATGACATCAGCTTCAGCATCCCGCGCGGTCAGACCGTTTCCATTGTCGGGGAATCAGGATCAGGCAAATCAACAACCGCGAACCTGATGCTGGGACTTGATGACATCACCTCTGGCCAGATCCTGTTCGACGGAACTGAAGTTTCGTCGCTGGGAAGACGTGAGCTCTTCGCGTTCCGCCGGCGCGTCCAACCGGTATTTCAGAACCCGTACGCGTCCCTCGACCCCAGATACACAATCGCCGAATCCATCACCGAACCACTTCGAGTTCACCGGATAGGCACGAAGGCTGTACGTCACAACAGATGCCTCGAGTTGCTGGACCAGGTTGCGCTGCCGGCAACGATGGCCGACCGGTTGCCGCACGAGCTTTCCGGAGGACAGCGCCAACGCGTGGCAATCGCCCGCGCGCTGGCTCTTTCACCGGACCTCGTCGTGCTGGATGAGGCCGTGTCCGCACTCGACGTCCTCGTCCAGGCGCAAACCCTGGACCTGCTCGCCGAACTGCAGAACGATTTGGGTTTGAGCTACCTCTTCATCAGCCACGACTTGGCAGTCGTCCGAATGATTTCCCATGCCGTCCATGTCATGCAACGCGGACGCATCGTGGAAAGTGGCACCCCCGCCGACATATTTGAGCAACCCCAAGCCGCCTACACACGCGAACTCCTGGCAGCCATACCTGCCGTCAAGTCTGGGGCCTGACTGGCCGTACAACCCAAGATCATCCGCCGCCCAGCAGGCGCAAGACCGACCGAACAGGCCCCGCCCGGGGCCGACGCCGCGGGGCGTTCCGCCGTGGGTCCGGCGGCCCCAGACCCAGAAGAAAAGCAGCATAAACCCCCGAAAAATAGGCCATTGACGCCTCCCGAAGCTACTGGTAATTTTTTTACCAATTGACACGCTGCTAGGTAACTAAATTCCGCTTCAATCAAGCATGACGTGCCGCCCGCATCCTTGCGGCGGCCTTAGGGGGAAGGATCGGTACGTTCATGGACCTCAGCAATCGTGACGAATCCAAGGTTCCGATTAGCACCTCGGAGACGATGGAACCAGGGCGGCGCACGGTGGCCATGCCTGCACGGATGCAGAAAGCCGGGCTGTTCGCCGCCTTTGCCGGGATGGGCGGCACCGCCTCGATAATTCCGGCGATTATTCCCCTGGCAGCCCACCACTCGAACACTCCGGTCTCCGAATACCTCGGTGCCGTCCCGGCGCTCTTCTTCGGACTCATGACCGGGGTGCTCCTGTCGTCACTTCTGCTGCGGGCGATTACCGCGGCCGCCATCCTTTGTGCCGGTTCGTTGCTTCAGGCAGCGGCGCTCATCGCCATAGCTGTTGCACCGGACGGTGCTGCATTCACAATCTCGGCCGTGGCAGCAGGAATGGGCTTCGGCCTTTGCGAAGCCAGTGGGAGCATCCTCGCGCGGGTCCTCGCCGGGAAGGGGACCACAGGCTTGCTGGCTGCGCTTACTGGAACCGTAGCCCTAGTCGCGGCCCTTGGCCCCCTGCTTATCGTGACGGGACTTCTTGGTGGGACTGCGGTCCCCTTGCTGGCGGCCGCTGCGCTCGGTCACGGCACCACCGCTGCCCTGTTCCTTTTCGCGGCAAAGACCGGCGGCCGCGCACGACGCACTGTCGGCGCTTTGTCCGATTCAGCAAGTACCAGCAGGAGCGCACTGTTCTTCCTGCTGGCTCCAGTGTCGGCAGCCCTCTTCCTATACGTCGGCGTCGAAACAGTCTTCGCAGGTTGGTCTGCAGTCATCCCCGCGGAAGCTCTTGCCCTGGACGCCATCACTGCAGCGGCCGGAACTTCGGCTTTCTGGGTGCTGATGGCCATAGGCCGATACACAGCATGGTTCATTCTCAGGTCCACAGTGACCCCGGCAGCCGTCCTCGTCTTCACCTCCACGGCCGCTGGGGTGTGCTTTGCCCTGGCGGGTGTCCTCAGGCAGGCCCATCCGGAGGCAGCGCTAATGACGACGGGCGTGGCCGTTGCCTGCCTGGGACCGATGTACTCCCTGATTCTCGGTATAGGACTCACCCGAGTAAGAGTCGAGGACGCCAAGAAAGCCGTCGGCCTGCTGGTCGCCTGCGGCGCAGCAGGCGGCGCGTGCATCCCTGCTGCACTCCTTTCGTTCACCCCCCACCCCGGGAGTAGTGGTGTTTTCCTCGCGGCGGCGGCACTGACAGCCGCCATTGTGCTCCTAATCGTCCGTCCACGTCCCAAAGATATTGCCCCGAACCACACCATAGAACCGGAGAACAAAATGGCAGTCCTGCACGACATCGAAGAGAGTCTCGCCAGCAAAGAACCGACCGCTCCACCGTCGTGGACCAACGCCCACCTCACTCTTGTTAACGAAAACGTCGTCCTTCACAGCGGGGCCGGGGTCCTTCAGGGTGCGTGGCACTCGCAGGACAGCGACGAGATCCTTCTGGTCCTGAGCGGTCGATGCACCGTGGAAACCGGCGAGGGAGAACTAACGGCGGGCGCCGGCCAGCTCATCCGCATCTCAGCCCACGAACCCCACCGTGTCAGCACCGGCGAAGAGACAGTTCTCGTCGCGATCGAGGGCTCGGCTGCGCTCAGGACACCGCTGAGTGGCCCGGTCGCATGAGAGGAAAGGCGTCTGAGAAGGTCATCGCGCTACTGCCTGTGTTCAACGACTCACGCTACCTATCTGGATGGATCGATTCCATCGGCCAACATGTTGACGGCGTCGTCGCCCTCGATGACGGCAGCACAGATGAGTCGCTGAAAATACTTGCGTCCAACGCCTGCGTCACGGAAATCATCCGGATTAGTCCAGACGAGAAGACGGAATGGAACGAACCACGCAATCGAGAACTGCTTGTGACTGCCGGCCAGGCGCTGGAAGCCACCTGGTTTGTCGCCTATGACGCCGATGAGCGCCCGGACGCCCGCCTCTGGAACCAGTGGAACGTTCTGACCGACGAGGCCGACGAAGCAGGAGCCGTCGGAATCAGCCAACCACTCCGGGAGATCTGGGACCGGCCTGATCACTACCGGTGTGACGGGCTCTGGGGGCGGAAGCGGAAAGTGTCGATCTTCCGGAACCTCGGGGCGGACCATCAGTTCGACCCGGCCCAGTGGCACGGGGAGTGGTATCCGGCCCAGTTCCTGGGGACGGATCGTTTCCTGATGACAGACTTGAACCTCTACCACCTCAAGATGCTGCACGCGGCGGACCGGGAGCAGCGGATGATGCGCTATCTGCAACTGGACCCGGACCGCAAATTTCAGGAGACCGGATACGAGTACCTGGTAGACGAGGCGGACATCGCGCTGGCGCCGATCGCCCCGTCCGAGCGCTACGCAGGCATGACCCCCGGTGCCGATCCCGACCGAATCGCCGCGCATGGGTAAACCCCTCGTGCGCTCACGGCTTCTGACGCTGTTTGCAGGCACTGCCCTGGTCATACCAACCACCAGTTACCTCTGCGCGCAACGGGGCTGGAGTCCTGCTGCCATTGGTGCTGCCGTCAGCCTCATGACGGGAGCCGCCGTGATTTTCGCCCCACTATGGGGGGCCCTTGACGACAGGGTAAACGGACTGGGGATGCGCCTCGCCTCTGGTGTTGCGGCGTTTTCCTGCGCTTTCTTATGGATCTGTGCAACCTGGGGCCCGCCGGGTGGAGTTGTCGTGACGGCCGGCCTGGCACTGTTCGGAGCCTCCAGTGGGGGCATTGAACCGCTCATCTCGGCGCACATACAACGCCTGCACCTCATGGGATGGTACCCGGGACTGCGGTTGTTTGGAACGGGCGGTTGGGTGCTCGGTCTGGCGGCAGCTTCCCTGGCAGTTCTCGCCGGAACACTCGAGGGCGTCTATCTTCTCGCAGGCCTTCTCTTCGGATACCTCCTGCTGGCGAGCCCGACGGTGAATGTAACGACGCCAAAGCGGGGACCGACCCAATGGCGCCTCCCGCGGCCAGTGGTGCTATTTGTCCTCATCGGCCTTCCCGTGCCGATCTCGGCGTACGTCTACCTCGTCTTTTCGGCAGCGGCGTTCGAATCCGTCGGCGCCTCAAGCCCGGGAGTACCGTTCATCACACTGCTCCTGCTGGCCGTGCTAGAAGTGCCCGCCTTCCTGCTTGTGCAAAGGACCATTCCTGGACACGGATTCCTTCCCCTGTATGCGCTCACCATGGGATGTCTCGCCCTCTCCTGGATTGCCCTGATGGTGGCAGACGGCAACATCGTGCTGCAGGCAGCGGCACTCGCAACTCATGCCCTTTCGGCCGCCCTCTGGGCGTCCTTACAAGTCAATGTCGTCAGGCACTACGCAACACCGGGCCAGGCCGCCTTCTCCCAAGCTTCGGCATCAGCAATGGCCAAGTGCCTCAGCGCGACCATTGCTGGTGTCGGCGCAGGCTGGCTCTTGGCGACCGTAGGTGCCATGGCCGCCGCCTGGTTCATTCTCATACTCTGCCTTCTCTCCCTCATCTGCCTGTCCGCCATCTTCAAGTCCTCAATCCCCTTGGCGTCAACGAAGGTTCCCCACAACGAATTAGTCCCAATCGAAAGGTGATAGACCCATGTCAACTGTGCTGGACACAATCCATGGAACGACCGGCTCCGCGAAAACCCTCGCCGACCGAGACCGCGAATTCGTCGCACGCCCGACGACCCGGATTCCCGTCGCAGTCCAAGGAGGTGAGGGCGCGTATCTCCTGGACGCCGACGGCAGGCGAATTCTCGATCTCACCTCGGGCTGGAACGTTGCCAACACCGGATGGAACCATCCCAGGGTCGTCGACGCCGTTGTGCGACAGGCACGCCAGATGTCATTCTCTCCCCCGTGGTGCACACACGATGGGCGCTCCAGCGTCGCCGAAAGGCTCAGCGACCTGCTCGGCGGCGGCTACAAGGCTCTCTGCGGCGCGACAGGAAGCGAGGCTGTCGAAGCGGCCCTGAAGGTGGCCCGCCGGGCCACCGGGCGCCAAGCTGTTGTCGGGTTCACCGAGGCGTACCACGGCGGCACACTGGGATCGATGCAAGCGGGCGGGGTGCCGCAACTTCATGCCGTAGACGTTCCCAGCACCGAGTACCACCGTTATGCTCCCATTCCGGACGCACTGCGCTCGAATGGCCTCGATTATGCCGCCGCGCTGCGGGACGTGTTGGCGGCTGGACCGGCTCCGGCGGCCATCCTGCTCGAACCCGTATTCACCAATCCCGGTGTCATCCATGGCGATGCCCAGTTCTACGCTGCGGTCCAACAGGCAGCCCGAGAGGTTGGCGCCCTCATCATCATGGATGAAGTCGGAACAGGATTCGGCAGGACCGGACACGCCTTCGGTTTCCAGCACTGGGGGATGGATCCCGACATTGTCGTCGTCGCCAAGGCCCTCACGTCCGGCGCGGTTCCCATGGCCGGGGCGCTGATGAAAGAGGAACTGTCCTCGGCCGTCGCCGGACCGGGATTTTCCTCCACCTTCGGCTGGGTCCCGCTGGCCTGCGCCGCCGCGCACGCGTCGCTGGATGTCATCGCCGACGAAGACCTGGTCGCGCGAGCGGCAACTCTGGGCCAACGGGGCCTCGACCGGTTCTCCGGTCTCGTTGCCGCGTACCCGAGCGTCGCTGCCGTCCGCGGCAAGGGCCTGGAAATGGGCATCGAGTTCACCGATGAGAACGGTGACCCCTTCGCCCGGCCGCCCATGGAGAACCTCACCAGCCGGCTCCTGAAGCGCGGAATTTTCACCGAGCCTTCCTCCTATACGTCGACCTTGCTGCTTATGCCGCCGTTGGTCATCACTGACGAGGATTGGGCCCACGCGCTCGACGCCATCGAGGAAGAAATTGCCGACATGACTCGGAAGGGAGAATTCCAGTGAGCCAGGATTTCCGGGTAGGGGTTGTTGGCCTCGGCGCTATGGGAGGCCCGATTGTCGAGCATCTCCTGGAAACGGGCACGAGCGTCGTGGTCTTCGACGAAGATTCCCGCAAAGCCGGTGACTTGGTGGCGTCCGGCGCGAGGGCCGCAACGTCGGTCGCGGCCATGGCTGAGGATGTCGATTGGATGCTGCTGTTCCTCCCCGGCCCGCGGGAAGTGTCCGCCGTCGCAGCCCAGATACTAGCCGGCCCCCGGCGCCTCAAAGGCATCATCGACTGCACTACGAGTGACCCCACGGTTTCACGGGATGTGGGGGAAAGGCTCGCCAGTGCGGGTGTCCTCTATGTAGACGCAGGCATGCTGGGAAATCCGCCGCTTGCCCGCACCGGATCGTTGCTGCTGCTCCTAGGAGCAACGGAGGTCGATGCCCGGCCGCTGATGCCGCTGCTGTCCCTTGTAAGCCGCAAGGTCTTCCATCTGGGTCGTATCGGTGGCGGCCACGCGGCGAAGCTCGCAGCCAATGAGCTGTTTACCTCCCAGGTCGCGGCGATGGCGGAAGCCTTAGCGGTCCTTGGAGCACTTGGCGTGGATCACGACGTGTTCCTCGATGCGCTCTCGGCGACGGGGGGACGAGGCGTCGGCCTTGCCGACATCGGCAAGACCATGCTCGACGAACCTCCGGCTACGGGATTTGCGCTGCGCCTGGCAGCCAAGGACGTCGCCCTGCTGGACGCGCTGGCCGGCAAATCCCGGGTTTCGGCCCCTGTCGCCGCGGCTCTGGCGGGACTTTTTGCAGCAGCTGCAGAGAATAATGGTGATGCCGACTACACGCGTGTGTACCACCACATCGTGGAGACCCAGATGGGCGGAAGCAAGACCTCCGAGGACAACCGCACACCAGCGAACAGCCCCAGATGAGTTCCGTCACCGCGGTCATTTTCGACATGGACGGTGTGCTTCTTGATACGCCGAGGATCCACCGGGAGGTCTGGCTCGAGTTCGCATCGAACGCCCCCTGGCCTGAAGTTCGAAATTACCAGTCGACGTCCGCCGGAAGGCGTTCGAAGGACGTTCTCGAAGAACTCATCGGGCACGAGGTCTCGGGCCGGCAGATCGACGACGTTGTGGCCTCTCTTCATGGGGATTTCCTTCGCCGCTGCCGGGGAAACGACCTGGTGTTTCCCGACATGCGTCGAGCCGTCGAACAACTACGGGGGAACATTCCGATAGCCCTGGCCACCAGCGCCCCCCGCTACGTGGCGCGGGAGATGCTGGATGATCTGTTCCCGTCTTTTGATGCGACGATCACCAGCGACGAGTGCGGGAAGGGCAAACCGGATCCCGAGGTCTACGCCCGCGCGCGGGCAGCGCTCTCAAACGTTGCGTCGTCGGCCCTCGCGGTAGAGGACACCGCCATCGGAGTGAAATCCGCGGTCGCAGCCGGCTGCACGACGTGGGCGCTTGCCCTAAATTCAACAGTAGCGGCCGACGTGGTTGGCGCCGGAGCATCAGTCGTCGTCACCGGCGTCCACGACTTGGCGAACTTGATCGTCAGCTCAGCCGGATCGACATCCCGCCCGTCGGGCGACGAGATACTCGAACCCCTAAACCGCTGACTGTCAGGACGGGTACACGAGATCCCGCAAGCAACTGGTGTACCCGTCCTGCCCCCTTCAGCCACCGCCTACAAGAACGGACGGTTATGGAAACCGGATTTCCCCTCGGAGGAGGCCGACCCTTCGTCATTCATAACGTCACGGCTATCGACGCCAACCGAACAATCGAAAACGCGTGGATCAGCGTGTCCGCCGGCAGAATTCAGGAAGTGGGGCAAGGCCCCCCATGGGAAGCTGCTTTTGATCGATGGACGGCTGTAATTGATGGGCAGGGCGGCTACGTCACGCCTGGCTTTATCGACGTCCATTTCCACGGAGGCGGCACGCACAGTAACGAAGATGGCCGTCAAGCCATCATGGGTGCCCTGGCCGCTCATCATGCCCACGGCACTACTCGTGCCGTCGTCAGTTTTGTAGCCAACCCCGTACCCGCACTGCTAGCCAGTCTGAGGACGGTCGCTGAGCTCACCGAGATATCACCCCTGATCCTCGGTAGCCACCTGGAAGGTCCATTCCTCGCAACAGGGCGCCGAGGTGCGCAAAATGCACAGCATCTGATTACTCCCGCGAGTACCGACATCAATCGACTGCTCGCCGAAGCCCGCGGGACATTGCGTCAAGTCACGATGGACCCTGACCAGCCGGGAGCCCTGGAGGCGATCCAGGAGTTCTCGCGGGCCGGTG
>JBKKDK010000228.1:0-4546 GCA_046708245.1 Arthrobacter sp.
CTAGTCAGGAGCCTCGACCCTGGACCTGCCAAGAAGTCTCCTCTGCTCATTCTTCAGGGTTCGAAATCCCTTCGAAGAGTATGCAACGAGCTGCTCGCCCGGGAACTGGATTGCTGTCTTGTGCTCGCTGAAATCGCCAAGAGACCAGGATTTTAGTATCGCCTCGTAGGAGGCCACCTGGGCGCAGATGGTTAGCAGATGCTCCGGCACCTGGTCGTCGAGCATCAGGTCAGCTTTCTGCGTGATGATGTCCCGGATCCGACGATTAGTTGGCGTGAAGACGGTTTCCATCCAGAGCCGCCAAGCGGTCCTCTCGGCCTCGGTGGGAGGATCGTCCGCTGACCAGAATTGTTCGTCAGGGCGGTATTTTCGCCGGAACTCTTTCCAAGTCCGGTTGCTGGCACTTGCGAGGGCGAGAAGCGGCCCATAGTACTCCGCTAACTGTCGGTCGATTCTGGCGAGCCGCGCCGCCCTCGCAGCCTTGTAGCGGTCCGCCAGATATGCGCCGATCAGGCCCAACATAGCGACTCCGACTGTGACCGCCGGGGCGACCCAAGCACTGTTTGGATCCGTGGCAGTTGCCGCACCGAGAAGGCAAAATGCCGTAACCACCATTGCCAAATATTTGCCGACCGTCCGGGATGGCTTCATGCGCTAATAGTAGGAGCAGCGGGCTTAGCGGCTAGTCATCCCCACTAAGAATTCTTGTGCGGCGCACGGGCTTGAACATTACCCGGCGACGTCTGGTCACGCCATGGTGAATCGAGAACTTCCTACCGGACATAGCTTGGTCCGCCCATATTGGGTCCCCTCCCCCACAGTGCCGACCAGCCGACGTCGGAGGCGGTCACGGCCGAGTGAGAATTACTCGGCCAGCCAGCGCAGCGCAGAAGGGCCGAAGGGACTGGGCCGATGCTACCGTGCACAGTCCCTTCGGCGCCAACCCCTTGGTGAGCAGGTCAGACGGTCCGCTAGGGCTGCTTCCTTTCGGGGAGGAACATCGCCTTTTGCAGCGGTGTCACGGTGAGTGCTTTGAGCTGGGCGGTCCCGCCTTCGGCGAAGAGGGCCATCTTGTCGGCTCCGGCGTTGGGGAACACCTGGTCGGTGATGGTCCGCAGGCCGTCCTGGGCGAACACCTCGACTGATGAGCGGTCCAGGTAGATCCGCAGGGTGATGTTGCCGTTCTTGTCCAGGGTGACGGGGGCGTCCTCGACGGAAGCGAAGGCCGGGTGGAACGCAGTGTTTCCGGAGTTGGTGCGGTCAACGAAGAGCGTCTTGGTGGTGGCGTCGTAGCCGATGACGGTGGATGATGTTCCATCGCCCAGCACGGTGATGCCGGATTTCTTGGCTGTGCCCGGAGCGAAGGTGATATCGACTCGCTGGACCTGACCGGAGGCGGCGGCGGGCAGCGGGGTTGTTCCCGGCGCGATCGGGATACCGTCCTTGGCGACGTAGCTGGGCTTTTGGCCGAGCTTGTCGACCTGCTTTACGGCGCTTTGGCTGAGTCGGGGGCCGTCCGGGGTCTGGGTCAGGTTGACCTCGCGGGGAAGTGCCATGGCGCTGCGCCAGGGGTTGGTGGGTATGTTGTTGGCGTAGTCCCAGTTGTTCATCCAGCCGAGCATCACCCGCTTGTCTTCGGGCATGTTGGCGAAGGACACGGCGGCGTAGTAGTCACGGCCGTAGTCCAGCCAGTCGTAGGACTGCAGTCGGGTTATCGCTGCCGTGGAGCTCGCGATGAACTCGTCCGCGAGGATGTGCCCCCAGCCGAACCGGTTGTTGTCGACGACTTTGATTTGTGCCTGTTGGCCAACGAATTCCTTGACGTTCCAGGATGCCCAGTCGAGCGTTTCGCTGTCGTTTCCCGTGGCCGTGCGTACAACCTGTCCGTTAATTACCAGGTTCACCGACTCTTCGTCGGATCTGGGAACAGCGGCGGTGTCGGTGAGCATGATGTGGTCCAGGGTCAGGTGTCCCCACCCGCCAGTTGCTTGGTCGACGACCCGTAGCTGTGCATTCTGTCCCGCGAATTCGGAGACGTCCCAGCCCTTCCAGTTCAGGATTCCGGCATTATCGCCTGCCAAGGAGCGGACCACGCTGCCGTTGATGAGCAGTTCTACGGCCAGGGTTTGTCCGGAGTCCGCGGAACGGTTGCCGCCGCCGACCAGCATGCTCATGAAATTCTTGGTGATGGGGAATTCCGGTGATGTCAGCGTGCCCTGCCGGTCATCGCTTGGTGCGGTACCGGTCTCGAACGTGTTGACCCGCTTGGCCCCGATGTAGAAGTCCCCGCCACTGGCGGAGGGCTGGAAGTTGGGAGTGAGGTCGCCGGTTCCGGTCCAGTCGGCGTCGGCCAGTGTTGTCCCCTCGGGAACCTCGAAGCCGTTGAACTTGAGCTCCCCCTCGGGTGCGGTGTTGTCCAGCTTGTCGGAGACCCGCGGATGCTTGCCGCCGGCCACGAGGAAGTTCAAATAGTCCTCGGACACCGTAAAGGTAGGTGACTGCGTGGACCCAAGCGGCCAGTCGCCGTCGTTGAAGGAATTGATCAGGCCGGTGGCGCCGAATCCGGTCACGGGGCTCTGGCCAGGAAGGGCGCCGGAGGCGGGGGCGTCACCGAAAGGGCCGTTCTTCCAGTTGCCGGGCTCGTTGTTCACAGTCCAGCCGTTGTAGGTTCCGTCGTTGAACCCGGCCAGGACCGTGCCGGGTGGAAGCGTTGTGGCCGGTTTGGTGGTCGGGGAGGTGAAAGTGGTGCCATCGAAGTTTCCGACGAAGTACTGGCCGGCGGATCCGCCGGCCACACCACCGGGATTGATGTTGACCACCATGACCCATTTGATGTTTTCCTTATCGCCGTCCACGGCGAGGGGGAACAGGTCCGGGCATTCCCACTGTCCCCCGGTGGCATTGGCGGGCCCGAATTCGCTCAGCGCCGTCCAGTCCTTGAGGTTGGCGGACTTGTAGAGGACCACCTTGTGCTCCTGTGCCTCCACTGCAGTCATCACCCAGTAGCCTCCGCCGCCTGGTGCGTCATACCAGAAGACCTTGGGATCGCGGAAGTTCGCCGAATTTCGGTTCACAACCGGGTTCTGGTCGTATTGAGTCCAGGTCTGGCCGTCGTCCAGGCTGTAGGCCAGTGACTGCGCCTGCAGGCCGCGATACGGAGAAGCTTCCTTATAGGCGCTGGTGTAAATCGCGATCAGGGGCGGGTTCGTTTCCGTGCCGAATCCGGAGGTGTTGTCCTTGTCCACTACGATGCTGCCGGAAAAGATGTCCTGCTGGGCGTCGGTGGAGATTGCCAGGGGTTGCTCCTGCCAGTGGACAAGGTCCTTGGACGTGGCGTGGCCCCAGGACATGTTCCCCCAGGTGTTGCCGGAGGGGTTGTGCTGGTAGTACAGGTGGTAGACGCCCTTGTGGAAGACCATCCCGTTGGGGTCGTTCATCCAGTTTTTTTCAGGCGTGAAATGGAAGGCCGGCCGGTAGGGTTCGTCCCCGAGGCCCGTGGCCGCCGACGCCGGCAGAGAACCTGCCAGTGCCGCGGCCAGTGTCAGTCCTGCGAGGGTCAGTGCAGACACGGCATGCGTGCTGCTGATGGTTCTCTTCATCTGCTTGGGTCGCCCTTCATTGCGCGCGTTGCCGATAGACAACGTTGTCAGTGCGAAGGACGCTAAGTTATGTCCATCAGACAAGTCAACGGTTTTGGCGGCCCGGGGCAGCGGACCAGGGGCGCGGCACCACCCGGAGACCCGGAACAGCCGTGCCTGAGCTGGAAGCTACTCCACGGGCAGCAGCCAGGTCAGCTCGGACCCCTCGCCCTCGATGTGGCGGGCCAGTTCCGCATTGAATCTGGCGCCGTAATCGGCCCGGATGTGGTCCTGGAACGCGGCTTCATCGCGATAGACCTCAAAGACAAAGTAGTCCCTGGGATTCTCCTCCCGGGTGCACGGAAGGAAGAGTTCGTTGCCTGGTTCCTGGCGGACGTTCCTGGTCAGTTCAAGCATCATTTCGGCGACGCGGGCCTCACTGCCGGGTTTGACGGTGAACTCGGCGTACAGGGTCTTGCTCATGGGTATCCCTTTCAAGCAGTGGGTTGTTCAGACATGAAACGGCTCAGGATGGCGGACGGAGTTCGCCGGAGCCTCGTGGAATCAGCTCCGAGGGAACAACATACGTACGCGGAGGCTGCGTGTCGCCATCGATTCTGGCCAGCAGCCGCTCCGCTGCCAGCCTCCCGATCCGCTCGGGGTGCTGGGCGATGACGGTCACGGCGGGCTCCATCATGTCAGCCAGCGTGAAGTCATCGAACCCTATCAGGGCCACGCGTTTGCTCAATCCGAGTTCCCGGAGGGCACGCATGGCGCCGAAAGTGACGAGGTTCTGGCTGGAGAAGATGGCCGTTGGCGGATCCTCGGCCGTGAGCAGTTCCAGCGCGGCCAGCCGCGCGGACTCCTCATCATGGAGTCCTTCGCGGACCGGAACGCTGGACGTTGGAATACCGGCCCGGCCAAGCTCCTCGATGAAGCCGCGCCGCCGTTCCCGGGCGGTCTGGATG
>JBKKDK010000229.1:0-14021 GCA_046708245.1 Arthrobacter sp.
CACTGAAATCCCTCGCCTCGCACGTCACCGTCGAATCCGTGGACGGGCGGACGCTCGAGGCCGACGTCGTCGTTCCCTGCACCGGCTTCCGCCCGGACCTGGACATCCTGCGCGAACTCCGGCTGAACCTGGACCCCGCCGTCGAAGCACCCACCGAACTCGGGCCCCTCATCGACCCGGAATTCCACTCCTGCGGCACAGTCCCGCCGCACGGGGCAGCACTGCTGGCACACCCGGACAAGGACTTCTACGTTGTCGGCATGAAGTCTTACGGCAGGGCGCCGACGTTCCTGCTCGCCACCGGCTACGAACAGGTCCGCTCCGTTGTGGCCGCCCTGGCCGGAGACCGTGAAGCCGCGGACTCCGTCCAGCTCGCGCTTCCCGAAACCGGCGTCTGCTCCTCCGACGCAGGCACCAGCTGCGACGTCCCAGCGGCCGCCGTCGCTGCCGCTGTTGCATCCGGGTCCTCGTGCTGCGCCGCCCCCGAGCCGGTGCTCGTGGGTTTCCCCACGGGTTTGTCCCACGGCCGTTCCGGCGAAAATAACTGATCCGATGTACCCCCGCTCAGACAAGGAAGAATCAAACGCATGACCGAGACCACCCAAACCCCCGGCGTCCTGTTCGTCTGCAGCAAGAACGGCGGAAAATCCCAGCTCGCCGCAGGCATCATGAACCAGCTCGCCGACGGGACCGTCACCGTCCACTCCGCGGGCACCAAACCCGGCACGTCGCTGAATCCCGACGCCGTAGAGTCCCTGACCGAGCTCGGCATCGACATCACCGGCGAACACCCCAAGCCAGTCACCGACGAGGCCCTGGACGCGGTCGATGTCGTCATCATCCTGGGCACCGAAGCGAAACTCGAAGCAAGCGAAGGCACCCGCTTTGAAGTCTGGGAAACGGACGAGCCCTCTGAACGCGGCATCGAAGGTATGGAACGCATGCGCCTGGTCCGGGACGACATCAGGTCCCGGGTCCGGAAGCTCCATGCGGAGCTCACCGGGGACTAGGCATGCAGGCACGGCACCGTCGAGGACGCTCGTGCGGCGTACTCTCTTACGCAGTGGCCGTCTGACCGCTTTGGCGGCTGCCGGCGTCGGCGATCGCGGCCGTCAGCGCGGAGAGCACTTCCGCGGGTGATCCGGAGGCGGCAAGCTCGGTAAATTGCGCGTATTCGGGAGCCGAGCGATAGGCGTTGCGAAGTGCCTCGAGCTCCTCGACGGTTTCCGAATCCGTGCCACGTGCCATCACTCGTTGGTGCGCCTGTTCAGGGTCGACCACGAGATGAATGACCAAATCAGGTTCCGGAAGCTTCCTGAGGAGGTATGGAAGGAACCACCCCCGGGGCAGGCCGCGCGCCTCCCGGAGTGCCAGCTGGCAGTGCAGGTGGCGGTCCATGATCACCAGGCCCGGATGCCGGTACGCCCTGGCATGGGAGATCAGCACGTTTGCGGTGCGAAGGACTGTTTCGAAGGCATCCGCCAGCCGTGGGTGTACCTGCACACCGAATTTTGCACTCAGCAGTGACATCCTGCGCCGGCCGGCGTAGTTGCTGAGCAGGAGTGCGTCCCTGCCTTCCCGCCGGGCAGCGCTAACCGCTGCCCGGGCCGCCGTCGTCTTTCCCGAACCGTCAATTCCCGTCAAGACAATCAGCAAAACAAATACCTTCTACTACTTGGGGTCCTGAGGACCGCTCGAAAACTCTGCAAGGCCCGACTACTACTCCAACGCAGGCATCGGCAAAATCGTCCCGACCTGGGGCGGATCGTTCGGCGGTGTCCCCGTTGCACGCTGTCAGACGGGAGGCCGGCTTGCCAAATCGGTACACGAAGGGGGCGGCATTTTCCCGCTGGCCTTTACTAGGGAATACTTGAGCACTTCCATGGGTTGCATCTCTGTCAGACAAGCCCGCCAAAGAAAAGAGAATCACTCCGGTGGCTACCGATTACGACGAAGTACGTTCCGACGTTAAGGAATCCCAGGCGAGTTCCCTGGAAGCATTGCAGTCCGCCAACGCCCCGGACGCCCGCAGCGTCGTGCGTGAACTGGACGAGACCGACTCGATGGACGATTCGATCGTCCCGGGCGGCGAATTCGTCGCCGAGGAACTGGTGGTTCAGGTCATACCCCAGGCGGAAGACGAATTCACCTGTTACTCCTGTTTCCTGGTCCGGCACCGGTCCCAGATCGCGCGCGAAAAGAACGGCCACAAATACTGCATTGAATGTGAAGGCTAAGCGCCGCCCCTGGCTTCCGATGATTCCGCCCCGGCCTGTGAGAGCGTAGGTCGTGCAGCAATGCACACAACCGGGCCGGGTACGCCTGGCTGGGCTTGGATCTATGGAGGGGCAGACGCATGAGGGAGCATCTGGACTGGATGCGGAGGAGCCGTCCGTTCCCCTATTCACGGGGAACGGCTGCGTCGGCTATGGCGCTGTTGTATTTTTCGGGTGGCGTGACCGTTCTGCTCTGCCTGGTTTTCCCGCATCCGCCCACCCTGAGCGTCGGTATCCTGCTGGTCCTCGGCAGTGTGGCCCCGGTGATCGGCCTGGGCCTGTACCTCATCCGGCACCGGCTGGCGGAGGCGGCGCTGCCTTGGCTGCTCGGCGCGGGCACCGGCATCGTCACCATTCTGGTGGCAACCAGCGGCAGCCGGACGGTGGCGGTGTCGTTCAGTTTCTTCTTCATCTGGGTGGTTACTTACAGCCTGCTGTTTTTTACTCCTTTCTGCGCGTCTGTCCACATCGGCGTCGCGGCCGTTTCCTATGTGGTGTGCCTGGCGTCGCTGCAAGCCACCGGCGGAAGCCCGTTCAGCGCGGTCGAGCCGATCTGCCTGGTCGCTGTCATAACCACCATGAGTCTGGTCCTGACGCGGCTCGCCAGGGCACGTGAGCGAAGCGAAATCGACCCCTTGACGCTGGTCGTGAACCGGCGGGGACTGGACCGCCTTCTCGAATCGGAGGTCCGGGTGGCCTCCCAGGGCCGGCTTGCCCTCGTCGTCGCCATGATCGACGTCGATCACTTCAAGGACATCAACGACAGCAGGGGGCACGCGGCCGGCGACCGGCTGCTTCAGGATCTGGCCGGCGGCTGGCAGTCAGTGCTGCGCAGCGGTGACGTCCTGGGCCGGATTGGCGGCGACGAATTCGTCGTCGTCCTGCCGCAGTGCTCCTGGCATGACGCAGCACCGATACTCGAGCGGCTCCGGGACGCCGCAGCGCAGGAGGGCGTCACGTGTTCCTTGGGGGCCGCGCCCTGGCAGGCCGGGGACAGCGTGTCCCTGCTGTTGGGCCGCGCCGACTCGGCCCTGTACCAGGCCAAACGGCTGGGACGGGACCGCGTGGCCTGGAACGCGGCGTAGCACCTCAGCGTTCTTCCGTGGCGCTGATGCCGGAACGCCAAGCAGCCCAGTCTCGCGGGTGAACTGAGGGCCGGCCGAGGTGGTAGCCCTGTCCTGCGGTCATTCCGAGTCCTGTCACGGCTTCCAGCTCGGCCTGGGTTTCGATGCCTTCCGCCAGAAGCGATGCGCCGATCTGCCGGGCGAATTCGACCATGGCCGCGCCGAGGGCTCGCTGGCCCTGGTCGTCGTCGATGCCGGCGATGAGGCTGCGGTCGAGTTTGATGATGTCCGGTTTGATGTGGAGGACATGGCGCATGGAGGCAAATCCGGAGCCGGCGTCGTCGACGGCGATGCGCAATCCTTGACGTCGTAACGGGGCGAGGGCCGATATCAGGGCGGTGTACTCCTCGACGGCCAGCTGTTCGGTGAGTTCCAGGACGAGCCGGTTCAGGGGGATCGGGGCGTCCTGGAAGAATCCCGTCAGGCGGGGATCCAGGCACGTTTCGGGGGAAATGTTCAGGGCCACGTATAAGCCTGAAGGCAAGCCCTGGGCCGCCTCGAGGCACTTCTCCAGGGCGGCGAATTCGAGCTCGCTGCCCAGGCCGACGGCCGCGGCCTCCTTGAACCAGAATTCCGGGCCGGCGCCATCTTCGCTGACGAACCGCGTCAGCGACTCGACGCCGATAAGGTTTCCGCTTGCCAGGTCGCGGATGGGCTGGAATGCCGTCAGCAACACATTGTTTTCGATCATTTCCATGATCCGGGCCCTGCTATGGGCGACGGCGGCCTCCTTCGCCGACTGCGGCGGTATTGGGCGGCTGGTGCCTTCGAAGCTGCCGGGCCGCCCGTCCCGTTCGGTGCGGGATGTGCCGGACACCTCCACCCAGACGGCGCTGCCGTCGCGGTGCCGGCAGCGCGCTATGACACTGTCCCAGATGGTGCCGTCGGACTCCAACGATCCCTTGACTGACTTGTGCGCGCTGACCAGGTCTTCCATTTCGATGACCAGGCTGCAGGGCCGCCCGATGAGTTCGTGGGGTTCGTAGCCGAGCAGGGTGGCGCTGACGGGATTCGAAAAAGTGAAATACCCGCGGGTGTCCAACGCCCACACCCAGTCCCGGCTTGTTCTGAGCACTGTGTCCATCAAATCAGACGTGCCCTGGGCGCTGGCCTTCGCCAAACGGTGGCCGTGGATAAAACGCCGCGCAAAGTACCCGGCAACCACGATCGGCACCACCGCCAGCGAGCTTGCCACGACTTGGAGCGCCGGATGGTCCAGTACACCTGCCGGGTCGATTATCAGCGCAGCCCCGGCGGTCAGGGCGAAGACTATTTGGACGGTGAGCACCGCCGCCAACAAATCTGAAGTTCTCGGTGTCCTGCTGAACAGTCCTGCCATCGGCCCTCCCCATTGCGCCTAGCTAGATATTAGCCACATCCATCGATTTCGGGGGGAAGCCGGCCGGTCGCCGATCCTGAGGGCATCGCTACTTTAGGCGTTCCCTTCCTGCATACGATGTCAGGCCCCGGAATCGCGCGAACCTTCCTCCGTGTCCCAGACGACCTGGACCCAGCGTTGGCCCTCTTCGTCCCACGATTCTGAGTGCCCCAGGCGCGCGATGTCCTCGAAGGCGACGTCTAGGCCCTGGCCCCGCAGGGTCTCGCTCAGCTCCTTGGTGGCCGCACGCACCGCGGCGGCGATGGCGTCGGGCGTGTCGGACGAAACCGGGCGGGATGCTTCATATGTTGAACTCATGGGGACCATACTTCACGTTGGGCCGGCCAAATGGAACACCGGATCAGGGCGCAGGCCTGGGCGGCAGGTTCCTGGCGGCCGGACCCTGGATCACGGAGCCGTCGATGGCGAAGCGGGAACCGTGGCACGGGCAGTCCCAGGTGGCGTCGGCCGGGTTGAATCCGACGGTGCAGCCCAGATGGGTGCAGACAGCCGAGACGGCGTGGATCCGGCCGTCGTCGTCTTTGAAGACGGCAGTGCTTTCGCCGCCCGCGCCAATCACTGTTCCGTCTCCCGGTGCCAGGGCCGGGGCTGTGGCCGCGTGGCCGGCGCGGCGGCCGCCGAGCTTGCCGGCCAGAACGGTTGCGGCGGTCTTCGCGTTCTCCCGCACGAACCGCCGGGCGCTTGCGGCCGGCGTGATCCTGTTGCTGTTGAACACCGGGGCCCAGCGGTTCGGCTTTCCGGTAAGAGTGTCAGTGAGCATGAGGGCGGCCGCTGTTCCGTTGGACAGGCCCCACTTTCGCAGCCCGGTGATCACGCAAACGTGCCTGGCTGCGGGCGACATCCGTCCCACATAGGGGAGCCCGTCGAGCGGGATGCCGTCCTGGGTGGACCAACGGTAGGCAACCTCGCCGGCTCCGAGGCGGTCCCGGGCAAACGCGGCGAGCCGGCGGTAGCGCCCAGCGGGGTCGGACGCCTCGGACGCGCGGTGGCCTTCGCCGCCGACCAGCACGTAACCTGCGCCGCCGATGCTTGCCGTCAGGATGGACCGCGCGGGGTTGCCGGCGCTGATGAACGTAGCATCCAGCGGCGGCTTATCCACCCGGCAGGCGACGAGGTAGGACCGGTGCGGGTGGACACGCAGCTCGAACAGGCCCTGGCCGCCAAACGGCACGTTCGTCGCGACAATGATGTCCCGGGCGCGCACGGTGCCGCCGCCGGTGACCAGAATGGCCGGCGTGCCGTCGTGGACCTTTTGTGCGGTTGTTTCCTCGAAGACGAAACTGCCGCCGCCGTCGACCGCCCTGGCCAGGCCCTGCAGGTACTGCACGGTGTGGATCTGCGCCTGGTCATCGAACCGGACTGCCCCTTTGACGGCGAAGGGCAGGGGGAGTTCGGCGGTGAAGGAGGCGGGCAGGCCGAGCCGGGCGGCAAGGGCCGCTTCCGCCCGGACGCGGGCCAGAGCGTCGTCGCTCTCCGCATACGTGTAGTTGGCGACGCGGCGGAAGCCGCAGTCAATGCCTTCCTCTGCCACCACCTCCGCAATGTGTTCGACCGCCGCCTGGTTGGCCTGGCCGTAAGCGCGGGCGGTATCAGCGTTGTGCCTGCCGGCCAGCTCCGTGTAGACAAGGCGGTGCAGGGAGGTGACCTTGCCGGTGGTGTGGCCGGTGACGCCGGTACCGACGCGTCCGGTTTCGATCACTGCGACGGAGCGGCCTGCCCGTTTCAGGGCCAGTGCGGCGGTCAAACCGGCGATGCCGGCGCCGACGACGGCGACGTCCACCTCCACGTCCCCATGCATGGCCGGATAGCGGGTGCTTCCGGCCGTGGCCACCCACAGTGATTTGGGCTCGCCCTCGAGCCGTCCCGGGCTACTCTCAAGCATGTGCTGATCATCCCGCCATGCAGGGGGTTTATCAACGATCCTGAGCTAGTGGACGCCGCTACATCATTTGTGGTGACCAGTTTCCGGCCTCGTTCAGGCCACAGTGCCGGCTGCTGCATTGCCGGGCGCTCACCTGCCAGTCCGGCTGGGCATCAGCCTCTGAACGCTGGTCCTTCCAGATCGGAATGACCCGGGATCCGCACTCAGGGCACGGCGGCTCGACGTGCGCGCGTCTTTGCGACTTGTTCATATTTCCCCCAAGAAATTTTCCTGAACATTGGCTTGCGGCCGGTCCTGGAACGGCTAGGACGAATCTAGCGGCAAGTCCATCGACTATACAAACTATTTCGTTACGCCGGTTGGCGTGTCCGCTGCCGGGCCGGTCGACTGCCGCACCGTCAAATGCGTGGGCATCACCGAGCGGCTGCGGCTCGCAGCACCCAAAAGGGGGTTGAGCTGGGCCAGCAGCATTGAGACGGCAACCCGCCCCACCTGCTCGATGGGCGACGTCATGGTGGTGAGCGGCGGATTGCAGAAGTCGGCCCCGAAGATGTCATCGCAACCCACAATGCTCATGTCCGCGGGAACCCGGAGGCCGCGTTCGCGGAGGCGCTGCAGCATTCCGATGGCGATCAGGTCGTTAAAGGCGATGCACGCCGTCGCGCCGCTGTGCACGGCGGCATCCGCTGCCGCCGCACCCGACTGGGTCTTGGGCGCAAACGACCCAAGTCTAAGGACTTCAACTCCGCGCTCCCGGGCCGCGGCGGAGAGCGCAGCCCACCGCCTGGTGCTGGACTGTGACGTCAGCGGGCCCGCCACGTAGGCGATGCGGGTGTGGCCAAGTGACACCAGGTGGTCGAGGGCGTGGCAGGCCGCCGCAGGGGTGTCGATGATAACGGACGGCACACCGGGTACATCGCGGTTGACGGTAACGAGGGGCATCCTCGCCGCAGCCGCGAGGAGCAGGTCATCGGTCAGCCGGGATGCGGCCACAATGACGCCGTCGGAGCCCTTGCGCAGCTGTTCGATGGCGCTGGCCTCGACCTCATCCGATTCCTCCGTGTCCACCAGCAACTGGGTGTAGCCGGCGGCTTTGAGCTGAAGCTGGGTACCGCGGATGAGGTCGAAGTAGAAAGGGTTTGTGATGTCCGGGACAAGCACTCCTACGGCTCCGGTCCGCCCCGAGCTCAAGGCCTTGGCCTGATTGTTGGGAGTGTATTTGAGTTCTGCCGCGGCGGCCTCGATCCGCTCGCGCGTACGGATGTTCACCCGGTCAGGCGTGGAGAGCGCGCGGGATACCGTGGACGCAGCCACCCCGCACATCGCGGCGATGTCGTGGATGGTGGCTGGACGGGTGGATCCGGCCTGGATGGCCATGACGCTCCTCTCTGAACGAATTGACCCGGCACCCGGCGGCGCCCGATGTGACTCGCGCCACGGTGTCATTCGCCAAGATTGCCACACGCGTCAGTCTTTGGCAACCGGTTGTCAACTGTGCATGGCAGGACTAGACTGGCGGCGAGACCAGATGTGTAGGACCTCAGTCCCCATGCTGGAGCCGGACCCGACTGCTGGCGGCCAACGTGGCGTTACCCAAGGAGCTTCCCGTGACCGAAACATTGACCGCTGTCTGGCCGCTCTCCGGGTTCGGCGACGAAGTCGATCCTGACCCCGCGGTGCAGGCTGCCGTGCTGCTGGCCCTGGGCGCCAGCCATATCGAAGTCCGCAGTGCGTGGGGCACCAATGTCGCCGAGCTCGAGCCCGCCCAGGTCGGCATGCTCAAAGAAATCCTGGACGAAAGAGGACTCAAGGTGTCCGCCGTTGCGAGCCCGATCGGGAAGGTGGACATCAGCCTGCCGGTGGAGCACGAGGTGGAACGGCTCCGAAGGATCATTGCCGTAGCCAAGGGGCTGGACACCACATATATCCGCATTTTCTCGTTCTACCCCGGTGAAGGGCAGAGCCAGTCGGACATCCGCGATGATGTCCTCACCCGGATGACGGCTTTGGCTGCAGAAGCCGCGGCGGCCGGCGTCGTGCTCCTGCATGAAAATGAGAAGGGCATCTACGGCGACACTCCGGAACGCGTACTGGACCTCATGGAGTCGGTGAATTCGCCGGCCTTGCGGATCGCGTGGGACAACGCCAACTTCGTGCAGGTAGGCGTCAGGCCCTACACCGACGGCTACGCGATGCTGCGCCCCTACCTGGAGTACTTCCAGGTCAAGGACGCGCTTCTGGCGTCGGGGGAGGTGGTGCCCGCCGGCGAGGGCGACGGTGAGCTGGAGGCCACGATCGCCGCGCTGCGGGCCGACGGCTACGCAGGATTCGCCTCCCTGGAACCGCACCTTGCCAGCGCCCATGAACTGGGCGGCTTTTCCGGTCCGGTGGCCTTCGGTGCGGCTGCCCGGGCCTTTGCCGGGCTGGCGGCCAGGAACGGGGTGACGTTCGCGTGAGTATCCGGACAGCCATTATTGGCTGCGGCGATGTCGCGACTGTCCACTTCGGGGCAATTGCCAGGCTCGACGGCGCCACTCTGGTTGCGGTCTGCGATTCGGATCCACAGCGGCTGGCTGCCGCGGTGGCCGCCTACGGCGTCCCGGGCTTCGCCGATCACCTAAGCCTTCTCCGGACGGTCGGGCCGGACGTGGTGCACATCTGCACCCCGCATGACCAGCACGCATCCGTGGCTGCGGACTGCCTGCAGCTTGGTGTCCACGTCATTGTGGAGAAACCGCTGGCCCACACCCTCGCGGAGGGAAGAAGGCTGGTCGAGGCGGCGTCTGCCGGAACGGCGAAAATCGCCGTGTGCTTCCAGAACCGGTACAACGCGACGGCGCAGGCCATGCACGCGCTGCTCTCATCCGGCGAGCTGGGGGCTGTGCTGGGAGCATCGGCAACCGTAATGTGGCAGCGATCCGCCGAGTACTACGAAGAGCGGCCGTGGCGGGGGACCTGGGCCGGCGGCGGCGGCGGGCTCATGATGAACCAGGCCATCCACACAGTTGACCTTCTCCAATGGCTGGTGGGGGACGTCGTGACGGTCAGCGGAAACGCGTCCACGCGCTTCCTGGCCGCCACCATCGAGGTGGAAGACACCGCCGAATTTACGGCGGAACATGCCAACGGAGCCAGGAGCGCGTTCTATGCTACGCTGGCGAACTCCTTCAACGCGCCGGTGACGCTCGATGTGGTCACTGAACGCGCCGTCCTGAGCCTGCGGGGGGACCTCACGGTTACGCATGCGGACGGACGGGTTGAAGTCATCCCGGAGCGGACGAGCGCCGCCGGCGGACGCTCCTACTGGGGCGTGTCCCATGAGCTGCTGATCAACGACTTCTATGGCCGGCTGGATGAGCCGACACCGTTCTGGATCAGCCCCGCGGAGGCGGAAAAGTCGCTCCGCATCGTCAAGGACGTCTACCGGCAGAGTTACCCGGAGTCGGCTGCACGGGTCTCCTGAGCGGCCGCTACAGCCGGCTGCCTGTCCATCACCGCGCCAAAAAACCTTTTGCCTGACCATGCCAAAACAGCGTTCCGATTATTCTGACAATCGGTTGCCAAATACGGCAACAATGCGTACGCTGAATTCCACGCGGCCGGTGTGGCCTGCGCCACACCGGGTTGTTCCGGAAGTCTCATCATCCACATATCCCAGGAGCCAACAATGAAGTTAGGTACCAAGGCGGCAGCAACCGCCCTCAGCGTCAGCACAGCCCTCGCCCTCACCGGGTGCGGCGGCACCGCAAACTCCGGCCCGGCCGCCAGCGCAGCCACTGCGCTCACGCTCGGCACCATCCAGGACGTCCGCTCCTGGGACCCGGCGCAGGCGCACGTTGGCCACGTTCTGCAGCCCTACCAGGCGGTCTATGACACGCTGATCCTGCGCGAACCGGATGGAAAGCTCAGCCCCATGCTGGCGACCGCCTGGAAGTACAACCCCGCCAACACCAAGCTCACTGTGGACCTGCGGACGGACGTCACCTTCAGCGACGGCGCCAAGTTCGACTCGGCGGCCGCGAAGGCCAACATGGACCACTTCAAAAAGGCCAACGGCCCGCAGATGGCCCAACTCAACGCGGTCAAAGACGTGGCCGTTGTGGACGCCGACACCATCGACATCAACCTCGCCGCCCCGGACCCCGCCCTGGAATACTTCCTCAGCCAGGCTGCCGGACTGATGGGCAGCCCCAAAGCGCTGGGAACCGAAGGCGTCAAAACCGAACCGATCGGCTCGGGCCCCTACGTGATGGACAGGGCGGCGTCGGTCAAGGACTCCCAGACCGTTTTCACCGCCCGCAAGGACTACTGGAATAAGGACCTGCAGAAGTACACCAAGCTGACGTTCAAGATCCTGACCGATCTCACCGCCCGCACCAATGCGCTGGTCTCCGGCCAGGTTGACGCCACGATCCTCGATCCCAAGAACGGCAAACAGGCCGAAGGCTCCAAAATGACGCTGGCCGCCAACGAGGTGGACTGGCAGGGGCTGTTGCTCCTGGACCGTGACGGTGCCAAGAACCCGGCGCTGGCCAATGTTAAGGTCCGCCAGGCCATCAACTATGCGTTTGACCGGAAGACCATCCTGGACCAGGTCATGCTGGGCCAGGGCACCCCAACGTCGCAGCCGTTCGGCAAGGCCAGCGGCGCCTGGTCCGAAGAGCTGGAGAACTACTACAACTACGATCCCGCCAAGGCCAGGCAGCTCCTCAAGGAAGCCGGGTTCGAAAGCGGCGTAACCCTGGAAATTCCGGCCGTTCCCGGCTTCGAAACCCAAATCTCCGTCATCACGCAGCAGCTGTCCGACGTCGGCATCACCCTGAAGGTCGGCGCCGCGCTGACAAACACCTACACCGCCGACATTGCCGCGCAGAAGTTCACCACCATTTTCTTCTCCCTCTTCCAGGGGCAGCCCACGGTGGCCATCGACCAGATCATCTCCACGAAGGCGCTCTATAACCCGTTCAAAAACAAGGCTTCCGAGCTGGACGCCAGGATCGAGGCCGTCCGCAACGGCGGCGCCGACGCCGGCAAGCTGGCCCGGGAGGTCAATAAGTACGTGGTGGAGCAGGCCTGGTTCGCGCCGATGTTCCGCGTCAACCAGATGTACTACCACAACTCCAAGGTGAACGTGACGCCGCAGATCCAGCAGGCCGTTCCGTCCATCTACAACTACTCGCCGGCCAAGTAGGACACCATGATCAGGTTTATTGCGAAACGCCTGGGCAGCGGACTGGTGGTGCTGTTTGTAGTCTCGGCGCTCACCTTCTTCCTGCTGTACATCTCCAGCGGGAGCATCGCCCGGAACATCCTGGGGGACCAGGCCACCGCCGAGCAAGTGGCAATGAAGGAGCAGGAGCTGGGGCTGGACCAGCCACTGCTGGTTCGCTACGTCGCCTGGGTCGGCGATGCCCTGACCGGAAACCTTGGTGCGTCGTGGTTCAGCTCGGAACCGGTGGCCAGCTCACTTGCGAGCCGGATTCCCGTCACCATGACCATGGTCTTCGCCGCAATGATCCTGATCGCGATCTGCGCCGCGCTGATTGGTGTTGCCGCTGCGGTCAAGCGCGGCTGGGTGGACAGGGTGGTCCAGGTTGGCGCCATCATCGGGGACTCAATCCCCGGCTTCGTGATCGGCGTCATCCTGGTCACCGTCCTGGCCATCCAGCTGGGCCTCTTCCCGGCCACCAGCACCATTTCCCCGGAGTCCGGGGCCGAGGCGTGGATCTATTCGATGTCGCTTCCCGTGATTGCCCTGCTGATCAACGGCGTCACGGGAGGCGCGCAGCAGATCCGCAGCGCCGTCATCAAGCAACTCGAGCGGGACTACGTCCGCACTCTGCGCAGCCGCGGCATCGGCGAGCGCGAGATTCTCTTCAAGCACGTGCTGCGCAGCGCGGCCCCCGCCGGCCTGACCGTGCTAAGCCTGCAGCTGATCGGCATGCTGGGCGGAGTGGTGATCATCGAGCAGATCTTTGCCCTCCCGGGCATGGGCCCGCTGGCGGTTGCCGCCACCAGCCAGTCGGATCTCCCGGTGGTGATGGGCGTCGTGATGTACACGGTCGTCGTCGTCATTGTGGTGAACCTGCTGGTGGACATTCTTAACGGCTGGTTCAACCCGAAGGTGCGTGTGTCATGAGCGATTCTGTTGAAACTGCGGCCGTTGCCGCTCCGGTGCCCGTTCCACCCGCCGGGCAAAGCGGCACGGTGGTCCGCTCCACCGTCGTCCGGCGCCTGGCCACGAACCCCCTCGGCGTCGCGGCCATGGTGATCCTCCTGGGGATCTCCGGCCTGGCGATCCTGGCTCCGGTCCTGGCGCCCTTTGACCAGAACTACGCGAATATTGCCAAAACCCTGGCCGCTCCGGACTCCGTGAACATCCTGGGAACGGACAGTTCCGGCCGTGACGTCTGGAGCCGCCTGCTGTTCGGGGCCCAGTTGACGCTTCTGTCCGCGTTGCTCTGCGCAGGGGTCGCCATCGCCATCGGCCTGCCGGCCGGCCTTATTGCCGGTTACTACGCCGGGAAATTCGAGGCAGTCTCCAACTGGGTAGTCAGCATTCTCATGAGCCTTCCCGGCCTGATCGTGCTCCTGACCATCCGGGCGGCCTTCGGCCCGTCGGTCTGGATTTCCATGATCGCATTCGGCATTCTCATCAGCCCGTCCTACTTCCGGCTGACCCGCACAGCCGTCCAGTCGGTGCGCAACGAACTGTATGTCGACGCCGCCCGGGTCTCCGGGCTCTCGGACCTCAGCATCATTGCCCGCCACATCTTCTCCGTGGTCCGGGCGCCCATCATCATCCAGACCGCGGCCATTGCCGGCGTTGCCATCGCCATT
Organism: Arthrobacter sp.; assembly: GCA_046708245.1. GTDB lineage: Bacteria > Actinomycetota > Actinomycetes > Actinomycetales > Micrococcaceae > Arthrobacter. The sequence continues at coordinate 13,522 of JBKKDK010000229.1, forward strand.
CAGTCCGGACTGGAGTTCCTCGGCCTGGGAGATCCCACCAAGGCCACCTGGGGCGTCATGCTTTCGGAGGGTTTCAAGAACGTCTACCTGAACCCGACGCTGCTGTTCTGGCCAGCACTTGCCATGGCACTGGCCATAGGCGGCCTGGTCCTGCTGGGCAACGCCATCCGTGACGCACTGGAAGACGGCGAAAAGGTCAAGCACCGCAAAAGGGCTGCCGCTGTGGCGGGCGGGACGCCGGCCCCCGCTACAGTCCGACCGTCGCGCAGGGCAGCCGTTGCCGCCGTCGACGCCGGAACCGAACACCACCTGGTCAAGGTGACCCACCTCGGCGTCGGATACCCGCAGGCCGACGGCTCCGTCAAAAAGGTAGTGGACGACGTCTCCTTCCACGTGGACCGCGTCGAAATTCTGTGCATTGTGGGTGAATCCGGTTCGGGCAAGTCGCAGACAGCGTTCTCCATCCTGGGGCTGCTGCCGGACAACGCCCGCATTGTGGC
>JBKKDK010000230.1:0-12260 GCA_046708245.1 Arthrobacter sp.
CGAGGAAATAGTTGATGCCATCCGGCGTATATGTCGCTAGTGTGGAGGGCATGGTGACAGACGACGTATTTGCCGTCATTGCTGAGGCAACCCGGCGTGACATTCTGGTGGCCCTCCGCAAGGGGGACAAAGCAGTGGGGGAGCTGGTCCAGGAGCTCGAGGCAAGCCAGCCCACCATTTCCAAACATCTCAAAGTGCTCCGCGAGGCCGACCTCGTGAGCATGCGCGCCCAGGGCCAGAAGCGTTACTACGCGCTGAACACGAAGCCGCTGGCCGGCGTCGCCAGCTGGCTGGAGACGTTCGACGTCGGCGCCCCGGCAACCGCAGCGCCGGAGGCCCCGCCGGCGCCCTCCGATACCCGCCTGCAGGTAGCCCCGGACAGCCTGGCGTCCGCGGCCGTCCCGGCCTCGCCGCAGCCGGCCGCCGCCGCACTGGCGGGCCGCACGGCGGGCAGCCCGCTGAGTCCCGCCGTCGTGCTCCCCGTCGGAACGGCCGGCGAGGACAAAATGCCGCAGCAGATCGGCCGCTCGGTCGGGCGCGCCGCCACAAAGGCCGCTGACCTGCTGGCCAGCCTGCCAAAGTTCGGCCGGAAGCGCTGACTCTCCGCCGGGAACTGTTAGTTCGCGGGTTGTTTGCCGAGCAGCCGGACGTGGTCCGGGTTCAGGTCGGAGATCCGGCTTACGCCCAGCAGGGCCATGGTGCGGACCATGTCCTTCTCCAGGATCTGGATGGCCCGGTCCACGCCGGCCCGGCCGCCGGCCATCAGCCCGTAGAGATAGGCCCGGCCGATCAGGGTGAAGTCGGCGCCAAGGGCCAGCGCCGCAATGATGTCCCCACCGCTCATGATCCCGGTGTCCAGGATGACCGCGGCGTCGCTGTGGTCCGCCTGCAAGGCCGCGGTGACCTCGGGCAGCAGGTGGAACGGGATGGGTGCGCGGTCCAGCTGGCGTCCGCCGTGGTTGGACAAAATAATGCCGTCCGCCCCGTGGTCCACCACCTTGCGGGCGTCCTCGACGGTCTGGATGCCCTTGACCACGAGCTTGCCCTTCCACGTCGCGCGCAGCCAGTCGAGGTCCTCGAACGTCAGCGTCGGGTCGAACATGGAGTTGATCAGATCCGCCACCGTTCCGGTGTAGCGCGAGAGCGAGGCGAAGGTCAGCGGTTCGTGGGTGAGGAAGTTGAACCACCAGGCCGGCCGGTAGGACGCGTCCAGCACGGTCTTGAGCGTCAGGGCAGGCGGGATGGTCATGCCGTTGCGGACATCGCGGAGGCGGGCGCCGGCGACGGCGGTGTCCACGGTGACCATCAGGGTGTCGTTGCCGGCCCTTGCCGCGCGTTCGATGAGCTCCAGCGAACGGTCCCGGTCCGTCCAGAGGTAGAGCTGGAACCAGTTGCGGCCGTCCGGGGCGGCAGCCGCCACGTCCTCGATGGACGCCGTGCCCATCGTGGAGAGCGTGTAGGGGATGCCGGCGGCCGCGGCCGCCTGGGACCCGGCGTACTCGCCCTCGGACTGCATCATCCGGGTAAAGCCGGTGGGGGCGATCCCCACCGGCAGCCGAGACGGTTTGCCCAGGATCTCCGTGCCGAGATCCACCTTGGAGACATCGCGCAGGACGCCGGGCCGGAACTCGATGTCGAGGAACGCCTGGCGGGCACGGCGCAGTGTGATCTCGGCTTCAGCCGCGCCGTCGGTGTAGTCGAACGGCGCCTGCGGGGTGCGCCGCTTGGCGATGTCGCGGAGGTCCCAGATGGTGCTGGCCCTGCGGAGCCTGGCTTCCCTGCTGAACTCCGGTTTCTTGAACTGCATCAGCGGCGCGAGATCCGAGTACCTCGGAACACGCCGCTTCAGCGCAGCCGGAACAACCCCGGCCGCGGCGCCGGCCGTCCGCCCGGCCGGCGCCGTGGCTGCGGGAGTGGTGGGCGCCTCGGGGTTGCCGGGCTCGATCGTCTGCGTCATGGCTGCCTCCGGGCAGGTCTCGTGGGGTGTTCGGGGGCCTGGCGGCATCCCGCCAGGTATGTGGTCCAACCACAGTCTAGGGGTGTGGTTGGACCACATCAAGTACGATGGGGAGATGCGCACCCACCAGCTTGTCCTGAAGTGGATCGAAGGCCAGCTCTCCACCGGCCAGCTGGCCTTGGGCGGACGGCTGCCGGCGGAGCGGTCGCTCGCCGAGCAGCTCCAGGTCTCCCGCACCTCCGTCCGCGAAGCCATCCGGGTCCTGGAGGCCATGGGTGTGCTCCGGGCCGGCGTCGGCTCCGGACCCGATGCCGGCACCGTGGTGATTGCCGACCCCACGGCCGCCCTGGGCTCGGCGCTCCGGCTGCACGTCGCCACCTCACACCTGCCCGTCAAGGACATTGTGGAGACCCGCGTGCTGCTGGAATCCTGGGCAGCCTCCCGGGCGCGCCCGGAGTCGCCGGCCCTCGCCGCAGCGGCCCGGCTGCTCGAACAGATGGACAGCTGCGAGGACACCGAGGAGTTCCTTGAACTGGACGTGCGCTTCCACCTTGCGCTCGCCGACGCCGCAGGCAACGCCGTGGTCAGCGCCATGATGGGCTCCCTGCGCGAAGCCATCCAGGACTACGCGGGCCGGCTGACCGGAAACCTGCCGGACTGGAACGCCACCGCGGCCCGGCTCCGGACGGAACACCGGGGCATCCTGGCGGCCATCGGCGTCCACGACGGCGGCCGCGCGGGGCAGCTGGTGGCGGACCATATCGAGGGCTACTACGCGGAAGCCTGGCTGGGCGCCGGTGCCCGGCCTGCCGGCGGCGCCTGAAATGTTACGCCCGGGTTTTGCCGCGGAACGGGCGCCGGGCTATGGTCGGGGTTATGACAAACCGTTGGTATGCGTATTTTTCGTTGGCTCTGGAGGGGCCCGCGTCGAACTGACACGCATCCAACTTTCCTTCAGAGCCAACAGGGCAGAGATCATTCTCTGCCCTTCGCCATTTCTCGGCGGGTTCTGACCAGGGCCCGCTCCGCATCCCGGAACAGGACCCGAACATGAGCATCGAAGCAGCCCGCGACTCCCGCCAGGCCACCTCCAATCTCCGCGTCAGCGAGTTCACCCCGCTGCCTTCCCCGCAGGACGTGATGGCGGAATTGCCGCTGGACACGCGGACCGCCGGCGTCGTCGGCCGCGGCCGGGACGAGGTCCGGGCCATCCTGGACGGCGTCGATGACCGGCTGCTGGTGATCGTCGGACCGTGCTCCATCCATGACCCCAAGGCCGGGCTGGAATACGCCCGCCGGCTGGTCAGCCAGGCCGAGAAGCACCGCGAAGACCTGCTTGTGGTGATGCGGACCTACTTCGAAAAGCCGCGCACCACGGTGGGCTGGAAGGGCCTGATCAACGATCCCCGGCTCGATGGCAGCCACGACATTGCCGCCGGGCTCCGCGCCGCCCGCCGGTTCCTGCAGCAGGTCACCGCGCTCGGGCTGCCCACGGCCACCGAATTCCTCGAGCCGATCAGCCCGCAGTACGTGGCGGACCTGGTCTCCTGGGGAGCCATCGGCGCGCGCACCACCGAAAGTCAGATCCACCGCCAGCTGGCCTCGGGGCTGTCCATGCCGATCGGTTTCAAGAACGGGACCGACGGCGACCTCCAGGTCGCCCTCGATGCGTGCAGCGCCGCCGGTGCGGCCCAGGCGTTCCTTGGGATCGACGGCGAGGGCCGGGCAGCGCTCGTCTCCACCGCCGGGAACGCGGACGCCCACATCATCCTCCGCGGCGGGCGCCGGGGCCCCAACTACTCGGCCGCCGACGTCGAGTCCGCCTCCGCCGCGCTGTCCGCGCGGGAGCTGAACCCGCGGCTGATCGTGGACGCCAGCCACGCGAACAGCGGCAAGAACCACCACCGCCAGGCCGAGGTGGCCCTGGAGATCGGCGCCCAGCTGGAGAACGGCGGAGCCTCGGCAGGCGCCGTCGCCGGCGTCATGCTGGAGAGCATCCTCGTCGGCGGGGCGCAGACCCTTGACGTCGCGGCGCACGCGGCCGGGACCGACCGGCTGGCCTACGGCCAGAGTGTCACGGATGCCTGCATGGACTGGGACGTGACGGTATCGGTCCTCGGGCAGCTGGCTGCATCCGCCCGGGTCCGCCGCACCAGGAGTTAGGGCGCGCAATCTTTGCCGTTTCCTGCGGAAAGTCCACAGGGAATCCTGCGAAACCTTTCACATTGGCACCACGAGCCCCTAGAGTTACTAACACATGGTTGTTAGATGGCTCAGCATCGGCACACCGCCATGTCATTTCAGATGGGCTGCCGTTTCGCATGAGTAAGAGGAAATAGAGATGTCTCCGGAGGCAAACTTCTCCAACGCACGCTTCTTGACCGTGGCCGAAGTCGCGGAACTGATGCGTGTATCCAAAATGACCGTGTACCGTCTCGTTCACTCCGGCGAGATGCCCGCGGTCCGCTTCGGCCGCTCATACCGGGTGCCCGAAAATGCCGTGGAGCAGTATCTCAAAGGCGCCGTTGTGGACGGACACACGGAAACTGCCTGAGATTCGATGAACCGGATGCCCGGCCCCGCGGGCGCCGTCCCGGGGCCGCGGTCGTGGTGTGCCCCCGAGAGGCGGTACCCTGTTAAGGAACGTTTTACGTCATTGTAAGAACCTGTCAGTTGTACAGTCTGCTGCTTAGCCCGCGGACCCTTACCAACCGGCAGGTACTACATCTAGCCGGTAAGGAACTTTCGTGGGTTCAGTTATTAAGAAGCGTCGCAAGCGTATGGCCAAGAAGAAGCACCGCAAGCTGCTTCGCAAGACGCGCCACCAGCGCCGCAATAAGAAGTAGCAATACTTCGCACTGCGTGAAATGCCCGTTGCCTTCCAGGCAGCGGGCATTTTCTTTGGTGTTTGGTTCTTTGGTGTTTGATTCATTGGGGCGTGCGCTGCGGCGGCCCCGGGGGCGCGCGCTGCGGCGGGCGGACCGTCCGGGTGGTCAGAGGGTGGGGCCGCGGAAGCGGGAGAATCCCCGCCAGAGGCCGTAGATGGCCCCTCCAACGGTGGCTGCTTTGAGGCCTAGCGTGGCGGCGCGGCGCCCGGAGCGGAAATCATAGACCGGCCAGTTGTTATCGCGGGCGTGGCGCCGCAGCCGGGCGTCGGGGTTGATGGCCACGGGGTGGCCCACCATGCTCAGCAGCGGGATGTCATTGTGGGAATCGCTGTAGGCCCAGCACCGGGTGAGGTCCAGGCCCTCAGCCCGGGCGATCTCCTGCACTGCCAGCGCCTTGGCCGGTCCGTGCAGGATGTCGCCCACCAGGCGGCCCGTGTAGGAGCCGTCCAGGATCTCGCCTACCGTGCCTAGGGCACCGGTGAGGCCGAGCCGGGTGGCGATCACCGTGGCGACCTCGATCGGCGTCGCCGTCACGAGCCAGACCCTGCGGCCCACCCGGAGGTGCTGCTCGGCCAGGGCCTTGGCCCCCGGCCAGATCCGGGATTCGATCATCTCGTCGTAGACTTCTTCGCCGAGCGCTTCGACATCCTCAACCGTAAAGCCGGATGCCAGCGTCAGGGCGGAGTCGCGGACAGCGTGCACGTCGTCCATGTTTTCGCCGCGCAGCACGAACATGAACTGCTTCCAGGCGAATCCGGCAGCCTGCGCAATGGTGAACGCGCCGCGCTGGTGCATCTTGCGGGCCACGTGGAAGAGGCTGGCGCCCTTCATGAGGGTGTTGTCGACGTCGAAAAAGGCGGCTTCGCCGTGCTGCGGTGCTGCAACCGGCTGCGTGACCACAGCGACGTACTTCTCCTCGGGCATGCCTCGAGTCTAGTCAATGCCGGAAAGGTTGCGGCGCGCGGGGCTTCCGGGGCGCAGCGAGCGCCGCGAGCGCCGCGAGCGCCACGCGTCGACGCCGGACGGGCCGCCGGGCTACCGTGGAACCATGCCCACACCCGCGCCCCTCCCCGCTGTCGTCCTGATCACGAAAGCTGACTGCCACCTTTGCGCCGAGGCGCGTGCCGCCGTCGGGCGCGTCACGGCCGCCCTCGGGATCGGCTGGACGGAGCAGTCGGTGGACGATGACGCGGCATTGCGTGAGCGCTTCGCGGAGGAGATCCCCGTGGTGCTGGTTGACGGCGTCCAGCGGGATTTCTGGAAGATCGATGAAGCCCGCCTGGCCCGGACCCTGCGGCGGGCGCTGGAGACGCGCCCCTGAGGTGACTGCTTTGTTGGCTGAACTGCAGGGGCTTTAGAGTGGGAGCACAACGCGACGCAATGGAGCAGATAGTGACTTCGCTGGACTCATTCCCCGAGGCTGTGCCCGGGGCAGCCGGGACGGCCGCCAAACAGATCCCGCCCGCGGCCGTGGCCCGGCTGACGATTTACCTGCGCGCCCTCACCACTCTGCTGGCCGACGGCGTGGACCGGGTCTCGTCCGAATCCCTGGCCGAGGCGTCCGGCGTCAGTCCGTCGACCCTGCGCAAGGACCTGTCCTATGTGGGGTCCTACGGCACGCGCGGCGTGGGCTACGAGGTGCAGTACCTGAACCGGAACATTGCCGCCGCCCTGGGATTGACGCACGACTGGAAGGTCGCGATCGTCGGTGCTGGCAACCTGGGCAAGGCACTTGCCCGGTACGGCGGTTTCGAATCCCGCGGATTCGATATTGTGGCGATTTTCGATGCCGACCAGATGGTGGTGGGCAGCGAGGTGGGATGGCTGCGCGTCAGCGACGCGGCCGACCTCGAGCCGGTTTTGCAACGGACCGGCGCCAACATGGTGGTCCTGGCGCTTCCGGCCGCCGTGGCGCAGAGCGTGTGCGACAGAGTCATCGCCGCCGGTGTGCGGAGCATCCTCAGCTTCGCGCCGGTGATGCTGCAGGTTCCGCCCGGGGTCAACCTCCGTAAAGTGGATATGGCTACCGAGCTCCAGATCCTGGCCTATCACGCACAAAGGGCGCAGGATCCGGAGGAGGCCGACTAGCGTCAGCCAGACCTCCCGGTTCCCGCGCCCTGGGCGCTGAAGCCTGCCGCACTAGTTCCGGAACGTGCCGCCCGGCTGTCCGTAGGGGTTGGCGAACGGCTGCTGCTTGCTGAAGTACGGCGATGTCGAGGGCAGGTACAGCATCACAATGGCCGCAATGCCGGCGAGCACCGCAAGGGTGCCGATGCTCAGCGGGAAGAGGCTGAAGACCGACAGCGCGGCGAAGACCGTGCCCAGGATGCGGGCCCAGTTCTTCCCCTTGCGGACGTTGAGCGCGACCAAGGCGTACAGCCCGGCGCTGATCAGGGCGAAGGCGACGATGGTGCCGACAAGGAAGGGCTTGATTTCGGCGAAGTCGATCTCCGCGCCGCTTGCCGCCATCTGCTCCTCGAACATGCTCCGCACCGCCGGCGTGTCCAGCGTGAAGACGGCCAGTAGAAGCGAGATCAGCCAGACCACGCCGGAGGCGACGATGAGCCAGAACGCGATATTGACGAGCTTGGGTACGCCGCCCGGGGCCTGCTGCTGCCCGGCGGGGTACTGGGCGTAGGGGGACTGGCCGTACTGGGGTGCCTGCTGGCCGTACTGCGGCGCCCCGTACTGCGGCGCCTGCTGGCCGTACTGCGGGAGGGGCGGCGTCTGCTGGCCGTACTGGTGTGTCTGCTGGCCGTACTGCGGGGCGGGCGGTGTCTGCTGGCCGTATTGCGGGACGGGCGGTGTCTGCTGGCCGTACTGGGGTGCCTGCTGGCCGTATTGCGGGGCGGGCGGTGTCTGCTGGCCGTATTGCGGCTTGGGCTGATCGCCGGGGACGGGGCCGTCCGGGTTAGCCGGCGGGACGGGAGGATTACTCATGGCAGGTCCTTTGTATGTCGGTCGGGATCGGCTACCGGGACCAGTGTTGCTACCCTGCCCCCAGCGTGATTTAGTTCCACCGTACAGCGGGCCGGCCGCCGTGGGGATCATTCCGGCGAGGTATTCTCACCCGATTCCGGACGCGGGGTCCGGACGCCGATGAGGCCGCCCCGGGGCCGGTCTCCCGTGGCGGCCTCCAGCTGTGGGCTGTTGCCGGTCAGCGCGTCAGGCGCGGCCCCGCATCGACGCAAACCACGCCTGTGAATTCGGCAGCCACATCAAAACCGTGGCCGCGAGGCTGATGATGAAGCCGGGCCATCCGCTGCCACTGCGGCCGTCCGCGGCGCCGGCGCCGATTACGGCCAGGAGCAGGGATATTCCGGCGACGATCGTCAGGGCGAACCGGGCCCACTCCCTGCCCTCCTTCATCTTCATGGCCAGGATGATCTGCGCCGCGGCCAGAGCCAGGGCCACGAGCACCAGCAGCAGCACCAGGACGCCGATGCCCGGCACAACGGCCAGCAGGACGAAGGACCCGAACAGGCCGATCACGCCGCCCAGCAGGCCAAGCAGGCCACCGATCAGCCAGATCCAGTAGGACACCTTCAGCTCGGTGGGCATTCCGGTGGAGTTGAACATGCCGGCGAAGCCGCCCTGCGGCAGGGCGTCGCTGAAGTTCCTCGGCCGGTCTGAAGGCATCTCGAAGCGGAACCCGCCCGGGGCAGCGGGCTGTCCCGGCGGCTGGTACCCCGGCGGCGGCTGGTAGCCGGACGGGGGCCCGTGCCCCTCCGGAGCCGGCGGACTGACCCGGGGCGGTTCGGCACCTGCGGGCGGATCATTGCCGGGCTTCGGCGGCTGGGCTTCCGGCTGCTGCGGCGGGGGAACCTCGTTGGGGTTGCTCATGGGTCTCACTGTAGACCGCGAAACTCCCGTTATCTAGGGAATTTCAGCCTGCCCGGACCGGTCGGAACTCCGTGGACGGACGGGCCCGCGGCCGGCGAAGCCGGCGCCCCGGCTTCCGTCGCTTAAACACCGCACCCCGCTTCATCGCAAGGACGAAGCGGGGCGGGCTGCAGGCCTGGGCTAGGCCGCGGGAGCGATAAAGGCCAGTTCGAGGTTGACGGCAACCCTGTCGCTGACCAGCACGCCGCCGGCTTCCAGCACAGCGTTCCAGGTGAGGCCGAAGTCCTTGCGGCTGATGGTGGTCTCAGCGGAAAGGCCGGCGCGGGTGTTGCCGAAGGGGTCCACGGCTACACCGTTGAACTCGGTCTCGAGGGCCACCGGGCGGGTGACGCCCTTGATGGTGAGCTCGCCCTGCAGTTCGTAGGCGTCGCCCTTGGGGACGATGGCGTTGGAGACGAAGGAGATCTCCGGGAAGTTCTCGACGTCGAAGAAGTCTTCGCCGCGGACGTGGCCGTCGCGGTTGACGTCGCCGGAATCGAAGCTGGCGGTCTTGATGGTTGCGTTCACCTTGGAGTCGGCGACGCTCTCCGCGAGGTCGAGGGTGGCCTCGGCGTCCGTGAACTGGCCGCGGACCTTGCTGATGCCTGCGTGGCGGACGGTGAAGGCAATCTCGCTGTGGGAGTTGTCGAGCGTCCAGGTGCCGGTGGTGACGTTGGCGGGAAGAGCCATGGTGTTTCTCCTTGAGTCGGGTGGGGTCGTGCGGTTGGTCTGATCGTCAGTTGAAGCTCATTTGTTGAAGTCTCAACTAACTGCTTCACCCAGTATAAACATGCATTTGCATCTTTTATTCCGGGGAAGGGGAAGATTTCCAAAAACTCTTCAGTTCTACTTCTTGTAGAAGATTTCGAATCGCCCGACATCTTTGAGAAACTGGTACACATGCCCCAAGCCACTGTTCATTTGCTTCGCCACGGCGAGGTCCACAATCCCGACGGCGTCCTGTACGGCAGGCTGCCGGAGTTCCACCTCTCCGAGCTCGGCCGGGAGATGGCGCGGATGCTTGCGGAGCACTTCAGCGCGCGGTCCGCGCAGGGGGCGAAGATCGTCCACCTCGCGGCGTCGCCGCTGACCCGGGCGCAGGAAACAGCGCAGCCCATCGCCGAAGCGCTGCACCTCGAGATCACCACCGAGGAACGGATCATTGAGGCCGCCAACTACTTCGAGGGGCTTCACGTCACCAAGGCGGAACTCTTCAAACCCCGGCACTGGCCGATGCTGCGCAACCCCTTCCGGCCGTCCTGGGGGGAGCCGTACACGGAGCAGGCCGCCCGGGTTTTCGCCGCCGTCCAGGACGCGCGGCTGCGGGCCGTTGAACTCGGCGGCGACGGCGCCGAAGCCATCCTCGTGAGCCACCAGCTGCCCATCTGGGCCACCCGGCTCAGCGCCGAAGGCAAACCGCTCTGGCATGATCCGCGGAAGCGCGAATGCACGCTCACCTCGGTCACGTCCCTCGTGTTCGACGGCGACGGCGCCCTTGTGCGCGTTGACTACGGCGAGCCCGCTGCCGTCCTCCTTCCCGGTGCGTCCAGCACCCCGGGAGCCTGAGCATGACAGGTCCCGGTTCCCCGGTGTCCGGATCGCCTTTGTCGCGCCGGAGCGTGCTGACAGCGGGCGGCGCGGCGCTCGCCGTCGTTCTCGGGCTCTCCGGCTGCGCCCAGGAGGACGCGCTCGCCAAGCAGGCGAAGGCGGGCGACAACAAGAACTACGTCGCCGGCGACGGGTCGGTGACCGAGTTCGCCGTCGCGGACCGCAAGAACCCGATCGCCGTCAGCGGCACGCTGTTCGACGGGACGGCCGTAACTGCCGCGGACTTCCAGGGCAAGGTCACCGTGCTCAACTTCTGGTTCGCCGCATGCGCCCCTTGCCGGGTGGAAGCGCCCTCGCTGGAAGCCCTGCACCAGGAGTTCAAGACCCAGGGTGTGCAGTTCTACGGTGTGAACCTGCGGGACGAGAAAGCCACCGCAGAGGCGTTCGACAAGACGTTCAACCTCACCTACCCGAGCTTCAACGACAAGGACGGCGGGGTGCTGCTGGCCGTCTCCGGCCTCGTCCCGCCCGGGGCGGTCCCCACCACCCTGGTGCTCGACAAGCAGGGCCGGGTGGCCTCGCGCGTCCTCGGCGAAATCCAGAAGGGCACCCTCAAGTCCCTCATTGCCGCCGCCGTGGCCGAGTAGCGGACGGCCACCACCCGTGAACAGCCCCTTCGCCGAAGCCATCCTGAACGGTTCGCTCCTGCTCGCCATCCCCGTGGCGCTGCTCGCCGGATTCGTCTCCTTCCTGTCGCCGTGTGTCCTGCCCCTCGTCCCGGGCTACCTGGGCTACGTCACCGGGCTGACCGGCGTCGACCTCGAGCGGCAGAAGCGCGGCCGCATGCTGGCCGGGATCGGGCTGTTTGTGCTCGGCTTCTCGGTGATCTTTGTGCTGCTCGGCGGCGCGTTCGGCCAGCTGGGGACGTTGATCACCGGTGCGCAGAACAAATGGATCACCCAGCTGCTCGGCCTCCTGGTGATCGTTATGGGCGTCGTGTTCATGGGCGGCTTCGGCTGGCTCCAGCGCGACGCCAAGATCCATGCCAAGCCGCCGGCCGGGCTGTGGGGTGCGCCGCTGCTCGGCATCACCTTCGGGCTGGGCTGGGCGCCGTGCATCGGGCCCACCTATTCCGCCGTGCAGCTCCTGAGCCTGTCCGGCGGATCCTCCGCCGCCAAAGGGGCCTTCCTGGCCTTCGTGTACAGCCTGGGGCTGGGCATTCCGTTCCTGCTGATCGCCCTGGCCGTGCGCCGCGGCATCGGCGTGATGTCCTTCTTCCGCAGGCACCGGCTCGCCATCCAGCGCACCGGCGGCGCCATCCTGATAGTGCTGGGCCTGCTGATGGCAAGCGGCGTGTGGGGGACCTGGGTGTCCGGGTTGCAGTACTGGTTCCAAACCGATGTGAAATTGCCGATCTGATGAGCGAGCGAGTGAACCTAGAGAAGAAGTCCCCGGCCCCCGGCAACACCCCGGACGGCAAGCCGGCTCCGGCCGCCAAGCCCGGTGCTGTCACCGCGGCCAAGGCGGAGGCGGTCCTCCCGGTCCTCGGCCCGCTGGGCATGCTCCGCTGGGCCTGGACCCAGCTGACCAGCATGCGCACGGCGTTGTTCCTGCTGCTGATGCTCGCGGTCGCCGCGGTGCCCGGCTCGCTGTTCCCGCAGCGGCCCGCCAACCCGTCCATCGTCACGCAGTACATCAAGGACCACCCGGACTACGGCAGGGTCCTGGACGCGCTCCAGCTGTACGACGTCTACTCCTCGGCATGGTTCTCCGCCATCTACATCCTGCTGTTCGTTTCGCTGATCGGCTGCGTGGTTCCCCGCGCCATCGCGCACTACAAGGCCATGCGATCCCAGCCGCCGCGCACCCCGGCCCGGCTCTCCCGCCTGCCTGAGTACGGCACACTCGTGATCCCCGCCGACCCCCGGGTACCCGCGTCGGCGGCCCACACCCCGGCGGGCGGGGGGGGGTAAAAGCGCCGGGAA
>JBKKDK010000231.1:0-12544 GCA_046708245.1 Arthrobacter sp.
GGCCTGGCCCTTGTCAACGGCACCGAGGGAATGCTGGGCATGCTCCTGATGGCCATCGCGGACCTCCGTCAACTGCTCACGACGGCGGACATCACCGCCGCGCTTAGCGTCGAGGCGCTGCTCGGCACCGACCAGGTGTTCCTGCCCGAACTTCACGCCGCGCTGCGGCCGCACCCGGGCCAGGCCTCCTCCGCAGACAACATGCTGCGGGTGCTCTCCAACTCCCCGATTGTCGCCTCGCACCGTGTCAACGACACCAAGGTCCAGGACGCCTACTCGCTGCGCTGCGCACCCCAGGTGGCCGGCGCCGTCCGCGACACCGTGGACCACGCCGCCATGGTCGCCTCCCGCGAACTGGCCGCCGCGATCGACAACCCGGTGGTCCTGCCCGATGGCCGGGTCAGCTCCAACGGCAACTTCCACGGCGCCCCGGTCGGGTACGTGCTGGACTTCCTGGCGATCGCCGTCGCGGACCTGAGCTCCATCGCCGAGCGCCGGACCGACCGGATGCTGGACCCGGCGCGCTCGCACGGGCTGCCGGCCTTCCTGGCCGCGGATCCCGGCGTCGACTCGGGCCTCATGATTGCCCAGTACACGCAGGCCGGTCTGGTGTCGGACAACAAGCGGCTGGCTGTCCCGGCGTCGGTGGACTCGATCCCTAGCTCGGCGATGCTGGAGGACCTCGTGTCCTTGGGCTGGCTCGCGGCCCGCAAGCTCCGCCGCGCGGTCGAGAACCTGCGCCGCGTCCTGGCGATCGAACTTGTGACCTCGGCCCGGGCACTCGACATCCGGACCCAGCTCTCCGACGGGGCGCTCACGCCGGGCCCTGCCGGTACCGCCGTGATCGCAACGTTGCGCGAGGTCGTCGACGGCCCGGGGACCGACCGGTTCCTGTCGCCGGAACTTGAGGCGGCGGACCTGCTGGTCGCCTCGGGCAAAATCCGCGCCGCGGCCGAATCGGCCGTGGGGAATCTCGCCTGAGAAAAAAATAAAATACACATTTCCCGGTGCCCCCGAAATACTCTGCAACACGGCCAGCGGGGGCCCGGGAACTGTAGTACTAATTGAGAGTCGCACCAATGAAGTTGTGACGAAGAACATATACAAAGGGGTAGAAGTTCAAATGAAAGCACGCGGGACAGTTATGTCCAGACGCCTGGCATCCGCAACCACGGTTTCCGATTGGCGGAGCCTTAAGGCCGGAGACCAGGTCGAAATCCTCAAGCACGCTCAGGTTTTGGCGGCCGGAGAAGTCGAAGAAATATCGGTGAGCGGTAACGTCCTCTGGCTGGTCCCGGCCGGGCCGTCCGAGACGCAGCTTTTCCTGAAGTCCGATGGCGTCCAGGTGCGCCGCAGCTAGCCGCAACCAGAAAGTCCCCGCTACGGCGGGGACTTTCTGCGTTCCGGGCGCAATTCGCGGCGCGGCATCGGCCGGGCCTGGCCGGACTGGCCCGGTTTTGGGCCCGGCGCGGCCGGGATTGGCCGCTGATGTGCGGCACTGGCGCGGGAAACCGGGCCAATCCAGCAGCCGCGGCTTGGAAGCGCCTACGCCAGCAGCGTCGTGATCAACCGGGCGGCCACCCTGGCGGTCCGGCCGTCGATGTCGAACGACGGGTTCAGCTCGGCAATGTCCAGGTGCAGGAGTTTCCCGCTCGCCGCCACCTGGCGGCAGACGGCGCTGATCACCGGCAGCGGCACACCGAAAGCCGCCGGCGCGCTCACCCCCGGGGCCACCCCGGCCGGCAGCACGTCCAGGTCGATGGTCAGGTACAGCGCGTCCACCCGCGCCAGGAAGGCCGCCACAAAGGCGTGCGCAGCTTCCGCCGAGCAGTCCTCATCCAGAAGGTAGTCCACCCCGAGGTCCCCGGCCGTGCGGAACAGGGCCCGGGTGTTGTTCGGCTCGGAAATCCCGACGACGGCGTACTGCAGTTCGCGGCCCGCGGCCGCTTCCGCCCGGGCCATCTGCAGGAACGGGGTGCCGGAGCTGGGCACGGGCTCATCGCGGAGGTCGAAGTGGGCATCGAGGTTCAACACTCCCACCCGTAGGCCCTCCCGGACCGCCGCCGATCCGGCCACGCCCAGGTAGCTGGCAAAGGCGGTCTCGTGCCCGCCGCCCAGCACCACCGGAAGCCGGCCGGCGTCGATCAGCCTGGTGACGGCCAGTCCCGCACGGGCCTGCCCGGGCTCCAGCGCGTCCCCGGCCACGGTGACGTCGCCGGCGTCGTGCACGTTCCGGGACAAATGGAAGGCGAGCGGGCCGAGCGCGCTCCGGATGGCGGCGGGCGCGGCGGCGGCGCCCGTGCGGCCCTTGTTGCGCCGCACTCCGGCGTCGCTGCCGAAGCCG
Source organism: Arthrobacter sp. (assembly GCA_046708245.1). Lineage (GTDB taxonomy): Bacteria > Actinomycetota > Actinomycetes > Actinomycetales > Micrococcaceae > Arthrobacter. The sequence goes on from JBKKDK010000231.1 coordinate 2,345, forward strand.
AGGATGACGGCGGGGCGGGGGCCGGCCGCCGGCAGAGCGGTGCGGGGGCGGTACGGGGATACAGCCTGCCACCAGCGCCGGTGCTCGGTGCCATCGCCGTCGAACCGGCCGGTCCAGGGCTGGGGCGGGACATCAACGGAGAGCGCGGGGGAATCCATGCCCCTAGCTCACCGCAGCCCGGGCCGGAAAACCAGCAGCGCCGCCGTCAGGCTGTCCGGAATCCCGGAAACCGGGCTTAGACGCCGCCGAGATGGCACCTCACGGCAATGTTTGTCGAAACACTGCCGCGACATGCCATCTCGGCGAAAAGGGGACGAGGAGGGTTAGTGCATCCCGATTGCTGCTTCGATCGGGCCGATGGCGAAGAACAGCAGGAACGCGGCCGCGACGGCCCACATCAGCGGGTGCACCTCGCGCGCGCGGCCCTCGAAGGTGCGGATCAGGACAAAGGCGATGAAGCCGGCGCCCAGGCCGTTGGCGATCGAGTAGGTGAACGGCATCAGCGTGAAGGTCAGGAACGCCGGAATCGCGATGCCCCAGTCCTGCCAGTCGATCTTGCCGACCTGCGCGACCATCATGAAGCCGACGACGACGAGCGCCGGGGCCACTGCCTCGAACGGCACGAGGTTGATCAGCGGGGTGAAGAACATGGCGACGAGGAACAGCAGGCCCGTGACGATTGAGGCCAGCCCCGTGCGGGCGCCCTCACCGATGCCGGCGCCGGATTCGACGTAGATCTGGTTGGAGGAGACGGAGGCGCCGCCGCCGATGATCGCGCCGAGGGCGTCCACCTGCAGCACGCGGTCAACGTTGGGGATGTTGCCGTCCTTGTCGATGGTGCCGGCCTCGGTGGCCAGGCCCACCATGGTGCCCATGGCGTCGAAGAAGATGCTCAGCAGGATCACGAACGCCAGCAGCGTCGCCGCGACGAAGCCGAGGTGCTCGAACGCGCCCAGTGGGTTGGCCTTGCCGATCAGGGACAGGTCCGGGGCAGCCCACTCGGAGAACGTCGGCGCCACGAGGGACCAGCCCTGCGGGTTGTAGTTCTTGCCGTCAAAGCTCGGGCCGATGTGCAGGGTGAATTCCAGGATCACGGCCAGGATGGTCGAGGTGACAATGCCGATCAGGATCGCGCCCTTGACCTTGCGGACCACCAGGGCGATGGTCAGGATCAGGCCGAAAACGAAAACGAGGGTCGGCCAGCCCAGGAGCTTGCCGTCGAAGCCCAGGCCCACCGGAACCGTGGTGCCCGCGACGTCCGGGATGCGGCGCACGAAGCCTGCATTGACGAGCCCGATCAGCGCGATGAACAGGCCGATGCCGACCACGATCGCGGTTTTCAGGCCTTCCGGGACGGCCTTGAACACGGCAGTCCGAAATCCGGTGAGGACCAGGATCAGCATGGTGGTGCCGGAGAGCATCACCAGGCCCATCATGTCCGGCCACGTCAGGCCGGGGTTGGTGGCCACCGTGACGGCGACGAAGGCGTTGACGCCCAGGCCGGTTGCCATCGCAAACGGGTGCTTGGCCCACGCGCCCATGAGGATGGTCAGGACGCCGGCCACAAAGGCGGTGACGGCGGCAACGGCGGGGAAACCGAGGGTGGCGCCGGAGGAATCGGGACCGGAGAGGATCAGCGGATTCAGGACCACGATGTAGCTCATGGCGAAGAACGTGGCGAAGCCTCCACGGATCTCGCGCGAAAAGTTCGACCCCCGCTCGGAAATCTTAAAATACCGGTCGAGTGCAGAGCCCTGCTTGAGCATTAGTCCTCCGGGAGACGTGGGTGGGTACTTGCATCCTATTGGCCGCGCATCAGCCCACCCGGCAATTTCGCCTAGTCTGTAATCAAGACAACACTAGGAGCACCCTTCCCATGCGCCCGATCCGCCAGCTGCTGAGCGCCCTGCTCGGAGCCATGATCCTCGCCGCCGCCCTGCTCGGCGCCGCCGCCCCGGCCTCCGCCCACGACAAGGTGGAGTCCACCAGCCCGGCCGCCGGCGCCACCGTGCCGGCGCCGCCGGAAAAGGTCTCCATCACGTTCACCAACAACCCACTGGCGCTGGGGGCGCAGATCCTGGTCACGGACGCCGCGGGAAGCAACTGGGCCGACGGCGGCGTGGAGATCGTGGACAACGTCGCCTCGCAGCGGCTCAAGCCGGGCGCCCCGGCCGGGGTGTTCACCGTGGCGTGGCGGGTGGCCAGCTCCGATGGGCACCCGATCGAGGGAACCTTCACGTTCACCGCCACCGCAGCGGCGTCCACTGCGACGGCGGCCCCTGCTGTCCCCACCCTGACCACACCGCAGCCGGGCACGACGGCGACGCCGGCCCCCGCCGGCGGATCCGAACCGTTCCCCTGGAGCCTGGTGATCTTCGTCGGGACGGCCGTGGGGATCCTGGTTGCCCTGGCGGTGATGGCCAAGCGCCGCCTCAACCCCCGCGACGGCGACAGCTAAGGCCCCAGCAACAGCGCCGTTCAGGCGGGGGCGGCGAGCGCAAAGCCGCCGGACAACGCGGACGGAAAGCCGCCCGGATGGACCTTGGCGGAGATGGCGCTGCCTACAACCTTGGCCTGGCGCAGCACTTCCTTGGGGGTGGGGGTGATGAGCTGGCCCACGCCCACAAGGTACATCCCCAGCGCGTGCATGGCCGCCATGAAGTTCTGCCCGGCGGCAACGCCGAGCTCGGCGAGCATACGGCGCAGCTGGCTGTGGGCGCAGCGGGTCAGCACAAGATGGTCCGCCAGCAGGACTCCGCCCGGGGTGCGGACGGCCCACTGCTGCGCGGGAAAATCGGGATCGCCGGCGTCGAGGTGGTCCAGCTGCAGGGCCCGGATGTTGGCGCGGACGTCGAGTTTGTGGCTCGTTGCGTAGTTCCTCAGATGCCGCAGGATTTCGTTGCGTTCCCGGAGCGTGGCGGCATCCGCGGCGTCACAACGCTGCAGGGATGACGTGTTGGCGGGGTGGCCCGCTCCGAGCAGATCGAGTCCGTCCACAATGATCGAATCCACGCCGCGGCGCTGCAGTTCGCTGGCAACTGCCAGACCCGACAGGCCGGTGCCGATGATTACAGCGGTGGTCCGCTCAATGCCCCCATTCACAGGCATGCTCAACACGGCAGGGTCCCTTCTCGAATAGTGCCAGGTCCGGGGCCATACCCCGGACACGTACGTCGGCCCGGTCCGGACGCCGGCTCCGGTGCGGAGCGGCGTTCTGAAACACGAGTCTCGGTTCAGCAACGCCTCGTAGACTACCTAACATTTCCTGCCGTGGATAGGGTCGGCCGGACATTGGTTCGGACCCTGAATCGGCGGCAATTTTGCGCCCCCCGGACAGCGGGAAACCCGGGATTCCCGGCGGTCCGGACACCGTGTTAACACTGTGTAAAACCTTTGCCGGAGAGTAGCAGCGCAGGGCCCGAAGGCCTGCTTGCCAGTTGCCGATAAACCGAGAATAGTTGGGAAAACCAAGGGTTCCAGCGGACAGATTCCCGGGCGCAACGGTCGGTGAACGACGCATTAGGACGCTGAGCACCGGCACCTCTGGCAGAATAGCCGCAACATCAGGCAAGAATCGCGAGGAGGCGGACCCCATGGGCCGAGGACAGGTGCACCGGGACCGGGCAGGAGGCGGCGGCCCGTCCGCTCCGCGCGGGATCGTGGTGGGTGTCGACGGTTCGGACCACAGCCAGTGCGCCCTCGTCTGGGCGGCCCGGGAAGCTGAGCGGCGACAGCGTCCGCTGCACATCGTGACCGCGTACTCCGTTCCGATTTTTGCCGCGTCAGGGCTCGACGGCGGCTACGCCACGGTGGACGATTCGGTGATCCGGGAAGGCGCGGAAGCCATCCTGAAGCAGGCCCTGGACAAGGTCGCCGGATACAACATCGACGTCGACGCCTCCGTCGAGAACGGCGACGCGTCCGGTGTGCTGCTGGAAATGACCGAAACGGCCGAACTCCTGGTCTTCGGCACCCGCGGCCGTGGCGGCTTTGTGGGCCGGCTCCTCGGCTCGGTCAGCAGTGCACTCCCGGCCCATGCCAAATGCCCCACGGTCACCGTGCCGCTGATTTGCGCCGACCGCCTCGGCGAAACCACCGACGACAAGCACGTCCTGGCCGAACGGGCCAAGTCCGGCCACCAGCCCGTCGAGAACGTCGTGGTTGTCGGCGTGGACGGCTCCGAGCAGGCCCGGGTGGCCGTACTGGAGGCCGCGGCCCAGGCCGAACGGTTCTCGGCGCCGCTGCGGGTGGTGTGCGCCGTGCCGCAGTACAGCGGATCGCTGGCCTGGGTCCCCGCGCCGATGGACCGCGAAGCCCTTTTCGCCGACATCAAGGTCCAGCTCGACGCCGGTGTGGCCTGGCTCAAGAGCCACTACCCCCGCCTGACGGTGCAGACCCAGCTCGTGGACGGTTCCCCGGTCGACATCCTGGTCGAGGCCAGCCGCCACGTGGAACTCGTGGTGGTCGGAACGCGCGGCCGCGGCGGGTTCGCCGGGATGCTGCTCGGCTCGACCTCCGACGGCACCCTGCACCACGCCAAGGGCCCCGTTATGGTGGTCCCGGACCGGGACGACCCGCGGCTCGCTGACAGGGCAAGCTTCGGTCCCATGCTCGGCGGCTGACAGAGCGTTCCGGGCCGAAGGGAGGGCCGCCAGGTGGAGCACCCCCGCAGCCCGGGCACGCCGGCCCCTGAACCGGCGCAGGAGCTGGTGCTGCGGCTGGAACTGATCAGCAAGGACATGCTCCCCGAGGCCGGCGGGAAGGCCGCCAACCTGGGCGAGCTGCTGCGGGCCGGGCTGCCGGTTCCGGCCGGTTTCTGCGTCACCACCCACGCCTACCGGCAGGCCATGGCGCCCGCGGGGCTGGAGCAGGTCCACCAGGAACTCGCCGCGGCCGCCCCCGACGACCTTCCAGAGCTTGCCCGTCTGGCCGCAACGGCCCGCGGCCTGGCGCTGGACGCCGGTGTCCCGGCCGGGATCGCCGAGGCCATCCGGGCTTCCTACCGGGACCTCGGTGCGGACGTCCCGGTTGCCGTCCGGTCCTCCGCGACGGCCGAGGACCTGGCCTTCGCAAGTTTCGCGGGCCAGCAGGACACATATCTCAACGTGGTCGGCGCCGAGGAGGTCCTTGCCGCCGTCCGCCGGTGCTGGGCCTCGCTCTGGACGGACCGGGCAGTGAGCTACCGCGCCAGCCACGGGATCAGTCCCTCGTCCGTGGCGCTGGCTGTTGTGGTCCAGCGGATGGTGGACGCCGCCGTCGCCGGTGTGCTTTTCACGGCGAACCCGGTGACCGGACGGCGGCACGAGGCAGTCATCGATGCCAGCCCCGGGCTTGGCGAGGCGGTGGTCTCCGGTGCCGTGAACCCGGACCATTTCGTTGTGGACGGGGCCACAGGACGTATCCTGGCGCGCCGGACCGGCAGCAAGGCGCTGGCGATCCGGCCACTGCCCGGCGGCGGAACCGAGCGGGTGGAACAGCCCTCGGGCGGCTCCGCCCCGTGCCTGGCCGACGCCCAGCTCGCGGCGCTGGAACGGCTCGGCCGCCGCGCGGAAGTCCATTTCGGCTCGCCGCAGGATCTTGAATGGGCCATTGATGCCGCCGGCAAGGCATGGCTGACCCAGTCGCGCCCCATCACCACGCTGTACCCGCTCCCGGTGCAGCCGCCGTCCGGGGCCGGGCTGCGCGTCTACCTGTGCTTCAGCCTGGCCCAGGGCCTCACCCGCCCGCTGACCCCGATGGGACTGGCCGGCTTCCGGCTGATAGCCGCCTCCGTCGCCAAGGCGGCGGGTTTCGACGTCCCGGTACCGGCTGCGGGCCCGGCCCCCTTCGTCCAGGCCGGCCAGCGCATCTTCGTCGACCTGACCCCGGTAGTCCGCAGCTCACCGGGACGCGCCATAGTCCCGCGGGTGTTCGACGTGATGGAGACCCGGTCGGCCGCGGTGCTGCGCAGGCTCTTCGAGGACCCGCGCTTCTCTGTCACCATCAGATCCCCGTGGCGGATCGTGAAACACATCGCCCCGCTGGCCGCCCGCGCCCGGGTCCCGGAGACGCTGCTGCGCGCGGTGTTCCGGCCGGAGGCGGCTCTGCGCCGCGTGGAAAGGTTCGGCGCGCGGTTCCGGTCGGCGCTCGCGGTGCCGGCGGACTCGACGGCGGGGCAGCGGCTGGAGCACGCCGAGCGCATCCTGGGCCGGGAGCTCTTCCCCGTCGTCCCGAACATCGTCCCCCTTCCCGCCGCCGGCTTCGCTCTGCTGGCGGCCGCCGGCAAGCTGCTGGGCCGCGGCGCCGTCCCCGGGGACCTGCAGGGAGTTTTGCGCGGTCTGCCCAACAACGTGACCACGGAGATGGACCTGGCCCTCTGGCGGCTCGCTGCCGACATCCGGGCCGACGCCGGATCCGCCGCGGTATTTGCCGGCACCGGGCTCCTGGAACTGGTCCGCCGCTACCGCGCCCGCGAGCTGCCCGGCGTCCTGCAGTCAGGACTCGCCGGGTTCCTTCGCCGCTACGGGCACCGGGCGGTGGCCGAGATCGACCTCGGGATGCCCCGCTGGTCCGATGACCCTGCCCATATCCTCGGCGTCCTGGCCAACTACCTGCGGCTGGAGGATCCCGACCTGGCCCCGGACCGGCAGTTCAGCAAGGCGGCGCGAGAGGCCGAGGACCATGTCGGCAGGCTCGCCGCGAAAGCTGGGGAGCGGGGCCGGCTCCGCGGCATGCTGGTCCGCGCCGCACTGAAGCGCACCCGCTTGTTTGCCGGGCTGCGTGAGCTGCCGAAGTACCACATTGTGGAGGCCCTGGGCGCGGTCCGGGAGCAGCTTTCCATCGTCGGGACGGAGCTGGCGGCCGCGGGCCGCATCGACGCAGCCGACGACATCTTCTTCCTGGAGCCGGCGGAGGTTCGGGAGGGACTGGCCGGCAGGCAGCTGCACAGCCTGGTCGATCTGCGGCGGCAGGCCTACGGGGCCGAACTCGGGCGGCGGCACATTCCCCGGGTGCTGCTCTCGGACGGCACCGAGCCCGAGGCGCTGCAGGCCCCCGCGGGACCAGCCGATTCGGCGGACGGGACGCTGCGGGGATCGCCCGCGTCCGCCGGTACCGTCACAGCCCCGGCGCGCGTCATCCTGGACCCGCAAGGGGCGCACCTGGAACCCGGCGAAATCCTCGTGGCACCGTCCACGGATCCGGGCTGGACGCCGCTGTTCCTCACCGCCGGCGGGCTCGTGATGGAGATGGGCGGCCCCAACTCCCACGGCGCCGTGGTGGCACGCGAATACGGCATTCCCGCCGTCGTCGGCGTTCCGGACGCCACCTCCTTGGTTGCCACCGGGCACAGCATCACGGTCGACGGCGCCGCCGGCACCGTGGTGCCGGGCTGACCGCACAGCCGCGGACCGCTCCCGTCCCCGAGGGCCCGGCCTCGCTACAGTGGGGCCATGAGTGAAGAGCACCCCGCGGACACCACGACGGCGGCCGCGGCCGGACCGCCGCCGCAACCGCTGTCAGCCGGCACCGCCGAGCCGTGGCTGCCTGGCTGGCTGGTGCAGCGCCCACTGACGGCCGGCTGGATCTGGGCGGGATTCTGGGCGGCCCTGATTGTCGCCGATGAATTCCTGGACCTGGCCGGCTGGTCCTGGTACGTCATTGTCGGGATGGCTGCGCTGCCCACCCTGCTGTCCACGCTTACGCTGCTCCATGCCACCCCGCGCCGCTTCCTCAAGCCGCGGCGGGATTCGGTGCTGGGCCATTTTTTCGTCCGCTTCCTTGCCCTGATCGCGGCGTTCCTGGTCTGGGGCCTCTCGGTGGTGATGAGCGCCTCCATTTCCACCACCATCCAGTCGCTCATCGGCGCCTCGGAGCGGGAAGTCACCTCGCTCGGATTCAACCTGCTGCTCGCCGCGATTCCCCTGGTGGTCTCGGTGCTGTGGCTGGCATTCATCATCCGTTGCGCCTGGTTCCTCCGCCGGCTCCGCGGCTGGAAGCAGGATCCGGCCGGCGCCCGGGTGCCGAAAAAGTTCCTGCGCGGCAGGCCGCGGCTCCGGCGGGTGGTGCTGGGGCTGGCCCATCCCGGGCTGCTGCTGGTCGCCGGACTCGGGACCTCGGTCCTCGCGCTCCTGCTGGGGGCGGTGGAGATGACCCTTTCCGTACTGCCGTAACCGCGGCGCCCGCCAATGTCCGGTGAGGGGGTGATGCCGGGATGCTGCGGGCGTACTGTGGAGGCATGAGCTGCAATGTTGGAGCGCGGTCCAAATGACCCGCAAATGGCTGCGCTGGGTTCCTGCTGTAGCGGTTCCCGCCGTGATCGCCGGGGGTGTGCTGGTTGGTTCGCTTCCCGCGAGCGCAGGCGATCCGCTGCCGGGCAAGACGCCGCAACAGATCCTGCTGATGATCGCCCAGCACCAGGAGAAGTCCCTCTCGGGAACCCTGGAGCAAAGTTCCGGGCTGGGCCTGCCGCAGCTGCCGACGTCCGGGCCGGATGCAGCGTCCCCCGAGATGACCTGGCTGGAGCTGCTGAGCGGCCCGCACACCGCGCGGATCTACCTCGACGCTCCGGAGAACGCGCGCGTCCAGATCCTGGACCGGATGGCGGAGCGAAATGCCATCAAGCAGGGCAACGAGCTCTGGTTCTACAACTCCAGGGACAACACCGCCGCCCACGCCCAGCTTCCGGCCGGCAGCACCGAAAAGCACTGGACCGGGCCCGGCGCTCTGCAGACCCCGGAGGAGCTGGCCGGCGCCCTGCTGGCCAAAATGGACCCGACCACGGACGTGACGGTCGGCCCGGACGTCCAGGCGGCCGGCCGGGCTGCGTACAACCTCGTCCTCACGCCCAAGTCCGCGGTGACACTGCTGGGTTCAGTCGCGATCTCAGTTGACGGTGAGAGCGGGCTCCCGCTCGGCGTCGAACTCAAAGCACGCGGACAGTCCGAGCCCGCCTTCCGGGTCGCGTTCACCAGCCTCTCCCTGGACGCCCCCGACCCCTCCGTCTTCGAGTTCGCCCCGCCGCCGGGAGCCTCGGTCAAGGAACTTCCGGCCCGGGAACACAAGGACATGGGCAACCTGCCGCCGTCGGACGAGGCCCCCGCGGCCACGGCCGCCACGCGGCCTGCCGTCACCGGAACGGGCTGGGAATCCGTGATCGAGTTCCCCGCCGGCGCGCTGGCGGCAGCGGAGCCTGGCGCCCCGCCGGCCCCGGACCGCGGGCTTCCCGGCGGGTCCCCCTCCGGAGCTGCCGCCCTGCTGGAGCAGGCCGCAACCCCCGTGCCCGGCGGCAGGCTCGTCTCCACCGCCCTGGTGAACGTCCTGATCCTCGACGACGGGCGCGTCTTCGCCGGTTCCGTCCCGCTGGAACGGCTCCAGTCCGCCGCCGCAAAAGGTTGACCGCACGGTGTTGACCGCACAGTGGCTTCGCGCGGTGGCTGCCCGGTGACGGTCCCGTGACCGCCGTCGTACCGGATGCCGGGCTCAGTATCGAGACGCACGGCCTCAGCAAACGGTTCGGCCACCAACTGGCTGTCAACGGCGTTGATCTCGCCGTGCCGCGGGGCTCGGTCTTTGGTTTCCTGGGGCCCAACGGTTCGGGCAAAACCACCACCATCCGGCTCCTGCTCGGACTCGCCGCCGCCACCGCGGGATCCGTGCGCGTGCTGGGCCAGGAGATGCCCCGGCAGCTGCATGAGGTGCTGCCCCGCGTCGGCGCCCTCGTCGAGGGGCCGGCCTTCTACCCCTTCCTGTCCGGCGCGGCCAACCTGCACCGGTTCGACGCTGCGGACCCGCGCGGTACGGCCGGCACCCGGAAGGCCCGGGTCGGGTCGGCGCTGGAGCGGGTGGGCCTGACCCACGCTGCCGAAAAGAAGGTCCGCGCCTATTCGCTGGGGATGAAACAGCGGCTCGGCATCGCCAACGCCCTGCTGGCTCCCCGCGAACTCCTGGTCCTGGACGAGCCCACGAACGGCCTCGATCCGCAGGGCACGCGCGAGGTCCGGAGCCTGGTGCGCTCGCTCGCCGCGGACGGCGCCACGGTGTTCGTCTCCAGCCATCTGCTGGCCGAGGTGGAACAGATCTGCACACACGCGGCCATCATGAGCGCCGGCCGGCTGGTGGCGCAGGGAACCCTGGCGGAGCTCCGCCAGGCCGGGCAAGCCCGGTTGCGGGTCCTGACCCCCGACGCCGGTGCGGCAATTCAGGTGCTGGCCGGCCTGGGCC
>JBKKDK010000232.1:0-30874 GCA_046708245.1 Arthrobacter sp.
CGCCGTGGCTGTGCCCCAGCCGGTCGTTGATCCGCTTGAAGTTGTCCAGGTCCAGCAGGGCCAGCGTCACCGGGGCGCCGGTCGCGCGCGTCAGCGCCGTCTCCAGCGCCGGCCGGAACGGCCGCCGCCCGGCCAGCCCGGTCAGGGCATCCTCGTCGGCCTCGCGTTGCGCCCGGAGCTGGCGCCGGTGCAGGGCACGGCCGCCAAACAGGTACGAGAGCGGAATCGCAACCAGAACCGCAATAAGCAGCCCCAGCACCTGGCGCTGCTGCTGGTCAACAATCAGTTCCGCGATGATGTCAGGGTGCTGGTCAATGCTCAGGACCAAGGTCCCCTCCGGCGACGACACCGGAATGGAAAATTCGTAGGCCTCTCCTGGCCCGTCATCAGTCGCGATTTCTTCGGTCTCGATCGACGCCCTGCCAGTGGACGCCACCTCGGCGAGCCCCGCCGGATCGGCCCTGGCCCGGCCGGGCTCCTTCCCGGCCTCCCCAAATAGTCGGCCGTCCGCAGCGAACAACCCGACATATGACGTGCCGTAGCCGTGTCTGATGTGGGCCAATTCGGCAGCGATCACCGCCTCCTGGCTCTTCGGGTCCGGATTCGCCGCGATGACCTCTTCCAGTTCCGCCGCCAGCGCCACATAGTTCCGCAAGGAGTCCTGGAGTCCACGGTCAACGATCTGCTGCTGCGCCAGCCCAAACTCCACCAGGCCCGCCAGCAGCATCGCCGACGCTACCGCGAGCACCCAGCGGACCAGGAACGGCAACCCCACGGCCTGAAGCCTCCGGGTCCTCGCGGCACGTCCTCCACCCCGTGACCGCCCCACGGCATCGCCGCGGTTCGTCCCTGTAACAGTCCGCTGAAAATCCATCACGCCCCCAATAGCACCCAGCCTGCCCGCCGGGTCCCGCGACGGATACCCCTAACATAGCCGGACAGCGCGAAAACGGGGGCGCGCAACGGGAACAATGCCGATACCCTGCGTCTCCCCGACCCTGTGTGGCCACGCAAACAACACGCAGAACCAGATTTCTGCCAATATGACCTTGCGCCTTCCCCACGTCCTGCCAACCCTTCACACGGCAATCGGCCGTTTCATTTTGAGCCCCTTCACTGACGCCGACGTGGAGCCGCTGGCGCACATCCTGGCCAACGACGGCATCTGGGCCCAGGGTTTCGGCCACGGCGACCACCGCCCGGGAGGCTACGACGAGTTGGTGGCCTTCATCCAGCGCCGGCATGAGAGCTTGCGGATTTTCGCCATCCACTACACCGGGCTGCCCGGCGGCCCGCTATTCGTCGGCACAACCGGCATCATCGAAACGGACCCCGGAACCGCCCGGGTCAAAATCGGCCGGACAGTGATCAGCCCGGCCTTTTGGGGCATGCAAGCGAACCACGAGGTCAAACGGCATTGCTGGAGTGGCTGTTTTCCCGCGGCGCTGCCAGGGTCGCCTGCGATGTTGATACCCGGAACCACCGGTCACTGACCTCCCTGACCCGGTTCGGTTTCGCCGTAACGGGTACACGCCGGCGCTCCACCCAACGTGTCGACGGCACCTGGCGGGACATCGCGGTGCTCTCACCGACGTCCGAGGAGTGGCCCACCGTCAAGGAACTGGCCCTGCATTCGCTGTCGGGCCTGACCTCAGTCCGGTACGCCGTCTAGGCAACCGTGCTTCCTGCGCTGGCAGCCGGGGTCCCCCGCGGGCGTGCAGGCAGTCAAATTATTTAGAGCTCTTCCTTGGCGAGGGCCTTGGTTTCGGCCGGCGTTGGCCGACCAAGGCGCTCATCGAGGGTCACGCGCAGGCGGGCGGCGGCCACCTGGACGCGGTGCTCTGCGGGAGTCATGGATTTGCCCGACGTCTGGGCGGCATGCCGGGACCCACGGGAGGTTTTCTTCTCCGGTGTGCTGGTGCTCATGATTTTCCCTCCTCGGCGCCGTCCGCTGTTGTCCCATTCTCGCCCATGTCGTCCGTGGAGTCTACGACGGCGCCCTGGTCAGCGCCGTCGTCCGGCGTGCCGTTGACGGATTTCCAGGCAATATCGAGCAGCTCGAGCTCCTCGTTCCGGGCCAGCTCGCTGTGGGCCAGGACCTCCAGGGTGGCAAGTCCGAGGGCTTTGGTGTTTTCGTCCTCGTCGAGGGCACGGTCCAAGGCCCACTGGGTCCTTTTCCACCATTCAGCGCGGTCGTCAGCGACGGCCTTTTGCCGGAGTGTGCGCCAGCCGATGAACGCGGCCGCAACGGCACCAAGCACCACCGCGATGGGCCCGAAGGCCGCGACGATCTGCCACCATTCCGTGGCGCCCGAGTGGACGAAGACGTCTATGGGCGGCGGGGATGGAGTCGGTGGCACGTCACCAGCCTAAGCCGGTCAATAGCCTGGCTCCGGTTGCCCCGCCGATGGCCTTCTGCTGCGGCCCGGAACCTCATGCGCCGGGACCTTGACGACCGGATGGGGCGCTGGCACGCTCGGACACATTGGACGCGGGACACAGCGGAACTGGGAAGGCGGTGCAGTGAGCACGGACAGCACGGACCTGGCAGCGGACGACTCGATCTCCATCGTGCCGGCGAACGAGGCAAGCTGGGAGGACCTGCAAGCGATCTTTGGCACGCGCGGCGACCCCTCGACGTGCCAGTGCCAGTGGTTCAAGATCCGGGACATGGACTGGCGCTCGGTTCCCGTCGAGGAACGCGCCGAACGGCTGCGCGAGCAGACCGGCTGCGGCGGCTCCGGGGCGCGCACAACGAACGGCCTTGTCGCCTACCTCAACGGTGAGCCGGCCGGCTGGTGCGCCGTCGAGCCCCGAACGGCCTATACGCGCCTGCTGCGCGCCCGGGTTCCGTGGACCGGGCGGACCGAGGACAGGAACGACGACGGCGTCTGGGCCGTGACGTGCTTCGTCACCCGCACCGGTTTCCGCCGTCGGGGCATCAGCCGCGCCCTGGCCCGCGCCGCCGCCGGCTTCGCCCGTGCCCGGGGCGCCCGCGCCGTCGAGGGCTATCCGATGATCACCGAGCCGGGCCAGGAGGTCACGTGGGGTGAGCTCTTTGTGGGCAGCCGGAGCATCTTCGCCGACGCCGGCTTCGGCGAGGTCAGCAGGCCCACCCAGCGGCGGGTCGTGATGCGGATCGATTTCTAGGGCCCCACGGACGGGTGTCATGAGGGTCACGGCGGGAAGTCCCCGTCTCCCGGCCTTTTCCCGGCGGGATGCTGTACGGTTCAATCCCGGGAAAGCCAGAACAACAGAAGCGAGAACCTACCAGGTGGCAACCGACTATGACGAAGTCCGATCCGATGTTGCGGAATCACGCAATGCCTCTTTGGAGGCGCTGCGCTCCGCAAATGCGCCGGACGCACGCAGCGTCGCCAGGGAACTAGATGAGGCGGACACCTCAGAGGGTGTGGAGCTGCCGGGCGCCGACCTCTCCGGCGAGGAACTGACCGTCACGGTCATCCCGCAGAAGGAAGATGAGTTCACCTGCTACTCCTGCTTCCTGGTCCGGCACCGCTCGCAGCTCGCGAAGGAAAAATCGGGTCACTCCTACTGCGCGGATTGCCTCAGCTAGCCTGCCGCAGGTCTTCACAAAAGCGCCAGGACCGCGCCACACATGCCATGCGCGGCGCGGTCCGATACGCTCCTGTTTGACGATGCGGCGCCTGCCGGACGTGGCCGGAGGCAGGACTGATGTGGAACACCCAGTCGCAGGACGAAGCTGACTCCTTGACGGGCGCCGCGGATGATCAATCCGCGGCTGCCGGCTCCGGTCCTAAAGGGCCGGGACGGGGCAGGACCGGTGCCGCGACCGCAGCCCCGGCGGAGCGGCGCACCTGGAGCCTGCAGCGCGAATGGTCCAGGGCCTTCGCCATTATGCTGGCCGCCCTGCTCGTCGGAGCACTGGCAACCATCATCGGAGTCCATGGAGTCATGGACCAGGTCCAGAGCACCTCCGCCAGCCTCCAGCGCCGATGGACCACAGTCGCCGAGTTGCGGGGTGCGCTCGACGCCCACGAGCAGGCCGCGTACCGGCTGTTGACCGGAACGGCCGCCGACAAAAACGGCTTCCTCCGGCAGCAGGCGGACATCTCCCGCCGGTTCGACGACGCCGCACTGGCACTGCCGGACGAACGTGACATGCGTTCCACCCTGGGTGAGGTGCGGACCGCGTGGAAGGACGGCCTGACGGCGCGCGGCCTGTGGGGCAGCCAGTTGGCTGCCCTCACCGGCAACCACGTGGCAGAGGCTCCGGCCCTGGCCGCGGCCGGTGCCAGCACCCGCGCGGGACTGGACCGTATCGAACGCTCCGCCCTGGAAGAACTGGACAGCGGCCTCGCCTACAGTGCCGAACTCCAGCAGGTCGTCATCGCGGTCCGAAGCACACTGTTCGCGATCGGGGCAGCCTGGGTGGCGTACTTCCGCAGCCGGATGATCAAGTTCCTGCTCCGCCCGGTGGAGGGACTGCACCGCGGCGTGCTCAAGCTGAAGTCCGGTGACTACAACCACCGGATCGCCGTCGTCCGGCGGGATGAACTGGGCGACCTGGCCGAGGCCTTCAACTCCATGGCCGCCGCCGTCCACGAAAGCCACCTGACCCTGACCCACCGCGCCACCCACGACCCGCTGACCGGGTTGGCCAACCGGGCCGCACTCACGGATTGCCTGGCATCATCGCTCACACAAATCAACGAGGGCCAGTCCCGGCACGCGGGCCTGCTGATCATCGACGTCGACGACTTCAAGGGTGTCAACGATTCGCTGGGCCACGAGGGAGGAGACGCGCTGCTGATCCAGCTGGCCAAGCGGCTGGCGGGCTGCGTACGCGCCGCTGATCTGGTCGCCCGCCTCGGCGGCGATGAGTTCGCCATCGTGATCATGGACGACGCCGACAGCTCGGTCACCGGCGAGATCGCCGGCCGGATCCATGAGGAGCTGCGGGCCCCCTTCTCGCTTGGCGAGGTCCGGCTGAAGGTATCGGTCAGCATGGGCGCAGCCCGGGGCGGCCCCGAGACAAATGACCCTGCCGAGCTCTTGCGGCAGGCGGACTTTGCGATGTACATGGCCAAGCACCGGGGAAAGGGCCGCTACCAGCTCTTTGATGCCGAAGGCTACGACAAGATGACCTATCGTGCCGCCCTTAGGGCAGATCTCGCGGCGGCAGTCCCGGGGCGGCAGTTGCGCCTCGATTACCAGCCTGTGGCGGACCTCCGGACCGGGGAGATCCTCGGCGTCGAGGCGCTCGTGCGCTGGGAGCATCCCACCCTGGGCCGGCTGGAGCCCGCGGAGTTCATTCCCCTCGCCGAAGAGACGGGCGACATTGGCGCCATCGGCTCCTGGGTGCTCAAAACGGCGAGCCACGAAACCGCCAGGTGGCGTCGGTCCATGAGCCATTGCGAAAACCTGTGGGTGTCGATCAACCTCTCCACGTTGCAGCTGCCCAGCCCGCACAACCTGGCCGCGATCGAGAAAATCCTCTCCGATCCGGCAGCGGAGGCGGACCGGGTGGTTCTTGAAGTGACCGAAACGGCGCTGGCCAGCAGCGTCGACGGCGGGATCACCGCCCTCAACACCCTTAAGCGGCTCGGCGTCAGGATTGCCATCGACGATTTCGGGACCGGCTTCTCGTCCCTGAGCACGCTGGCTGACCTGCCGGCGGACATCCTGAAGATCGACCGTTCCTTCCTCTCCGGGCAGCCCGCAGACGGGCCGTCGGCGGCCATGCTGGAGGGCATACTGGGGCTGGCCCACAAGCTCGAGCTCGAGGTGATTGCCGAGGGCATCGAAGACGACGGGCAACTGGCGGTCCTGCGCAGCCTGGGCTGCCGGATGGGCCAGGGCTTCCTGCTGGCCAGGCCCGGCCCTCCCCCGCTGATCGAGGCGCTGCTCGGGTCCCGGGCGCGGCTTGAGCCGCCCGTCGAAGCAGCACCGCCGTCAGGGCGGTGACGCCGCCCGGCGTCCGGCTTTGAGCAACCGCAGCCCGCTGGCCAGCACGCCGTCGTGACTGAACGCCTGCGGGAAGTGCTCAGGAACTCGCCGGTGTCCGGATGGATCTGTTCGGGCAGCAGGCCGAGCGGGTTGGCACGGCTGCACAGGGCCTCGTACAGCGCATAGGCCTCATCGATCCTGCCCTGGCCGGCCAAGTGGTCTACGAGTCAGAAGCTGCACAGCAGGAAGGCTCCCTCGCCGCCCGGCGACCCGTCCGGCGAAACTTCCGGCCGGTAGAGGAACAGCAACCCGTCGCCGGCGTCGAGCCCTTCGGCGATGGCCCCTGTGGTGGCGACCATCCGGGGATCGTTGAAGTCAATAACATTGCGGACGGGCAGCGTCAGCAGTGCCGCATCCAGGCCACCGGCACCGCCCAGGATTTCGGTGAACGTCTGGCGGTCTTCGTTCCATGACAGCGTCAGCGCGGCCTCCCGGATTTCCCTGGCGGCTGCGTTCCATCTGCCCTCCGGATACGGCAGGCGGTGTTTGCGGGCAATCTGGATGGCCCGGTCCACGGCCACGTAGCACAACGCCGCCGAGTAGGTGAACGGACGTCCCTCAGACCGGATCTCCCAGGGCCCGCTGTCCGGGGTCCTCCACCGGGTGATGGCCAGCTCCACGATCGGGACCAGCGCTGCCCAGAGCCGGGCATCGACGCGGCCGCCGCCGATTGACCACTGGTAGGCGATGTGGATGATCTCGCCGTAGACATCCTGCTGGAGCCGGCGCAAATCCGCGCGGGACGCTGACGGCGCCGCCCGCACCCGTTGTAGACTCAAGCAAATTCCCTTCATGAAAGCCACCCCATGAACAAGAACCGCCTCGAGGCATTCAGCGACGGAGTCCTCGCCATCATTATCACCATCATGGTTCTGGAGCTCCATGTCCCGGCCGAGCCGACGTGGCATGGACTGCTGGAGGAGTCGCCTACGTTCTTAAGCTATGTGCTGAGCTTCATCTATGTGGGCATCTACTGGAACAACCACCACCACATGCTGCACCTGGCGGGAAGGGTCAGCGGCGGGGTCCTGTGGGCCAACCTGCATCTGCTGTTCTGGCTGTCCCTGATTCCCTTCACCACGCGCTGGATGAGCAGCGCGGACCTGGCCGAGGTACCGGTACTGGTGTACGGGCTGAACCTGCTGCTCGCGGCCATTGCCTTCTACCTCCTCCGGACCGCCCTGATCCGCCGGCAGGGGCGTGGCGGCGCGCTGGAACAGGCGCTGGGCCGGGACTGGAAGGGCAAATTGTCCCCCTTCCTCTACGTCCTCGGTATGGGGCTCAGCCTTGTCAACCCGGTCCTGGGCTTCGCGGTCTATTCAGGAGTTGCGGCGATCTGGCTCATTCCGGACCGCCGCGTGGAGCGGTTCGTCACGCACGGATCCGAGCACGGGGCTGCACCGAAGGCCGCTGATCCCAACGGCTGAGGCCTTCAGCCCCGGGTGCGCTGCGCGAGGGATCCGCTAAGGAACTCACGGATGGCAGGCGTCGGCTTCTGGACGTTGGCCGAGTATTCCGGGTGCTTTTCCAGATACTTCTTGATGTAGGGGCAGACGGGAACAATTGCGAGGCCGGCCGCGACCGTCGCATCGAGCGCCTCGGCTGCCAGGCTGCCTGCAAGACCCTGGCCGCCGTAGGCTTCATCGATCTCGGTGTGGTAGAAAATCCGCTGCCGCCCGTCCGCACGGTCAACGTAGGCGGCCCGGCCGATGACGGTGTCGCCGTCGAGCACTTCGAAGCGGCTGCGATCGGGATTGTGGCGGACAGCGGTCGGGATAAGGGAGGCACCTTGCGCGTTGGTCATGGGTACAGCCTAGCGACCAGCACGCGGACGGCCGAGACGGCATCATGGACTCATGTCCTCTCTCGAGTCCCCCGTGACCATCACTGTCGGCGAGTCGTCTGTCTCCGCGGTCCACGCCCGCCCCGTTAATCCCATAGCCACTGTGGTGCTCGCGCATGGTGCCGGGTCTGGCATGGAGCATCCCTTCCTGGCAGGCTTCACCCGGGCCCTGAACGAAGAGTCCGTTGCGACGCTGCGTTTTAACTTCCCGTACCGCGAGGCGGGGCGGAAATTCCCGGACCGTCCGCCGGCAGCCATCGCCGCGTGGCGGGTGGCCATGGCCGAGGCCGCGCACCGCTCGGACGGTGAACCGTTGTGGGCTGCCGGAAAGTCCTTCGGCGGACGCATGGCCTCGATGGCGGTAGCCGAGGGCATGCCTGCCGCCGGACTGATCTACCTCGGCTACCCACTGCATCCTCCCGGCAAACCGGACAAGATCCGCGACGAGCACCTCTACGGGCTTTCCCTGCCGATGCTCTTCCTGCAAGGAACCCGCGACCCGTTCGCAACCCGAGAGCTGCTCGAGGCCGTCGTTGGCCGCATCGGGCCGACGGCGGCGCTCCAGTGGTGCGAAGGCGGCGGCCACACCTTCGAGGTTGCCGGCGCCCGGCGGAGCCCTGAAGACATCGGGGCATCGCTGGCAGGTACTGTGGCGGCTTTCATCAAGGAGCGCGCCTAGATCCAGGCGGTCCGGCGCAGCGGCGGTTCGGCACCGCCCGCCCGCTGCACCAGGACCTGGTTGACGCCCGTAATTCCGGTCTCGAAGCCCAGCGCGCTCGCGGCCATGTACAGCCGCCACACCCGTGCCCGCCCCGCCCCCGCGGCCTGCACGGCCTCGGTCCAGTGGTCCTCCAGGTTCCGGACCCAGGCCCGCAAAGTCAGGGCGTAGTGCCTCCGCAGGGCCTCCACATCGAGCACCTCGAATCCCCCGGCCTCCAGCGCCCCGACTGTCTCCGCAAGGCTGAGCATCTCGCCATCGGGGAACACGTACCGGGGAATGAAGGAATCCGGATCCGGGTCCGTGGGTCCGTCGTTCCAGGAGATCGCGTGGTTGAGCAGCCGCCCGCCGGGCCGCAGGAGCCCGTGCAGCCGGGCAACGTAGGCCGGCATCTGCTCGCTGCCCACGTGCTCGGACATTCCGATGGAACTGATCGCATCGAACGGCCCGTCGCCAACGTCGCGGTAATCCTGGACGCGGATGTCAACCCGGTCGGTCAGCCCGGCGTCGGCCACCCGCTTGCCCGCGAGGGCCGCCTGCTCGGATGAAAGCGTGATGCCAATGACGTTGGCCCCGTAGCGCTGCGCCGCGTGGAGGGCAAAACTCCCCCAGCCGCAGCCGACGTCGAGGACCCGCATCCCGGGCTGCAGTCCAAGTTTGCGGCAGACCAGATCGATCTTGGCCTCCTGGGCCGTTTCCAGCCCGGCGGCCTCGTCGTCCCAGACTGCGCAGGAGTACGCCATCGAGGGGCCCAGGACGAGGGCGTAGAAATCGTTGCCGACGTCGTAATGGTGCGAGATGGCTGCGGCGTCGCGCCTTTTGGAGTGCCGCCGGCCGGCCCGGACAACCTTGGCTTCCTCCGGCGGCGGCGCCGGGTTCGGGCCCAGTGCGCCGAGCCGGACGGCGGTCCTGAGGATCGCTGCGAGTTCCGGGACGGTAGGCCGCCGGAACGGGCCGGGCTCCGCGAACTTTCCGGCGGAGCTCAGTGCCGCGAAGCTGGCAAAAACATCTCCGGGGGCATCGATCTCGCCGGCAACGTAGGCGCGGCTCAGACCCAGCAGCCAGCGCGACCACAGCATCCGGCGCAGGGCACGCCGTGAGCGGAACACCACCAGCGGAGCGCCTGCCGGTCCCGCTTCCGAGCCGTCCCAGGCCTGCAGCCGCAGCGGGATCTCGCTGGTACCAAGGACAACGGCCAGCGCTTCGGCCAGCCCTGCAGCCACACCCGTCGATTTCGTTCTCATCATCGCCTCATTTCCGGTGCTCGTCACGGCACACTGCTCCAGCCAATCTATGCCGCGTCCCCGGCCGCCGAACAGGGGCCGGACGGCCCTGACCTTGGACGGCGCGTCCGCTTACGCTCTGGCGCTCCCCCGGGCTGATGCCTACGGTGGTGGTTATGACTGATGCTCTCGCGTCTCTTGCAGAGGCGTTCAAGAATGTGGGTGTATCCCGGGCGTATGGCGCCGCCGTGCAGGTGGACGGCGAAGAACTCATCCCCGTGGCGCTGGTGTCCTTCGGATTCGGAGGCGGCTCGGAAGCCGGCAACGATGCCGGCGGCGGCGGGGGCGGCGGTTTTGTGCTGCCGCTCGGCGTCTATTGCCGGGGCAGGGGCGGCCACGTGGTGTTCCGGCCGAACACTCTTGCCCTGCTGGCCGGGCTGACGCCGCTGGTGTGCGCCGTTGGCTACTCCGTGCGCGGCGTGATCCGCACGCTTCGCCGCTAGCAACCGGCTGCCTAACCCCTGGAAGGCCCCGGCGATGGCGTCCCGGGCTGGGCGTAAACCAGGCCAAGGAGCGCCCTGGCGGTCGCCGTAGCGGGGTCGCGCCCGTCGGCGGCCGGCGCGAGGTTGGTCCACACCACCAGGGTCACCTTGTTAACCGGGTCGCTGCCCATAAAGGTGTTGAACCCGGGCAGTTCACCGGTGTGGCCGTACAGGTTTCCAAACTTGGCCAACCCCAGGCCGTACAGTGCGCCGCCGGCGTCTCCAGCGGCAACAGGCCTGGGGCTGTCCAGCCAGATTTTTTGCATCTCCGGGTTCAGGACTTTGCCGCCGGTAATTGCCTCGGCCCAGCTGGCGAGATCTCCGATGGTGGAGATGCCCTGGCCGGCCGCCCAGGTCCAGGAAGGGTTTGAGTTCGTGTAGTCATTGGGAAGCAGGGTACCGGCCTGCGCCCGGGCGATGAGGTCAGCCGGCAATTTGGCTGAGGCAAGCGTCAGCAGGTTGTCCATGTACATATAGCCGCGCGGATGCGGTACGGGCAGGTCAGTCGAGTCCGACGACGGAAACGAACTCTGCGCCAGTCCGAGCGGCCCGAGAATCCGTTTCTGGATGACCTCGGCGAGCGGGCTACCCTCGAGCTTCTCCGCGATGAGCCCCAGCAGGACGGTGTTGGTGTTCGAGTAGTGGTAGCCCTCCCCCGGGGCGAAGTACACCGGCAGAGGGAGGGCGATGGCCACCAGTTCCTCGGGGGTCCAGACGCGCTTCGGGGTCGAGTCCAGGGCCAGATTGAGCTCGTACGACTCGGAATAGTTGTACAGGCCGCTGCGCATGCTGAGCATCTGTTCGATGGTGATGTTGTCCCCGTTGGGGACATCCGGCCGGTACTTCGAGACCGGATCAGTCAGCTTCATCCGGCCTTCCTGGACCAGCTGCAGGATGACAGCCCCGGTCCAGGTCTTGGTGACGGAACCGATCCTGATGTGCTCGCCCGGCGAGACGGGACGGTCTCCTCCCAAACTGTCGACACCATAGCTGAAGCTGAACTCTCCCGCCGGGGTGCGCAACAGCATTACGGCTCCCGGTACCAGCAGCTGTTTGGCCTGGCCCTCGAACGTCGCCCGCAGGCTGGTCCCGTCCAGCGGCAGCAGTGCGGCCGTGGGGGTGCCGGCAGCCGGCGCCGGCGCCTCGCCGGCGGTGGCGCTGGCGGTGGCCGTGGCGCTCGCCGGGACCTCTGACTGGTTCGGCCCTGATGGCGTGCAGGCGCTTACCGGCAGCAATGCCACTGCAGCACAACATAGGGCGGCGAATGAGCGGGCCGGGCGGCGCCGGCGGTCTGGAAGCCTGATCATGGTGCACTCCTGCCGGGTCCCGCCGCAGTCCTCAACTACTTCGGGAGGAGGCCGTACGGCGTATGGGCGCCCATTTTAGTGCCTGGCGCCGGGTAGCAGAAGGGCCCCGCAGGAGTTGCTGCTCAGGTTCCTCTCAGGTCCGGGCATTAAAGACGTCGGCACCGAAGCTGTTTAGGCCCGGCGCCTGGGCGTAGCCCAAACGCGGCAGGGAGAAGATGTCTTCAATGCTGGCGAGGAGACTGAAATGGTTGTAGGGCGTGGCCGACGTCGTGCCGCCCTTCGTGAAGGGGGACAGCACCAGGGCACCAACCCGGCCTCCTGCCGTTCCGCCTGGGATCCCTGCCGGGCCGCGGGTGTCGCCTTCGGCTTCGTCGAAGGTGATGACCAGCAGTCCGTCCTTTTTGAAGGCAGGAGATGACTGGATGACCGGGATCTGGGCCCGGAGCCAGGCGTCGGCAGTGGCAAGGCCACCGGGGCGTCCGTCCACGCACGGGGCGTCGTGACCGTCGTTGCAAAGGTTCGGCGTGATGTAGGACAGCTCCGGCGTCGTCGCCAGGGACTTCAGGTCGCTGGCGAACCCCGTGAAGTCAACGACGTTGGCCCGGCAGTCCGGGGTCGACGTGATTTCGTCAAAATACACAAACGGGTTGTGGCGGGTCGCGTACTGGTCCGCGGGCTTCGCTTTCTGCTGATCGTCTTTGGCGCCGGGCAGGGGGTGGCGGCAGGGGGTTTTCATGTCCTCCATATAGCCCTTCCACGTCTTGCCGGCCGCGCTGAGCTGTCCCGGAAGGGTCGGAACCGACGCCGGGTAGACGCAGCCATTGCCCAGCACCTGGCCCGGGTCCGAATTTCCCGTGAGGATAAACGGCGCGTAGGTCCGGCAGTCTGCGCGGGTCATCTCGTTCGCGGCCTGCCCGGAGATCTGGGCCAGGTAGTTCGGGGTTGAGTGGTGGGCGATGCCGTAGTACTCGGAGAGCAGGACCCCCTGCGCCCGAAGGGTGGTGGACAGGTACGGGGCGGCGGAGCCGGATCCCCAGGCGGCGTCGTAGTCCTTGTTTTCGAGATTGATCACAAACACATGTCCGGGCTTCGCGGTGCCCGGGCCGGGCCTCCCGCCTCCTTCCGGCGGGGCCTGGTTGCATGCCGCTGTTGCCAGGGCCAGAAGCACCGCTGTGACCAGCCCAAGGGCACGCCATTTGGCGGCTGGCCCCGGTGTTTGTTCGATGTTCCGGTTCATGGTTTCCGGCCTCCTCTTTGACCGATCCGGGCAGGGCAGGCTGTGGCACCGGCAGGCCGTCAGTCCTTGCTGCGGGCCCGGCTCGGCTGTACGCGCGGCGGTTCGCCCGGCATCTTCGGGTAATCCGGCGGGAAAGGCAGCTCGCCCAGACCGGCCGCGACGTCACGCTCCCACCATTCGAGCAGGACGTCGATGGTGCCCGGTTTTGCATGCATGTCGGCCCAGGGATCACCGGTGGTCTTGAGCCGCTCCGGGACGCTGAGGATGGTGAAGTCCTTCGGATCGGCGTTCTCGAGTTCCTCCCATCCGATCGGGCAGGAAACGGTGGCGCCGGGAAGGGCACGCGGGCTGTAGGCGCCGGCGATTGTGCGGTCCCGGTTCGCCTGGTTGAAGTCGACGAACATCCGCTCGCCGCGCTCCTCTTTCCACCATGAAGTGGTGACCTTTTTGGGCATGCGCCGCTCCAGTTCGCGGGCCGCCGCGATCACGGCGTGCCGGACGTCAAGGAACTCCCGGGTGGGCTCGACCGGGGCGTAGACATGCAGACCGCGGTTCCCGGAGGTTTTGATGAAGGCTTCCAGGCCGGCCTCGGCCAGCACCGACCGGAGCTCATGGGCGGCAGGGATGGCGTCCTCGAAGCCGGTTCCGGGCTGCGGGTCAAGGTCGATCCGGAGTTGATCGGGGTTGTCCGGATTTCCCGCCCTGGATGCCCAGGGATGGAACACGATGGTATTCATCTGCACAGCCCAGAGCGCGGCCGCCACCTCGTCGAGCACTATCTGCGGGTGTGTGCGTGCGCTGGGATACGTCACCATGACGGAGCGAACGAAGTCCGGCGCGCCTTTGGGCGGATTCTTGGAGAAGAACTGGTTCCCGTCGATGTCGCCGCCGAACCGTTGCAGGGTAACCGGGCGGTCGCCGTTCGCCGCGAGGAACGCGTCCCCGACGTCGACCATGTACTGGGCGAGGTCCAGCTTGGTCAGGCCGAGTTCCGGCCAGATGACCCTGGACGGGCTCGACAGCCGCACCTCACGCGGGCCGTGCGGGCTGTTGACGGTGAGTGTGGTTTCTTCCTTGGCCATGGGGACAAGTTACTCCGCGGTTGTTGCAAATGAACAGGCCGGCATCCGGGGAGACGTCAGCGCCGAATCACTGTCATGGGCAAGGCAGAGAAACAGAACCTGCGGTATGTGGACTACTACTGCTTCATGTCGCTGGCGGAGTTCACGGCATGGGTCCAGACGGACGACGACGGCGATGAGCCGCACACGTCCTGGTCCGGCCCGGAGTAGGGACCTGTGCCGTCAGCGGCTCAGCAGATCCGCGTGGTGTTCCGCCACGACATTCGGATGGGCCCGCAGCCGGTACCGCAGGGCGTTGTCCCCGTAGGTTTCCAGGATGGGGCTGTTGGTCGGATCGACGGAAAGGCCGCGCGCTTTGGCCTGGAATTCGGGGGCCACCGCCAGTTGGGGCATGGTCGCATCCAGGGCCGGGTTGTAGAAGAACGGAAGCGAGATCCGGTCGGTGCCACGCAGCGGTGAGATCACGCGGTGCAGGGTTGCTTTGAGGTAACCGTTCGTGGCCAGTTCGAGCATCTCGCCGATGTTGACGACGAAGGTTCCCGGCACCTGCGGGGCGTCGATCCACCGGCCGTTGTGCTCAACCTGGAGTCCGCCCTTCCCGGGTTCCACCAGCAGCAGGGTCAGCACGCCGCCGTCGCGGTGGGAGCCGACACCCTGTTTGGGCTCGGGGTTGGACTCCCCCGGGTACCGCACAATCTTGAGCACCGGAAATGCGCGGGCGGCAAATGCCTCGTCGAACGTGTCTTCGGGTGCCCCCAGCGACACGGCAACGGCCCGCAGCAGCGTCAGCGAAATCGCGCTAAGCCGTTCCGTCCACTCCGAGACAATGGCCCGCATCCCGGGCAGCGCGTCCGGCCACAGGTTGGGTCCTTCGAGGCGCCAGTAGTCCGCAACACCGGGTCCGGGCTCCACCGCGGCACGTTCGACGCCGACGTCGATCTGCTCGCGCCAGTCGACGGCACCGTCCGTGAGTTCGCCGCCCACCCGCGTGTAGCCGCGGAACTGCGGGCTCAGGACGTTTTCAACGGCCAGTTTCTGCTCCTCGGGAAGGTCAAAGAACTTCCGGGAGATGTCCAGGATCTCATCGGTCAGGCGCTGGGGAACGCCGTGCCCCGCCAGGTAGAAGAAGCCAACTTCGTGCATCGCCTCACGAAGCTCGTTCCGGAACAGCCCGGCTTCTTCGGGACCCGCATTCAAACGGGAAAAGTCGAGGATAGGCAGTGATTCAAGTGGCAACGTCTTTAGTCCTTTTCCGTGAACTTGGCAAGCTGGCGCCTGTACTTCCATCAATGTTACGGACGGGCGTGGGTTCCTGGGACATTAACGTGTCGAAATGTGTCGGCTTCACATCCGGCTCTTGGTCCGGGCGGTTGCCGGAGCGGTCCACGGGTCTTCCGGCCAGGGATGCCGGGGGTAGCGGCCCCGCATCTCGGCGCGGACCTGCGCGTAGGGCCCCGACCAGAAGGACGCGAGGTCGTCCGTGACGGCCAGCGGCCTCCGGGCCGGCGAAAGCAGGTGGAACAGCACACGGACGCGGCCGCCCACCAGCCGCGGTGTCTGGTCCCAGCCGAAGCACTCCTGCAGTTTGACCGCCACCACCGGCCGGCCCCCGTCGTCGCCCACGTCCGGGTAGTCGATCTTCACCCAGGAACCGCTGGGCACTTCGAGCCGGTCCGGCACCAGTTCGCCCAGCCGGGACGCGTCTGGCCATGGCAGCAGCCTGCGCAACGGATCGGCCAAGTCGACCCCGCCGGACGCGGCGCCGCCGGCCAGGGCATCGAGTTCGGGGGCCAGCCACTCGTCCAGCCTGGCCAGCAGGGCAGGTTCGGACACGTCCGGCCAGGGGCTGCCCAATTCCCGGTGCAGCATCGCAAGGCGCCGGCGCAGCGCGTCCGCCGGCGCCGACCAGCCGATCATTCCCAGCCCTTCCTGCTCCAGCGCGCGGGCCACGGCGGCACGCCCTTCCCCGGCAGAGGGCCGGACGGGGGTTGAGGACAGTACGATCGCACCGAGCCGCCGCTCCCGCCGGGCCGTAACCCGGCCCTGGCTGAACCGGGCCTCCACCGTATCTGTGAGCAGCTGCCCGGCCGCGGCTTCCGCTGTGTCTGCGGCCAGCGGTGCCGCTGAACGGATGACGGCACCCGTTCCTGCTGCGTCCCGCCCCTGGGCGCGGGACACCTCGGCGACGGCCAGCCACTCGTGCCCGGACAAGGAGCTGCCGGCGGGCAGCCCGGCCCGGGTACCGGACGAGAGCAGGTAGCGTTCCGGCCCCGCACCGGAGACGCGGCGGGCCACGCGGTCCGGGAAAGCCAGGGCGACGACGAAGCCGACTGCCTCGGCCGCTGCGGGCGGAACGGCGAGGGGCGGGGGCACGACGCCGGACTCTTCCTGGCGGGCGGCCGCCTCCATCCGCCGGACATCCTCCGCACAGCGCCGCGACGCCGGCTCCTTGCCCGACCGCAGGCCGGACAACAGCCGGGTCAGGTCTGCGCCCGGAGCGCGCTGATCTCCGGCCACCAGGGCAACGGCTTCCGCTGCCGTACGGTGACCGACGGTCGCGGCACCGTCCAGCAGAGCGCGGGCCAGCCGCGGGTCGGCAGGCACCCGGGACAGAGCCCGGCCCAGCTCGGTGGCCAGTCCACCGGGATCCACGGCACCAAGTTCACGCAGCACTTCCACGGCTTCGGCCATGGCCGCCACGGGTGGCGCGTCCGGAAGTGCCAGCCCCCGGCCGCCGGGCGAGCCCCAGCAGGCGAGGGTCAGGGCGGCGGCCGTCAGGTCGGCCACGGCGATTTCCGGCGTCTGGTGTGCCGGCGCAGCCCCGAAGGTTTTCTGGTCGTAGCAGCGCACCACCCGCCCTGGCCCCTGGCGGGCGGCCCGCCCCGCGCGCTGGTCGGCGGAGGCCCGGGAACAGGACATGGTCACCAGTCCGGTCATGCCGCGCGCGGCGTCCCGCCGCGGTTCGCGGGACAGCCCGGAATCGATGACGAGCCGGACTCCCGGCACGGTAAGCGAGGATTCGGCCAGGCCCGTGGAGACGATGATCCGCGCCGGGCCGCCGGGTTCCCGGCCGGACACCGCGCGGTCCTGCTCTGCCTGGCCGACCTGCCCGTGCAGCTCCAGCACTTCGGGGCCGTCCCGGCCGCGGAGCCTGCCCGCGACGTAGGACACTTCCCACGCTCCGGGGACAAACACCAGCGCGTCGAGGTCCTCGCCGGCGGCACGGGCTTTGGCATGCGACGCCGCGGCCGTGTCCGCCACGTGGTCCAGGAACGCCCGCGTCACACCGCGCTGATCGAGCCGGGGCACCGCCGCGGGTACCCAGTCGACCTCCAGCGGGTACAGCGCGGACGGACAGTCGACGACGGGGGCGGACCCGCCGCCGTCGTGCTCCCCGCCTGCCCCGATCAGGGCGGCGAAGCGCGGGGCGTCCAGCGTGGCGGACATCGCGAGGAGACTGAGGTCGCCGCGCAACTGGCGGACCTCGCCAAGCATGCCGACCAGGAGGTCCGTCTCCAGCCCGCGCTCGTGGACCTCATCGAGGATGACGGCGCCGGTGGTCTCCAGCCCCGGATCAGTGAGGAGGCGGCGCAGCAGGATCCCGGGCGTGACGAACTCGATCAGCGTCCCGGGACCTGCCTGCCGCTCCCCGCGGACGGTGTAACCCACCCGGTCCCCGAGCCGGCTGCCGTCCAGGGCGGCCAGCCGGCGGGCTGCCGAGCGTGCGGCGACGCGCCGCGGCTGCGTCACCACCACGCGCGGCCCGGCGGTGTTGTCCATTCCCTCCCGGCGGGCGGAGGCCAGGTTGGCCAGAAGCGGCGGCACCAGCGTCGTCTTGCCCGTGCCGGGCGGGGCCTGGACCACGGCTGTTCCTGCCGGGCCGGCCGCCCGCAGCACGGCGGCAAGTTCCGGCAGCGAACCGGCAAAGGTCAATCCGGCTCCGATCGCTGCCAGGTCGAAGGGCCCACAGGTGGCGGCGGCAACGGGCGCGGGCGGTAGAGTCACCCCTCCATTGTGCCTACAAACGTTCCGGCTCCGTCCGCGTCAGCAGCTTGACCGCGGACCGGCGGCCGGCTGGGAGCGTGCCGTACGCCGCAGCGGATGCGGAATAAAGTGAATTATGGATACCCCAGCGCGGTGGGAAAGTCCGCGGACGTCCCTCTACACCGACCGCTATGAACTCACCATGTTCCAGGCAGCCCTGCATTCCGGCACGGCACACCGCCGAACCGTCTTCGAGGCCTTTGCCCGGGGACTGCCGGAGGGCCGCCGCTACGGCGTCGTGGCCGGCACCGGCCGGCTGCTGGAAGGCATCATGCAGTTCCGCTTCGGCCAGGCCGAACTGGAGTTCCTCGCCGGCGCCGGGGTTGTCAACGCGGAGACCCTGGCCCGGCTGGAAAACTACCGGTTCACCGGGAACATCTGGGGCTACCCCGAAGGGGAGGCGTACTTCCCGTACTCCCCCGTCCTGATCGTGGAGTCGAGCTTCGCGGAAGCCTGCATCCTGGAGACCTATGTCCTGTCAGTCCTCAACCACGACACCGCGATTGCCTCGGCAGCGTCCCGGATGACCAGCGCCGCCGGCGGGAGGCCCTGCATTGAAATGGGCTCCCGCCGCGCTCAGGAGGAAGCAGCTCCGGCCGCCGCCCGGGCCGCCGTCATCGCGGGCTTCGAGGCAACCTCGAACCTTGAGGCCGGGCGGCGTTACGGGCTGAAGACCGTCGGTACGGCGGCACACGCCTTCACGCTCCTGCACGACTCCGAACGCGATGCGTTCCGGGCGCAGCTGGACGCCCTGGGGCCCGGCACCACGCTGCTCGTGGACACCTACGACGTCGAGGCGGCCGTCCGGACGGCGGTGGAACTGGCCGGCAAAGCGCTGGGAGCGGTCCGGCTGGATTCCGGGGACCTCGTGGCGCAGGCCAGGTGGGTGCGCGGGCTGCTGGACCGGCTGGGGAACGTCCAGACCAAAATCGTGGTGACCTCCGATCTGGATGAATACTCGCTCGCAGCTCTCCGGTCCGCCCCGGCCGACGCGTACGGCATTGGCACCGCGCTGGTGACCGGCTCCGGCGCCCCGACCGCCGGCATGGTCTACAAAATGGTGAGCCGCACCAACGACGCCGGCGAATTCGTTCCGGTGGCCAAGGCCTCGAGGAACAAAGTCAGCCCGGGCGGCCGCAAGTACGCCGTTCGGAGGCTGGACGGGAACGGAGTGGCCACCCATGAGGTGCTGGGTGTCGGGCGCCTGCCCAACGAGCCGCTGGGACGGCCGCTGCTCGAGCAGTTTATTAAAGACGGCGAACTGCTGCCGGGCTGGACCGGTCCGGCGGCCGTGACGCGCGCCCGCGGGCGGCACGCCGCTTCGATGGCGGAGCTTCCCGCCGTCGTCAACAGGCTCCAGCGGGGCGAGCCGGCCATCCCGACGATCTACGTGTGACGGCTCCGATGCCGGCGCTTTAGTTCCTCGGTCACGATCCGCGACAGTTTCCGGGCCGCGTCGGAAGGCTCCCTCCCCGCCTCTGTTCCGGACAGATGCGAGCCACAGTTGCGTAACATCGGCCCGCCTTGGGTTGGGCCGGCCGGTTAGTCCACAGCCCCGCTGATCAGATCCAGGACGCGGTGCAGCGCCGGATTGCGGGCCTCCCGCCGCCAGATGGCATGCAGTTCGACCGGATCGGTCTCAAATCCGTCCAGCTCGATGTATTCCACACCTTCGATCCCCAGCGCCGTAGAGGACTGCGGCACCAGTGCAATCCCACGCCCGGCCGCAACCAGGAAAATCATGGTCAAAATCTGGCTGACCGTGTGGACGAAGGTGCGGTGGGACGAAACGAGGCTGATCACCAGGTCATAGAAGTACCGCGCCTGGGTGGGCGAGTGCATGATCAGGTCTTCCCCGTGGAGGTCCTCGACCGTCACCAGCCGGTCGAGCCGGGTGAAGCGGTGACCGGCCGGAACCGCCACCATGATGGGTTCCCGGTAAAGCAGGCGAGAGTCAAAGAGATCCTCGGCGAACGGCGGACGGGCCAATCCGAGGTCGATTTCGCCGTTGATCAGGGCTGCGGTCTGGTCCTTGGTCACCATCTCGCGCAAGTCGATATCAACGTCCGGAAGCGCGCCGGAGATTTCATTGAGCAGCGCACCGAGCAGCCCGAACGTCGACGCCGCCGTAAAGCCGATGCGGATGAACCCGGCCGAGCCCGACGAGATCCGCCGGGCCAGGCTTGGCGCGGCTTCGGCGAGTTCCAGCAGCTTGACCGCATCCGTGAGGAAGGCCGAGCCGGCGGCCGTCAGGGCAACCCCCCGGTTGTCACGCTCAAACAGCTGCACGCCGATGGACTTCTCGAGTTTCTGGATCTGCCGGCTCAGGGGCGGCTGGGTCATATTGAGGCGGACGGCAGCGCGGCCGAAGTGGAGTTCCTCGGCGACGGCGACGAAGCCACGTAGTTGGTCCAAGGAGTACATAATGCCGAAAGAGTATCACGCCATGCATTAATCGTCTTGGACAGGCATCAATGGGCCCCTCTAAGGTTCATTGGTAGCCGCAGACGTGACGGACCTCACCGAGAACGAGTCCGTCCTACAGCGAACATTCAAAGGAGAATCTTCATGATCAAGTCCACCTTCAGCCGACGCTCTGTCTTCGGCGCGGGAACCGGCCTCGCACTTGCCTTGGCCCTGACCGCCTGCGGCGGCAACGTTGCCAGCAGCAGCACACCGTCGGACGGCAGCAAGTTCCCGTCGGGCCCCGTCACGCTGACCATCGGCGCGGCCCCGGGTGGCAGCACGGACTTGATCGGACGCGCTTTGGCCGAGAACGCCACCTCGGCACTGGGCGCACCGATCCCGGTGGTCAACAAGCCCGGCGCCAACGGTGCCCTGGCCACCAAGGAAGTGGGCGGCGCCAAGGCGGACGGCCAGACGCTCGTCATCCTCAACGCTTCGCTGTTCGCCATCACGCCCCTGGCCGTCTCCGCCAACGAGGCCGTCAAGATCGAGGATTACGAGGTCATCACCGGCATCTCCCAGGATGACTACGTGCTCGTCACAAACTCCGGCTCCGGCTTGAAGACCGTGGACGAGATGAAGAAGGCCGGCAAGAAATTCAACTTCGCCACCACCGGCGTCGGCACGGGCAGCCAGCTGGCTCAGGCCCTGCTGTTCAAGCAGGCCGGAATCGAAGGCACCGATGTGCCGTTCGACGGCGGCGCCCCGGCAATGACTGCCCTCCTGGGCAACCAGGTCGATGTGGCAACCATTCAGCTCGCCGAAGCCATGCCGCAGATCAAAGCCGGAAAACTGAACCCTGTAGTCGTCTTCTCCAAGGAACGGAACCAGTACCTGGCGGACACCCCCACCGCAATCGAAGCCGGCTACGACGTCCCCGTTTCACAGTTCCGGGCCGTCGCCGCCCCGAAGGGCACCCCGGCACCGGTTCTAGAGAAGCTGCGGGCAGCGTTCAAGAAGGCGTTCGAATCCGAGGCCTACAAGTCGTTCAACAAGCAGAACCTGTTCACGGCAGCGGAATCCGACGGCGCGAAGGTCGCCAAGGACTGGGCGGCCGACGCGGCGAAGTTCAAGGAACTCGCGCAGAAGTACGACGTTGACCTGGGCGGCGGGAAGTGATCCCGACGCAACATCAGGATGCTCCCGTTGGCGGCGGCGCAACTGCCGCCGCCAGCGGGGACTCCGCTCCCGCAACCAACCTCGGGCTGACCGAACCGCTGACGGCGGAGCAGCTGGCCGCCGAATGGGACGAGGAACGCCCGCCGCGGGCCGGCCAGCTGGCCAACGTCGCAGCCGGTCTCGTGATGGGCGCACTGGGCATTGCGGGCGTGGCACTGTCGCTGGCCATGGGGACAGGCACGCCGGAACGCCCGGAAGCGGGCATGTGGCCCCTCATCATCAGCATCGTGATGGCGGTCCTGTCCGCGGCACTTCTGCTCTTCGGCCGCAAAACCCTGGACGCCGAAGCCTTTTCCTCCTCCAGCTGGCAGGTCGGGGCCGGCCTCGGAACCCTGATCGGGTTTGTCCTGGTCATCGGCCTGACGGGTTTTGAGATCCCGACCCTGCTCCTGACCTTCGTCTGGCTGAGATTCCTGGGCAAGGAATCCTGGCGGATGTCGACCCTGCTCAGCTTCATCGTCACCGGGGCCTTCTACCTGATCTTCGTTGTGGCACTCAGTGTGCCTATCCCCCACCTTTTCTAGGGAAATTCATGGATATCTTCGCACCAGTAATCAACGGATTCGGCGTGGTCCTCGAGCCCACGAACCTGCTGTACTGCCTCATCGGCGTCGTGATCGGCATGCTGATCGGCGTTCTTCCCGGACTTGGCCCGGCAGCCACCATCGCCATCCTCCTGCCGCTGACCTACGGCGTCGAACCGGTGACAGCCATCATCATGCTCTCCGGAATCTTCTACGGCGCGCAGTACGGCGGCACCATCACCTCCGTCCTGCTCAGGCTCCCGGGAGAGGCGTCCTCCGTCGTCACAGTGTTTGACGGCTACGCGATGGCCCGGCAGGGGCGGGCAGGAACGGCGCTGGGCATAGCAGCAATCGGCTCCTTCTTCGGCGGGACCGTCTCCATCATCGGCCTGACGCTGCTCGCACCGATCGTCGCCGGCTTCGCCCTCAGCTTCGGCCCCCCGGAATACACCGCCCTGGCCATGCTGGGCATCCTGCTGGTCGCCACGGTCAGCAACGGCAGCAAAATCAAGTCGATCATCGCCGCCTCCCTCGGGCTCCTTTTGGCCACGGTTGGCCGCGACGGCTTCACCGGCGAATCGCGGTTCACCTTCGGCAACCTGTCCCTCTCGGACGGCCTCGACTTCGTCCCGATCGCCATGGGCATCTTTGGCATCGGGGAAATCCTGTACAACCTGGAGGAACGCCACAACAAGGTCCAGGCGCCGTCCAAGGTTGCCAACGTCTGGCCCTCACGCAAGGACCTGAAAGATTCCTCCGGCGCCATCGGCCGGGGCTCCGTCCTGGGCTTCTTCCTCGGAATCCTGCCCGGCGGCGGTGCGACCATCGCGTCCCTGGCGGCCTATGCAATGGAGAAGAAGCGCGCAAAGAATCCGGAGCGCTTCGGCCGGGGCGCTGTCGAAGGCGTCGCAGCGCCGGAAAGCGCAAACAACGCCGCCGCGACGTCGTCGTTCATTCCGCTGCTCACGCTCGGCATTCCCGCCAACGCAACCATGGCCATCATCTTTGGCGCCCTGTTGATCCAGGGTGTGACCCCTGGTCCGCAGCTGGTCCAGGACGAGCCGGAACTGTTCTGGGGCGTCGTGAACTCGATGTACATCGGCAACATCCTGCTGCTGATCATGAGCATCCCGCTGGTCGGGGTCTTCGTCAAAATCCTCCGGATCCGCGCCGCCATCCTGGCACCGATCACCGTTCTCATCACCCTGATCGGCGTGTACACGATCAACAACAGCCTCTTCGATATCTGGCTGGTGATCGTGTTCGGAGCGGTCGGCTACCTGATGAAGAAGTTCGGCTTCGAACCGGGTCCGCTGGTGTTGGCCTTCGTGCTGGGCTCGCTCCTGGAAGAGAACCTGCGCCGCTCGCTCCTCCTGTTCGGCGGAGAGCCGGCAGGCTTCGTCACACGGCCCATCTCGGGTGTCCTCCTGCTCCTGTTCCTGCTGGTGCTCCTCCTGCCGCTGCTGCAGAAGGCGTTCCGGAAATTCCGGGCCAACCGGACACTGACCACGGCACCGCACAAGGAAAAAGAGAAGGAAACGGTATGACTATTCTGATCGGCTACGTGCCCACGCCGGAAGGCGAGGCAGCCCTTGATACCGGAATCGCGGAAGGCAAACTGCGCAGCGAAAACATCGTCATTCTCAATTCGCCGCGCAAGGGTGCGCCGGTGGACGCCACCCTCGCTTCCGCCGACCAGGTGGCGGCACTGCTCAAGCGGGCCCACGACGCCGGCGTGACGGCGTCGATCCGGCAGCCGGGCCACACGGACGATCTCACCGACGAGTTCATCGACCTCGCCGACGAAATCGATGCGTCCCTGATCGTCATCGGACTGCGCCGGCGCTCACAGGTGGGCAAGTTCATCCTGGGTAGCCACTCCCAGCGGATCCTCCTGCAGGCCGACCGGCCCGTGCTGGCCGTCAAAGCCGGCGAAAAGTCCTAACCTCCCCACCCAGTCCCCGTCCGGCAGCTCCCACCGCCGTCGGGCCACCCAGCCAGGAGTACCCCAACCGTGAACCCAACCAGCCCCACCGGACCGCACCGGATCAAGGACATCACCATCACCCCGGTCGCATTCAAGGATCCTCCCCTCCTTAATACAGTCGGCGTGCATGAGCCGTTCGCGCTGCGGGCCATCGTGGAAGTCACCACCGACACCGGAATCTCGGGCCTGGGCGAAACCTACGGGGATGCGCCGCACCTGGAACGCCTGCGGCTTGCCGCGGCGGCCCTGGCCCGGGCGGACGTCTTCAACATCAATGACATGCGGCGCCGGGTCGTCGCAGCACTGACCGCCGACACCACTGTGGGCGGCCACGGGATGTCCGGCATGGTGACCGGTTCCAGCACGCCGGACCGGGTACTTTCCCCATTCGACGTGGCCTCGCTGGACATCCAGGGAAAGATTCTCGGGCGCCCCGTGAGCGATCTGCTGGGTGGCGCCGTGCGGGACGAAATCCCTTTCAGCGGCTACCTGTTCTACAAGTGGGCCGGGCATCCGGGCCACGAGGAAGACTCCTGGGGCGCGGCCGTGGATCCGGAGGGCATCGTCCGGCAGGCCCGCCGGATGGTGGACGACTACGGCTTCACCGCCCTCAAGCTCAAGGCGGGCGTCTTTCCGCCCGAGGAGGAGGTCGCCGCGATCAAGGCACTCCGGGACGAATTCCCGGACCTGCCGCTGCGGATCGATCCCAACGCCGCGTGGACTGTGGAAACCTCCATCCGGGTGGGCAAGGACCTCGACGGGGTGCTCGAATACCTTGAAGACCCGACGCCGGGGCTCGCCGGCATGGCAGAGGTCCGCCGCAACGTGTCCATGCCGCTCGCCACGAACATGTGTGTGGTCAGTTTTGGCGACGTCCCGCCGTCCATCGAGGCCGGGTCCGTGGACGTGATTCTCTCCGACCACCACTTCTGGGGCGGGCTGCGGCGGTCCCAGGCCCTGGCGGGCATCACGGAGACCTTCGGTCTGGGACTGTCCATGCACTCCAACTCGCACCTGGGCATCAGCCTTGCCGCCATGGTCCACCTGGCGGCTGCCACGCCGAACCTTGACTACGCGTGCGACACGCACTGGCCATGGAAGGAGCCCGACGAGGACGTGATCGTGTCCGGCCCCCTGGTGTTCCGCAACGGGGCCGTCGGTGTTCCCACCGCGCCCGGGCTCGGCGTGGAGCTGGACCGCGACGCCCTCGCCCGGCTCCATGAGCAGTACCTGCGCTCCGGCATGCTCAACCGGGACGACACGGGCTACATGCAGAGCCTCCACCCGGACTATGAACTGGAATCCCCGCGGTGGTGAACGACCGCATCACATCGGTCAAAGTGTCCCTGGTGATCCTGCCCCTGCAGAAGCCCGCCAGTGATGCCAAGGTGCTCACCGGGAAGCAGAAGCCGCTCTCCGAAGTGGCGTTCCTGTTCGCGGAAATAGAGACGGAGGAGGGCCATGACGGTGTCGGCTACAGCTATGCGCTGCGGGCGGGCGCGCCGGCCCTGTACGCCCACGCCCGGGAGCTCGCCCCCGAACTGATCGGCCAGAACGCCAACAACATCCAGCGGATCTGGAGCAGCCTGGCGTGGCTGGGCCAGTCCGTGGGGCGCAGCGGGGTCACCGCCCAGGCCGTCGCCGCCTTCGATGTTGCCTTGTGGGACCTGAAGGCCAAGCGTGCGCGGCTGCCCCTGGCGCAGCTCCTCGGGGCGCACCGGGACTCCGTCCCCTGCTACAACACCTCGGGCGGCTACCTTTCCACTCCCATCGATGAGCTGATCACCAACGCCCAGGCCTCGCTGGCCGCCGGCATCGGCGGAATCAAGATCAAGGTGGGCCAGCCGGACCGGCGGCTGGACCTCAGTCGGGTGGCCGCAGTCCGGTCGGCGCTGGGTGCAGACGTGCCGCTGATGGTGGATGCGAACCAGCAGTGGAACCGCACCACGGCGATCCGCATGGGCCTCGCCCTCGAGGAACACTCGCTCACGTGGATCGAGGAGCCACTGGATGCCTACGATGCCGACGGCCACGCCGAACTCGCGCGCCAACTCGCAACGCCCATAGCCACCGGCGAGATGCTGGCCAGTACCGCCGACCACTACGAACTCATCCGGCGCGGCGCCGTGGACTTTATCCAGCCGGACGCCCCTCGGGTTGGCGGCATCACGCCGTTCCTGCGGATCATGGCGCTCGGCGAACAAGCCAGGATGGACATGGCGCCGCACTTTGCCATGGAAATCCACATCCACTTGTCCGCGGCCTACGAACTGGACGCATGGGTGGAGCACTTCGACTGGCTGGAGCCGCTCTTCGACGAGCGGTTGGAGATCCGCGGCGGACACATGCATGTGCCTTCGCGGCCCGGCCTGGGATTCAGCATCAGCGAACAGGCCCGGTCATGGACGGTTACTACGGATACGTTCACGGCCGCCGGCCGGCTCGCCGCGCACCCAGCAATGCCTAAAGGGTATCAATCAATACATAAATAGGCTTAGACAGACATAGAAGGACTGCCTAGGCTGAACAGGAATCAACACCACCCCGCCCATCACGGCGCTGACCCGGAGGACCACATCGTGGCAAAATACACACCCCAGGAACTGGCAGACACTCTCAAGAACGGGCTGCTGTCGTTCCCGGTGACCTCATTCGACGCCAATCTGCAGTTCGACGAAGAGAACTACCGCAAGCACCTGGCGTGGCAGGCCAGCTTCCCCGTCGCCGGCCTCTTCGCCGCCGGCGGCACCGGCGAGGGCTTTTCGCTGACGCCGGCCGAATCAGCCCGCGTTGTCCGCGCCGCCGTCGAGGAAGTCGGCAGCATCGTCCCGGTTCTCGCGTCAGCGGGCGGTTCCACTGCCCAGGCCATCGAAAACGCCCAGGCCGCGGAGGCCGCCGGCGCCGACGGCATCCTGCTCCTGCCGCCCTACCTGACCGAAGCGGACCAGGGCGGCCTGACCGACCACGTCAGCGCCATCTGCGGCTCCACCTCGCTGGGCGTCATCATCTACAACCGCGCCAACGCCATCTACAAGGACACCACGGTGGCCACCCTGGCGGACCGCCACGAGAACCTGATCGGCTTCAAGGACGGGGTGGGCGACCTCGAGCACGACGCCCGGGTCTACGCCAAGCTCGGCGACCGCCTGTTCTACCTCGGCGGCCTCCCGACGGCGGAGACCTTCGCCCTGCCGCTGCTGCAGCTCGGCATGAGCACCTACTCCAGCGCCATGTACAACTTCGTTCCGCAGTTCGCCCTGGACTTCTACCAGGACGTGCGCAACGGCGACCGCGTCGCCGTAAACAAGAAGCTCAACGAGTTCGTGATTCCGTACCTCGACATCCGCGACCGCGTGAAGGGCTACTCCGTCTCGATCGTCAAGGGCGGCCTCGACGCGATCGGCCGCTCCGCCGGCGGCGTCCGCCCGCCGCTGCAGAACCTGGCGCCACAGGACCTCGCAGACCTCAAATCCCTCATCGCCACCGTTTCCTAGGAGGACGCACCGTGACCCTCAACGGACACTCACTCATCGCAGGCCAGCCGGTCGCCGGGAACGGCAATACCGCCCACGGCTTCAACCCCGCCACTAACGAACAACTCGAACCCGGCTACACGCTGCTCACCGAAGAACAGCTGAAGGCGGCCACCTCCGCCGCCGCCGCAGCCTACGCCTCCTTCAGCACCCTTGACCCGGAAACCCACGCCGGATTCCTCGAGGCGATTGCGGACAACATCGAGGCGATCGGCGAGGAACTCATTCACCGCGCCGGCCAGGAAACCGGCCTGCCCGCCGCCCGGCTGACCGGCGAACGCGCCCGCACCACCGGCCAGCTGCGGCTCTTCGCGACAGTGGTCCGGCAGGGCGATTTCCGCGGGGTCCGGATTGACCCGGCCCTGCCGGAGCGCACGCCCATGCCGCGCGCCGACATCCGCCAGCGCCAGATCCCGCTGGGACCGGTGGCGGTCTTCGGTGCCAGCAACTTCCCGCTGGCGTTCTCGACGGCGGGCGGCGACACCGCCTCCGCCCTCGCCGCCGGCTGCCCGGTGGTCTTCAAAGCCCACAACGCGCACCCCGGCACCGGCGAACTCGTCGGCCAGGCGATCGCCAAAGCCGTCAAGGACCTCGGCCTGCACCCGGGCGTGTTCTCCCTTATCTACGGGCCAGGCAGCAGCATCGGCCAGGCCCTCGTGGCCGATCCCGCCATCAAGGCCGTCGGTTTCACCGGCTCCCAGTCCGCCGGCATCGCCCTGATGCGCACCGCCGCCGCCCGCCCCGAACCGATTCCGGTCTATGCGGAAATGTCCTCGCTCAACCCGGTATTCGTCTTCCCGGGCGCGCTGAACAGCTCCGACGAACAAATCGATGCCCTCGCCCAGCAGTACGTCACGGCCGTCACCGGCAGTTCCGGCCAGCTCTGCACCTCGCCCGGACTACTGTTCGCCCCGGCCGGCGCCGCAGGGGACGCCTTTGCCGCCGCCGTCGGACGGGCCGTATCCGCCTGCGCCGGGCAGACCATGCTCACCGAAGGCATTGCCGGGTCCTGGAACGCCGGCGCCGAAGCCCTGGGCTCCGCCGACGGCGTCAGCGTCGTCGGGCTGGGCGCCGAAGGGGCGACCAAGAACGCCCCCGCCCCTGCCATCTTCGGCACCCAGGTCAAGGACTTCGTGTCCAACCATGTGCTGCACGCCGAAATCTTCGGCGCGGCCAGCCTGGTGATCCGCTATTCGACCACCGAAGAACTCGTCGACGCCGCCAACCGGCTCGAAGGACAGCTCACAGCATCGCTGCAGCTCACCGAGGCGGACTACCCGGCGGCGGCAGGACTCATCCCGGTACTGGAGCAGAAGGTCGGCCGGATCATCGTCAACGGCTGGCCCACCGGCGTCGAAGTCGGACACTCCATGGTCCACGGCGGGCCGTTCCCCGCCACCTCCGACACCCGCACCACCTCAGTGGGCACCCTGGCGATCAACCGCTTCCTGCGGCCCGTCGCCTACCAGAACCTGCCGCAGGAGCTGCTCCCGGCACCGCTGCAGGACACCAACCCCTGGCAGCTGAACCGCCGCATCGACGGAGCCGTAGCAAGTGCGGAAGCCACAGAGAAGGCGCAGGTCAACGCGTGAGCACCCAGCCCACCATCGCCCACGTCGAAGTAGTCCCGGTTGCCGGGCACGACAGCATGCTGATGAACCTCAGCGGCGCGCACGGCCCGTTCTTCACCCGCAACGTGGTCATTGTGACCGATTCGGACGGCCGCACCGGCCTGGGCGAAGTTCCGGGCGGGGAAAAGATCCGCGCCACCATCGAGGAGGCCGGAACCTACCTGGCCGGCCAGCCGGTGGCCCGCTACCGCTCCCTTCTCCGGGACGTCGCGGCGAAATTCGCCGACCGCGACGCCGGCGGCCGCGGCCTGCAGACCTTTGACCTGCGCACGGCCGTCCATGCCGTCACCGCGGTCGAATCAGCTCTCCTGGACCTGCACGGCCAGTTCCTCGGCGTGCCCGTCGCCGAACTGCTTGGCGACGGCCAGCAGCGCAGCTCGGTCCCGATGCTCGGCTACCTCTTCTTCATCGGCGACACCGCCCGGACGGAACTGCCCTACCTCGTGGAGGACGCGCCGAAGGACCGGTGGGAAACGCTGCGCCGCCAGGAAGCCATGACGCCCGAGGCCGTGGTGGCCCTGGCCGAGGCCGCACAGGAACGCTACGGCTTCAGCGACTTCAAGCTCAAGGGCGGCGTCCTGTCCGGCGACGACGAAGTGGATGTAGTCACCGCCCTGGCAAAGCGGTTCCCCGAGGCGCGGATCACGCTGGACCCCAACGGCGGCTGGCTGCTCGAGGACGCCATCCGGCTCGGTAAGCGGATGCAGGGCGTCGTGGCCTACGCCGAAGACCCCTGCGGCGCCGAAGGCCGCTTCTCCGGCCGCGAAGTCATGGCGGAATTCCGCCGCGCCACGGGACTTAGGACGGCAACAAACATGATCGCCACCGACTGGCGCGAAATGTCCCACGCCATCCGCAGCAACGCCGTCGACATCCCGCTCGCGGATCCGCACTTCTGGACCATGCACGGCTCCGTGCGGGTGGCCCAGTTGTGCAACGAGTTCGGCCTCACCTGGGGATCGCACTCGAACAACCACTTCGATATCTCGCTGGCGATGTTCACCCACACCGGTGCAGCCGCGCCGGGCGGGATCACCGCGCTGGACACGCACTGGATCTGGCAGGACGGCCAAGGGCTGACCCGGAACCCGCTGCAGATCAAAAACGGTGCCATCGAGGTTCCGGACGCCCCCGGGCTGGGCGTTACGCTGGACCGCGATGCCCTGGACAAGGCACACCAGCTCTACCTCGAACACGGGCTCGACGCCCGGGACGACAGCATCGGAATGCAGTACTACGTTGACGGCTGGTCCTTTAATCCCAAGCGGCCGTGCCTCGTCCGCTGAACCGGCCGGGCGCAACAAGACAGTCAATGTGAAGAGCTAATGTAAGGGCGAATTTTGGTCGGCGTGGTCTCGGGAATCCTGATAGTTTCCGCCGTCATCGCCGTAGGCTATGTCGCCGCCCGGCTGCGGATCCTGGGACCGGAGGTCCAGGGCGCCCGGACCCAACCCGCTTTCTACGTCTCCGACCCGGCGTTGCTTGTCACCGTGGTGGCCGGCAGCGCTATCCGCGCCGCCCACACTACAGATGCCCCGCGGGCGCTGAGCTCCGCCGCGCGCGCGGG
>JBKKDK010000233.1:0-2624 GCA_046708245.1 Arthrobacter sp.
CCTCGATGCTGTACCTCCCGGGCCTCATTTCGCAGTTCAACCAGCCGAAGCCCGGCGAGCCGATCGCGCCCTGGGTCGAGTGGATCAACAACAACCTCACCCGCGGCGACCACCCCATCTACATGGCGCTCTACTTCGCCATGATTGTGTTCTTTACTTACTTCTATGTTGCGATAACTTTCAACCCGGAAGAAGTTTCTGACAACATGAAGAAGTACGGCGGCTTCATTCCGGGGATCCGTGCCGGGAAGCCGACCGCGGACTACCTGCAGTATGTGCTTTCCCGGATCACCCTGCCCGGTGCCATCTACCTGGGCTTTGTGGCCCTGATCCCGCTGATCGCA
This sequence comes from Arthrobacter sp., assembly GCA_046708245.1. Classification (GTDB taxonomy): domain Bacteria; phylum Actinomycetota; class Actinomycetes; order Actinomycetales; family Micrococcaceae; genus Arthrobacter. Next base: position 345 of record JBKKDK010000233.1, read on the forward strand.
CTGGTCCTGATCAATGCCAACCAGAACTTCCCGTTCGGTGGCACCTCGATCCTGATCATGGTCGGCGTCGGTCTGGAGACCGTCAAGCAGATTGACGCGCAGCTACAGCAGCGTCACTACGAAGGGCTTTTGCGATGACGAGAATGTTGATTATCGGACCTCCCGGTTCCGGCAAGGGTACGCAGGCGGAACGCATTTCGGAGCGCCTCGGCGTCGTTGCGATCTCCACCGGCGACATCTTCCGTGCCAACGTCAAGGGTGAGACGCCGCTGGGCCTCGAAGCCAAGAAATTCATGGACGCCGGCGACTTCGTCCCGGACAGCGTGACGAACAAGATGGTGCGCGACCGCCTCAGCGAGGACGACGTCGAAAACGGCTTCCTGCTCGACGGCTACCCCCGCACCACCGCGCAGGTGGACTACCTCGACGGGATCCTGGCCGAGGGCGATCAGGAGCTCGACGTGGTCCTCCAGCTCACGGCCGACGACGAGGAACTCGTCGCCCGGCTCCTGGGACGCGCCAAGGAGACCGGCCGCAGTGACGACAACGAAGCCGTCATCCGGCACCGGTTGGACCTGTACCACGAGCAGACAGAAGCCGTGGTGGCGAAGTATGCCGACCGCGGTATCCTCACCCAGGTCGATGGCATCGGCGGCATCGACGAGGTCACCAACCGCGTCATGCAGGCCATCAAAGCGGCCCAGAAAGCCTGAACCAGGCCGTAGACCTTTGAGGCCCCACCCGGACCACCGGGTGGGGCCTCAGCCATTTGGCAGCGCACGACCCCAGCAACAGCGCAGCCCCACTGAAAGGAACCTGCTGATGGCCTTCGGCCAGCCCCGCATCGAATACAAGACAAACGCCCAGATGCGCACCATGCACGAGGCCGGACTGGTGCTCAGCCGCGCCCTCGATGCTGCGGTGGCGGCGGCCGTGCAGGGGAAGACCACCAGGGACCTCGACGCCGTGTTCGCGGCGGTCCTCCGGGAAGCCGGGGCCACCTCCAATTTCCTCGGCTACCACGGCTTCCCGGCCACCATCTGCACCTCCGTCAATGAGGAAGTGGTGCACGGCATCCCCGGGGACCGGGTGCTGCGCGACGGGGACATCATCTCGATCGACGGCGGGGCAATCCTGGACGGCTGGCACTCCGATTCGGCCCGGACCGTGATCGTCGGCACGGCCGACCCGGAAGACCAGCGGCTCTCCGACGTCACGGAAGCTGCCATGTGGCACGGTATTGCCGCGCTGGCCACCGGCAAGTTCGTCGGGGACATCGGCGGCGCCGTGGACGACTACGTCTCCTCCGTCCCGGGCAAGCCGCTCGGGATCCTGGAAGACTACGTGGGCCACGGCATCGGCTCCGAGATGCACATGGCCCCGGACGTGCTGAACTACCGGACCAGCCACCGCGGGCCGAAAATCCGGCCCGGGCTGTGCCTCGCCATCGAACCCATGCTGGTGCGCGGCAGCATCGACACGGCAGTCCTGGACGACGACTGGACCGTGGTGACCACCGACGGGAAGCGGTCCTGCCAGTGGGAGCACTCCGTTGCAGTCCACGAGAAGGGCATCTGGGTGCTTTCGGCCCCGGACGGGGGAGCGGCCAAGCTGGCACCCCTCGGCGTCGTGCCGGTGCCGATCCCCTGACAACCCGCAGCTGCCGCGGCACAAAACCACCCATGACGCGCAAAATCCCTGGCGACACCGGAATTCCGGTAGCGCCAGGGATTTTGCGTGTCGCAGGCAGTTGCAGCTAGCTCTTGAGCTTGGGCTTCACGTCCTTGGTGTAAATTCCCTCCAGCGTGGCCTTGAGCTCGGTCATGGTGGTTTTGACGTCGCCCTGCTGGGTGAGGATCTTGGCGGCGGACTTGGCCATCTCCTGGTCCGCCCCCGGCAGGAACACGCGGGCGTTGTCCTGGACGCGGGTGACGGCCAGTTGGTCCATGGCGGTCTTGATCTGCGGGGTCTTGGCCAGCACGGCAGCCATGTCCGCCGAGGTGCGGGTGGGCATGTAGCCGGTGGCCGCGGAGAATTCCGCCGTGTTCTCCGGCTCGGTCATGAACTTCAGGAAGGTCGCGGCGGCAAGCTGGACCTCCTTGCTGACGCCGCTGGGGATGCCGAGGCCGGCGCCGCCCGTGGGGCAGACACCGCTCTCCGCTTTCGGGCCACCCGGCAGGAATCCGACGCCGACGTTGAACTTGGCGGACTTCAGCACGCCCAGGAGCGAACCGGTGGAGGAAATGGTGGAGGAGGTGATGCCGGCGGCGAAGTCGTCCG
>JBKKDK010000234.1:0-11406 GCA_046708245.1 Arthrobacter sp.
GAAGGGCGTCCGCCTGATTGCCTCGCTCGAAGCGGTCTCCGAACCCGATGAGAAGGGCATGCGCACGGTGATGTGCACGCTCAACGGCCAGTCCCGGCCGGTGGTGGTCCGCGACCGTTCCGTGGTCAGCAACGTCAAGGCCGCCGAACGCGCCGATGCCTCCCAGCCGGGCCAGGTGGCCGCACCGTTCGCCGGAGCCGTCACGCTGGCCGTGAAGGCCGGGGACACGGTCAAGGCCGGGGACACCGTCGCCACGATCGAGGCCATGAAGATGGAGGCCTCCATCACGACGCCGGTGGCCGGCTCCGTGTCATGGCTTGCCGTGGGCGCCGTCGAACAGGTCCAGGGCGGGGACCTGCTGCTCGTCGTCGAGTAACGGCCCGCAGCACGAACAGCCCACAAAAAAGGGGACCCTCCGCCGGCAAGCGGAGGGTCCCCTATTTTTGCTGTGCTTACGCCGGGGTGGGACGCCGCGCGCTGTACATGTCCTCGATCACGTTCTCGAAGTCCTTCATGACCTGGGCCCGCTTGACCTTCATGGAGGGGGTCAGGTGGCCGGAGGCCTCGGTGAAGTCGGACGCGACGATCCGGAACGACTTGATGGCCTCGGCCTGCGAGACGGACTGGTTGGCGTGGTTGATCAGCTCCTGCACCGCAGCCTTGACCGTGGTGTGCTCCGTGGCCTCGGCCAGCGTCGTCGAGGCGGGAAGTCCGTGGCGGTTCAGCCAGCCCGGCAGGGCGTCCTCGTCGAGGGTGACGAGGGCGCCGATGAACGGGCGGTTGTCGCCAACCACCAGCACCTGCGAGACCAGCGCGTCGGCGCGGATCTGGTCCTCCAGCAGGGCCGGAACCACGTTCTTGCCGCCGGCCGTGACGATGATTTCCTTCTTCCGCCCGGTGATGGTCAGGAAGCCCTGCTCATCAAGCTGGCCGATGTCGCCGGTGCGCAGCCAGCCGTCCTCGAAGCACTCGGACGAGAGGTCCTCGCGCTTGTAGTAGCCGCGCATGACGCACACACCCTTGGCGAGGATCTCGCCGTCCTCGGCGATCCGGACGGCATTGCCCGGAATCGGGGCGCCGACCGTGCCGATCCTGATCAGCTGGGGCGTATTCACCGTGACGGGGGCCGTGGTCTCGGTCAGGCCGTAGCCTTCCAGGATCTGCAGGCCGATGCCCTGGAAGAAGTGCCCCAGCCGTTCGCCAAGCGGACCGCCGCCGGAGACGGCATGCGCCACCTGGCCGCCCATCGCCGCGCGGAGCTTGCTGTAGACGAGCTTGTCGAACAATGCGTGCTGAAGCTTCAGCCCCAGGCCCACCTTGCCGGTCTGCCTGGCCCGGGAGTAGGCGATGGCGGTGTCCGCGGCCCGGTGGAAGATGGCGCCCTTGCCGCCGTCCTCGGCCTTGGTCAGTGCGGAGTTGTAGACCTTTTCGAACACCCGCGGGACCGCGAGGATAAAGGTGGGCTGGTAGCTCTGCAGGTCCGGCAGGAGATTCTTGATGTCGGGGGTGTGCGCGACCGTCACGCCCGCAGCCACCGCCAGCACCGAGATGAACCGTGCGAAGACGTGCGCCATGGGCAGGAACATGATGGTCTTGGCGTGCTCGTTCACCACCGTACCCAGCGAGGTGGCCAGCACGTTCTCGGACAGCTCCACGAAGTTGCCGTGGGTCAGCTCGCAACCCTTGGGCCGGCCGGTGGTGCCCGAGGTATAGATGATCGTGGCGATGTCCGCCAGGTCCGCCGTCTTGCGCCGCGCCTCCAACTCCTCGTCACTGATGCCGGCGCCGGCGGCGCGGACCTCGTCGAGGCCCTGGCCTTCGAGCTGCCAGACGTGCGCGAGGGCGGTCAGGCCTTCGGACGTGGCGGCCTGCCGGATGATGTCCTCGTGGTGGGCGGACTCGCCGAAGGCGGCCACGGCGCCCGAATCGCCCAGGTTCCAGGCGACCTGCGAGGGCGAGGACGTCTCATAGATCGGAACGGAGACTGCGCCGGCGAACCAGATGGCGAAGTCGATGAGGGCCCATTCGTAGCGGGTGCGGGACATAATGCCCACCCTGTCGCCGGCGGCGACGCCGCTGGCCATCAGGCCCTTGGCGAGGAGGGAGACGTCGGCCAGGAAATCGGCGGCACGGACGTCCTGCCACTTGCCTTCCGCGTCCAGCCGCGAAAACAGCGCGGGGTTGGACGGCTTGGCGGCCTGGCGCAGCACCAGGTCCGTCACGTTGGTTTCCGGGGGGACGTTCACTAGGGGCGGGACACTGATTTCTCGCACGGTAGCTCCTTTGATATCCATAGACCCGCAGGGGGTAAGGCTAAGACTAGTATGCGGCCCCGCATTCAGTGTGTTCTGCGACACCTACGGTCGGGTAACTATCTGGTTAAGGCCCCGTGCCGTCCGGTGAATAGAATATGGAACCATGCACACACCGACGCCCGGCCCGCAGCCAGCCCCTTACCGCAGGACGGCCGCGTGGCGGCGCAGGAACCTTGCCGGGGCCGGTGCCATGGCCGCCGGGCAGGGACTGCGGGAACACCTGAGGCTGGGGCGCAAGGGCCTCGCGATCGGCGTCGACATCGGCGGCACCAAGGTGGCGGCCGGGGTGGTGGATGCCGACGGCCGGATCCTGAGCCAGGCCAAGCGTTCCACCCCGGGCAGCGATCCGCGGGCCGTGGAGCAGGTCATTGTGGAACTCGTCGAGGAACTGGGCCGCGGGCACCGCATCTGGTCGGTCGGGATCGGCGCCGCCGGCTGGATGGACCTCGACGGCGGGACGGTGCTGTTCAGCCCGCATCTGGCCTGGCGCAACGAACCGCTCCGGGACAACCTGCAGCGGCTGTTGCGCCGCCCCGTGCTCCTGACCAACGACGCAGACGCTGCCGGCTGGGCCGAGTGGCGCTTCGGAGCCGGCCGGGCGGAGAACCGCCTGGTCTGCATCACCCTTGGCACCGGAATCGGCGGCGCGATGGTGATGGATGGCCGGCTGGAGCGGGGCCGCTTCGGGGTGGCCGGGGAATTCGGCCACCAGATCATGGTGCCGGGCGGCCACCGGTGCGAATGCGGCAACCGCGGCTGCTGGGAGCAGTACGCCTCGGGGAACGCGCTGGGGCGTGAGGCACGGGAGCTGGCGGCGGCCAACTCCCCGGTGGCCCAGGAGCTACTGAAGGCTGTCGGCGGTGATGTGGACAGCATCACCGGCGTGATCGTTACCGAGCTGGCCAAGGCCGGGGATCCGACGTCGCGCGAGCTCATCGAAGACGTCGGCGGGTGGCTCGGGCTGGGACTGGCAAACCTGGCGGCCGCGCTGGATCCGGGCACTTTCGTCATTGGCGGCGGGCTCTGCGACGCCGGCGAGCTGCTGGTGGCGCCGGCCCGGAAGGCTTTCGCCCGGAACCTGACGGGACGCGGCTTCCGTCCGGCGGCCCGGATCGAGCTGGCGGCCCTCGGGCCGAACGCCGGCCTGATCGGTGCCGCCGATCTGTCCCGCGTCAGCAGCCGGATGCACAGTTAGCGCAAAGCTGCCGCGGGGCAAACCTAGACGCGGGCGCCGTCGTCGTGCTCGTCGTGCTCGCCCGGGAGCTTCATGATCAGGAAGATCACCGACGCGGCAAAGACCACCACCATCCCCAGGATTGCCGTCAGCGGGGCGGCGCGCCAGAACATGGCGGACATCAGCAGGGCGACCGGGCCGCCGACTGCGCCCAGCCAGGCAAGCACCGTCAGCGGGTCCGCTCCGGCCAGGCTGGGCGGCTCTTCCGGGACGAAGGGATCCTCGTCCCCGGCCTCGTAGTCCCGGGGCCCTGCGGTTGCCTCCGGGGCGTCGATCCCGTCCGCGGAACCGGGTGTGGCCGGGGCTTCCTGGGGCTGCGCTGACCGGGCGAGGCGTTCCTTGGCGGAGAGTTCCACGGGCGGGGCGCCGGAGAGGCCCAGCGGATCGAAGTCGCTGAAGGGCCGGGCCGCCGGGGACCGCCCTTCCGGGCTGCCCGGTTGCGTGTCCGGCGTGCCGGGACCGGCCTCGAGCCGGGCTACAAGGTCCAGCCAGACGGCGTCGTCCTGGTTGGCTCCGGAATCCGGGGTGTTGGGGTCCGGTCTGTTCATCTGCCGTTTCCTTCTCCGCTGGCGTGGGCGGCGTCCGGGGTGCCGGCGGCCACCACCGAGCGGATGAACTCGGCCGTGCCGCGGAAGATCTCCGGCGCGTCGTTGTCCATGGTAGCCACGTGGTAGCTGTTTTCGAGCCGGATGACCTCCAGCGGGGCGTGCGTCAGGCCGCGGCGCAGCGCCAGCAGGCTCGAATCGGAGACCACGTGGTCCACCGTGGAGCGGTAGGCCCGGACCGGAGCCGTGATCCGCGGCAGCAGGCGCAGCGTGTCCTTGAACATCTTGTTGAGCTCGTGGGCTGCCGCGACCGGGGTCCGTGGGTAGGCGCCCTCGTCGATGCCTTGCTTAAGGATGTCGTTGGCGATCGCCGGGGTGCTCTTGAGCACCAGTTTGAGGACGCCGGCCAGCGGGGCGCGGCGGTCATCGATCACGAGGCCCGGGTTCACCACCACAACGCCTGCGACCGGCCTGGTGGCGGCGACCCGGAGCGCGAGGGCCCCGCCCATGGAGAGTCCGGCCACCACTACGTGTTCGCATTCCGCCGCGAGTTCCAGGTAGGCGGCGTCCAGGCCCGCGTGCCAGTCCTGCCAGCGTGTCCGGGCCAGTTCCTGCCAGCTGGTGCCGTGCCCGGGCAGCAGCGGCATCCGCACGGCATAGCCGGCGTCGGCCAGCGACCTGGCCCAGTCCCGGACCCCGTGCGGGCTGCCGGTGAAGCCGTGGGACACCACGACGCCGGTCCGCGGGCCCGTCCCGGTGAACGGGCTGCTGAACGGCGTGTGGTCAGGGCTGGTGCTCATGGCATCTCCAGGGCGGTTGCGGTCGGGGGCGGGGCCGGCGGCGCCGGGGCCGCGGCTGCGGCTGCGGCTGCGTGCTGCAGGAAGAAGCGGGTGGATTGCGCAAAGATCAGGGGCGCGTCGACGTCGAGCGTGGCCACGTGTCCGCTGTGCGGCAGCGGAACCACGTCCAGTTCGGGGGAGCCGAGCCGGTGCCGGAGCAGCTTCAGCGAGGACGGCGGGACCACAATGTCAGCGTCCGACGCGAACACGAGGGCGGGCGCTTTCACCCTGGGGAGGTCCCGGGCGGTCGCCTTGAACAGGCGGCTCAGCTGGTGCACCGCCTCGAGCGGGGTCAGCGAATAGTCGCCGTCGTCGGTGGGCGAGGCGGTGGGGTTTTCCTCCTGGACCGGGACGGTGGTGCGCTGGAAGTACTTCAGCAGCCCGATGTACCGCACCCGGCGGTCGTAGAAGCTCAGTCCCGGGTTGACGACGGCGACCCCGGCCGGGTTGTGCCGCGCCGCCGTGCGCAGGGCGATGGCTCCGCCCATGGAGAGCCCGGCGACGAAGCAGTGCCGGGTCCCGGCGGCGAGCTCGAGGTAGGCCGCCTCGAACGCCGCGTACCAGTCCTGCCAGCCGTGGCGGGCCAGGTCCCGCCAGTCGGTGCCGTGGCCAGGCAGCAGAGGGACGGATACCGCGAAGCCTTGTGCCGCAAGATGTTCGGCCCAGGGCAGGACGCTGAGCGGGCTGCCGGTGAAGCCGTGGCAGATCGCTACGCCGATGTCCGCGTTCCCGCCGTGGCCGGGATAGCTGAACGCTGTAGGCGCCGGGGGAGTGCTTGCGGTCATGTGCCCATCGTGTCACTGTTCCGCACAAAACTCACTAGAGTAGGGTGTCATTTGAAGTCCTGGCCTGGTCCGATGCAGGACCGGCCAGACGCCTTCCGGAGGTACATCCCTTGTTTTATTGGTTCATGAAGACGTTCGTTCTCGGGCCGGTGCTGAAAACGCTTTTCCGGCCCTGGGTCAAGGGCCTGGACAACGTTCCCGCCGAAGGCGCCGCCATCCTGGCGTCGAACCACCTCTCCTTCTCCGATTCGATCTTTATGCCGCTTATGGTGCCCCGTCCCGTGGTGTTCCTCGCGAAGTCGGAGTACTTCACCGGCAAGGGCGTCAAAGGCAAGCTGACGGCTGCCTTCTTCCGGCTGACCAACCAGCTGCCGATGGACAGGTCCGGGGGAGCGGCCTCGGCGCAGTCGCTCGACGCCGGCATGAACGTGCTCAGGAACGGATCACTCCTGGGCATCTACCCCGAGGGCACACGCAGCCCCGACGCCCGGCTCTACCGCGGCAAGGTGGGCGTGGCGCGGCTTGCGCTGCAGGCCCGGGTCCCCGTCATTCCGGTCGCCATGATCGGCACCGACAAAGTGCAGCCGATCGGGAAGCGGGTGCCCAACATCCGCCGCATCGGAATGATCTTCGGCGAGCCGCTCGACTTCAGCCGCTACTACGGCATGGAGGACGACCGGCTGATCCAGCGTTCCGTCACGGACGAGATCATGTATGAACTGATGCGCCTCTCCGGCCAGGAATATGTCGATGAGTATGCCGCCGTCGTCAAGCTCCGGCTGGCCGGAAAAGCGACCGACAAATCCGACGGCGGAGCCCCCGGCGACGCGGCGGCGCCCGGAAGCGTGTGACGGTACCCGCGCTGTCAATGACGGGCGGCTCCGTTGATCACGGCGAAGGCAACTATCCTTAGAGTGTGACTGAGCTATATGCGCCTTCGACCTCTTCCATGACCAGCACTGCCCAGAGCGGTGCCGCCAACTATCCGGGCCTGGACCACTGGCGGGACCTGCCGGCCTCGCAGCAGCCGAACTGGTCGGACCGGGGCGTTTTTGAAGCCTCGATCAAGGAGCTCTCCGTCCTTCCGCCGCTGGTTTTCGCGGGCGAAGTGGACATCCTGCGGGAGCGGCTCGCCGCCGCGGCGCAGGGCCGGGCGTTCCTGCTCCAGGGCGGCGACTGCGCGGAGACATTCGAGGCCGCCACCGCGGACAAAATCAGCGCCCGGGTCCGCACGATCCTCCAGATGGCGGTTGTCCTGACCTATGGCGCGGCCATGCCCGTGATCAAGATGGGACGCATGGCCGGCCAGTTCGCCAAGCCGCGCTCCTCCAATGACGAAACGCGCGACGGCGTGACGCTTCCGGCGTACCGCGGCGACATCGTCAACGGCTACGACTTCACGCCCGAGTCCCGGGCCCACGATGCCAGCCGCATGCTCAAGGCGTACCACACCTCCGCCTCCACCCTGAACCTGATTCGTGCCTTCACCCAGGGCGGTTTCGCGGACCTGCGCCTGGTGCACCAGTGGAACAAGGGCTTCACGGAGAACCCGGCCCACGCCCGTTACGAGTCGCTGGCGCGGGATATCGACCGGGCCATCAAGTTCATGGCCTCCTGCGGCGCCGACTTTGAGGCGCTCAAGCGCGTGGAGTTCTACGCCAGCCACGAGGCGCTGCTGCTGGACTACGAGCGCGCCCTCACCCGGATCGATTCGCGCACCGGCTTCCCGTACGACACTTCCGCGCACTTCCTCTGGATCGGTGAGCGGACCCGCGAACTCGACAACGCGCACGACGACTTCCTCTCCCGGGTCCGGAACCCGATCGGTGTGAAGCTGGGCCCGTCCACCAGCGGCGACGATGCGCTGCGCCTCATCGACAAGCTGGACCCGGACCGCGAGCCCGGCCGCCTCACGTTCATCACCCGGATGGGCGCGGCCAACATCCGGGAGAAGCTGCCCCGGATCGTGGAGCGCGTCACCGCCTCCGGCGCCCAGGTCCTGTGGGTCACCGACCCCATGCACGGCAACACGGTCACCTCGCCCAACGGCTACAAGACCCGCAACTTCGACGACGTGATTGACGAGGTGCGCGGCTTCTTCGAGGTCCACCACGGCCTTGGCACCGTCCCGGGCGGGCTGCACGTGGAGATGACCGGCGACGACGTCGCCGAGTGCCTTGGCGGCGCTGACCCGGTCGACCAGGAAGCCTTCCTGGACCGCTACGAATCCGTCTGCGACCCGCGGCTGAACCACATGCAGTCGCTGGAGATGGCCTTCCTGGTGGCAGGCGCCCTGTCCAAGCGGTAGGGACTATTTCCCACGCAACTGAAAGCTCCGCCCGGCTGAAACCAGCCGGGCGGAGCTCGTTAACTGCGGTATCGGTCCTGGTCAGACGACGCGGATCGTCACCACCGAGCCCTCGGGGGCCTTGCAGCCGCCCTTCGGGTCCTGTTCCACTACCGTGCCCAAGAATCCGCCGTAGATAAACTCCACCCGGACTTCAAACCCGAGGTCCTCGAGCTCCTTGCGTGCCTCGCTGGCCGGCTTGCGGACAAAGTCGGGGACGTCCACGAGCTTCGGGCCCTTGGAGATCGTCAGCGTCACGGCGCCTCCCCTGGTGAGGTTGCCGGAGGCGGGGTCCTGCGCCACGACGGCGCCCTTGGGGACCTTCCGGTCGTTGACTGTTTCGGGGGAGATGACGGCCTTCAGGCCTGCCGCCTCGAGGGCCTTGACCGCCGCGTCCTGTTCCTGGCCCCGCACATCCGGTACCGGAATCGGCTGCGGACCCTTGGATACCGTCAGGGCCACCGGAGTGCCGTGCCGCACGTTGCCGCTCTTCGGGTCCTGGGCCAGGACGGTGCCGGCCGCTGCCACCTCGTCAAAAGTCTCCGTGATCGGGCCCAGCGCCATTCCGGCGCCGTTCAGCGCCGCCTTGGCCTCGTTCAAGGACTTCCCGGTCAGCTCGGGCAGCGGGAACAGCTGCGGGCCCAGGGAGACGGCAAGGGACACCGTCTGGAATTTCCGGATCACCTTTCCGGCTTCGGGTTCAGAATTGACCACCAGCCCGGGCGCCACGGTGTCGTCGTAGACATCTTTGGTGGTGGACTGGAAACCTGCGCTCCGCAGCAGCTGCTGCGCTTCGGCCACGGTCTTGTTCGCCAGCGCGGGAATGGTCCCGGGCGAACCCGGACCCATTCCGAAGAACCAGCCCGCGCCGGCGGCCAGCAGCGCCAAAATGACCAGCAGCAGGATCCACAGCAGCCCGCGGCGCCGCGGGCTGCCTTCGCGCAGGCTCCGGACGGGGGTAGCTGCAGCCCGCTGGCGCGCCTTCTCCTCATCGCGGTCCTGCTTGCGCTGGGCACGCTTGCTCGGAACCAGCACGGCGTCCTGCCGGCCGTCGCCGTCCTGGTCCTGGTCCGGAGTTTCCTCCGGGGCGGACAGCGGGCCGTAGGCCGGACGCCGGGGCGGCGCCGACATCACCGTCGTGGGATTGCTGCCCCGGGAGATGATCTCGGTAGGCTGCCGGACCCCGCCCAACACCTCGGTCCGGGACTGGTCGCCGGACTCCGCCCGGGATACGCCCGGGGGCTGGCCGGCACCGGCAGGTGCGGGCCGGGCCGGCGGCGGCACTGGCGGCACGCTGCGGCGCGCTGCCGGCGGCTGGAGGTCGAGTTCGGCGTCGCTCAGGTTGGTCCGGATGTGGCGCAGCTCGGAGAGCAGCGAGTTCCCGTCCACGGGACGCTGGTCCGGGTCGTTGGCGGTGCACCACTGCACCAGCTCATCGAGTTCCCCGGCCAGGCCGGGTACGAGTGCCGAGGGGGCGCCCACGGTCGAGTTCACGTGCTGGTAGGCCACCTGGATGGGTACTTCGCCGTCGAACGGCTGGCGGCCGGTCATCATTTCGTACAGCATGATGCCGACGGAGTAAATGTCGCTGCGGGCGTCGGCCTGCTTGCCGAGCACCAGCTCGGGGGAGAGGTAGGCGACGGTTCCGATCAGGGCCCCGGTGCTGGTGGACGTTGAGATGGCCCGGGCCAGTCCGAAGTCGCCCACCTTGATCCGGCCGTCGTCGGCAATAAGCACGTTTTCGGGTTTGATGTCCCGGTGGATGAGGCCGGCGGCGTGCGCCGCCCCGAGCCCTTCGACCACGGGGTCGATCAGCGCCAGGGCCAGGCGCGGCGGGAGGGCGCCCTTTTCCTTGATGACGTCCCGGAGGGTGTGCCCCTTGATGTACTCCATCACGAGGTAGGCGATCCGGGCGTCTTCGCCCTGGTCCAGGACTCCGACGACGTGCGGATGGGACAGCCGGGCCGCCGCCTTGGCTTCGCGGCCCAGCCGGTCCAGGAACTGCGGGTCGCCGGCCATGTGCGGGTGCAGCACCTTCAGCGCCACGTCGCGCTCCAGGCGGCGGTCCGTGGCCCGGTAGACCGTGGACATCCCGCCGCTGGCCAGCCTGGACTGAACCAGGTACCGGTCATCCACCACAGTGCCAACGAGAGGGTCCGACGTGTATTCCTGCACCTTACGATCCTAGTCGTTGCACGGAAACGGGTCCGGATCAACATGCGATCCGGACCCGTATCGTTATCCTCCGGGGCCGGCGGAATTGCCTGGACGCCCCGCCGGTGCTGTCCCGCGGGACTTAGCCGAAGTTCTTCTTGTGCGCCTTGATGGAGGCCACGTAGTGCTTGGTGTCATCGAACATCCCGTTCGTGGCGACCGAGTACTGGCCCTGGTAGTAGCCGGCGATCGCGTTGTCGAGGTCGCTGCTGGTGCGGACCAGCTGCCGGATGATGGCCACGCCGGCCGTCGCGTTGTCATAGGGGTCCAGCAGGTTGAGCTTGCGGCCCACCAGATCCGAGGCCCACTCGCCGGAGGACGGGATGACCTGCATGGTGCCGATCGCATTGGCGGGGGACACCGAGCGGTGGTCAAAGCCGGATTCCTGCAGGGCAAACGCCAGCGCCAGCGAAACGTCCACGCCCATCCGCCGCGCCGTGTCGGCCACGATCGACTTCATCTGCTCGCGGCTCGGGGCCGGGGAAGCGTTCAGCAGCGCCTTGTTCGCGTTGGCGGAGCTGACCACCGCCGCCGGGTAGGTGAAGCCGAGGAAGGTGCTCGGCACCAGCGGCGTGACCGTCGCGGGCGTCTGGCTCGAGGCCGGGGCGATCGAGCCGCCGGAGAGCACCAGCTTCTGGCCGGGGTAGATGACACTGCTCATGGTCAGCCGGTTGGCGGAGAGGATGTCGGCGAGCTTCACCCCGTTCCTGGCAGCGATGCCGGAGAGCGTGTCACCGGCCTTGATGGTGTACGAGCCCGACGCCGGGGCGGCCGGGGCGGGAGTCGCTGCAGGGGCCACCGGAGCCGGAGCGGCCGGGGCGGGTGCCGACGGCGCGGACGTGCCGGCGCCGATCTTGATCTTCTGGCCCGGGTAGATGATGGAGCCCATGTTGAGCCCGTTCCAGCCGAAGACCTCGGAAAGCTTGACGCCGTGGCGGGCCGCGATGGCGCCCAGGGTGTCGCCGGCCTTGACGGTGTAGGAGCCTGCAGCGGATGCCGGAGCGGCCGGGGCGGGTGTTGATGCCGGTGCCACCGGAGCCGGAGCGGCCGGGGCGGGTGCCGACGGCGCGGACGTGCCGGCGCCGATCTTGATCTTCTGGCCCGGGTAGATGATGGAGCCCATGTTG
>JBKKDK010000235.1:0-2508 GCA_046708245.1 Arthrobacter sp.
CGGAACGGGTCTGCGTGGGCCTTGGCGTGTCCACCGCGGACCAGGTCCGCGAGATCGCCGCCTACGCCGACGGCGTGATCGTCGGCACGGCCCTCGGCGCGGGCAAACGCGCCGGCGGGGTGGATGCGGTAGCCTCCTTGACGAAAGACCTCAGCACCGGCCTTACCAAGGAAGAAGCGTAAGCAATGCAGTCAGTCCTCTCCATGGCAGCGATGGTTCCCGCGAGCATTCCGAGCCCGGACTGGTCCGGTTTCGACATCCCGCTGCCGTGGGGGACCCTGCGCATCCACGCGTACGCGCTGTGCATCCTGGCCGGCATCATCATCGGCCTCTGGCTCACCTCCGTCCGCTGGGCACGGCGCGGCGCCCCGGAAGGCAGTGTCTGGGACATCGCCATCTGGGCCATTCCGTTCGGCATTATCGGCGGCCGGCTCTACCACGTAGTGTCCTCCCCGGACGCGTACTTCGGACCCGGCTTTGACGGCACCGGTGACCTGTCCCTGATCCCGCAGATCCAGCGCGGCGGCCTGGGGATCTGGGGCGCCGTGCTCCTCGGCGCGGTGGGCGCCTGGATCGGCTGCCGCCGCGCGGGGGTCAAACTCACCGCGTTCCTGGACGCCGCCGCACCGGGGCTGTTGCTGGCTCAGGCGATCGGCCGCTGGGGCAACTACTTCAACCAGGAGCTCTTCGGCAGCCCCACCACGCTGCCGTGGGGACTGCAGGTCGACGCCGACAACCCGAACTTCCCCGCCGGCATGTCCGCCGAGACGCTGTTCCACCCGACGTTCCTCTACGAATCCCTCTGGAACCTCGCCGGCGTCGCCATCCTCCTGGCGCTGGACCGGAAGTTCAACTTCCGCCGCGGACGGCTGTTCTGGCTCTACGCGATCTACTACACGCTGGGCCGGGTCTGGATCGAAGCGATGCGGATCGACGACGCCGAGCAGATCAGCCTCTTCGGCATCACCACAAGGCTCAACGTCTGGACCAGCATCTTCGTCCTCCTGGTGGCCCTGGCCGCCTTCATCGTCCTGGGCCTGCGCAAGCGGGACGAACCGGACACCCTGTACCTGGCCGGCCGCACGCCCGCCGGCACTGATCGGGGGGCCGCCGTCGACCAGACCGCCGCCGACCAGGGCGGGTCCGACGACGCCGAACCCAAGGAACCGGCGACCGTTCCGGCTTCGGGCGGGAGTGTCCGCCATTCGGGCAATGCTGTCTCAGATAGTGAATCGCATGGTAATCTCCCTGATAACCAAAGCGGTCCGGGTGCCGCTTCTGCTCCGGCGGAAGCGGACAAGGAATCCACCGGCGGCAACACGCCCGCCGCGGGAGCCCCGGCGGCCGGGACACCCGGCCGTCCGGCCAACGGATCCGCGCCGGAGGCGGGCGGCACCAAGTAGCCCGGCAACGGTAAACCGGACCGCAGAGTCACCACTCGCGGGGTCCGTACCCACAGCGTCGTGGCAGCAGGGAGTGCTGCGGACAGCAGACCTCTGCCGTCCGCGCAAGCCCGGGCCGGCAGGCCGCGTAACTGTTCGTACAGGACGCAGGGCTGGCCTACAATTCCAGTTAGAAACTCTTTGTTGTGCCCGTCACACCGGCGCACCGATCCGGGCCAATGTTGTCCCTCCCATACGCACGATCAGGAGGAAGGACGTCTCCCATGACCCAAACCCTGCACAGCCCCAGTTGGTCCGACCCCAGCGAGCCTACGGCCGCCATGTCACCGTTCAAACGGTTCGCGGCATTGCCTGAAGCCGCCGGGCTCTACAACCCGGAGCAGGAGAAGGACGCCTGCGGCCTGGCCATCATCGCCACCCTGCGCGGGGAACCGGGCTACGACATTGTCGACGCCGCCCTCACCGCACTGCGCAACCTCGAGCACCGCGGCGCCGTGGGCGCCGATGAGGGCACCGGCGACGGTGCCGGGCTGCTGATGCAGGTGCCGGACGAATTCTTCCGCGCGGTCACCGAGTTCGAACTCCCGGCCCCCGGCCAGTACGTCGTGGGCACCGCCTTCCTGCCGGCCGAGCAGCGTGAATCCGACGCCGCGAAGGCCGGGATCGAGGGACTCGCCGCCGATGAGGGGCTGACCGTCCTGGGCTGGCGCGAAGTGCCGATCGTGGCCGACCTCGTCGGCGCCATGGCCCGGGCCTGCATGCCGTACTTCTCGCAGCCGTTCTTTGCCTCCAGCACCGGGGAAGTCCTGGAGCGCAACGAACTCGATTCGCGTGCCTGGCGGATCCGCAAGCGCGCGCAGAACAAGTTCGGCGTGTACTTCCCGTCGCTGTCCTCGCGGACCATCGTCTACAAGGGCATGCTGACCACGGCCCAGCTCGAGCCGTTCTATCCTGACCTGTCGGACAAGCGCTTCAAGACCAAGCTGGCCATTGTCCACTCGCGCTTCTCCACCAACACGTTCCCGTCCTGGCCGCTGGCCCAGCCCTTCCGGACCATCGCCCACAACGGCGAAATCAACACGGTCAAGGGAAACCGCAACTGGAT
>JBKKDK010000236.1:0-46218 GCA_046708245.1 Arthrobacter sp.
GGGGGGGGGGGGGGGGGGGGGGGGGGCGGGCGGGGCGCGGCCCCCCCCCCCCCCCCCCGGCCGGGTGGAAAGCGAGGGGTGATCATCCACGGGCGTTTTGGGCGTCACGGAGCAATCCTTTGTTTGACGTTGGAATTACTTAGCTAACCCTTACTTAGGATTACCTTTACGTCAAACTTGTGTGACTTAATTCCTGTGGAGGCCGGAAAATATTCTTACTTGTGTGCGTAGGTGAGGCAGTCGGCGTTGTCGACGCCGGGGCCGACATGCACCTCGGAAGCCTTGCACATCAGGTGCTCGTTGTGGACGCATTCGGCACGCTGGCAGGCCCCGACGTCGGCCAGCACCTTGGGCAGGCCGCCGTGGACGCCGATATCGATGAAGGTGGCGCAGGACGCGTGGTCCTCGGCGCCGCCCACGGTGATGGCGGCGGCATTGCAGTGCGAATGGTCGTTGAAGGAACAGTTGGATACGCTGCAGTCGGCTACGTGAGTCGTCATTGGAGATCCTCTATCGGTTCGGGCGCCCGGGCTGGGCGGCTCCCTGCCTCCCACGGTAGGCGCAGGCACCCCAATCAAAAAGACCCAATCGTGTGACCTAATTTCGGCGGCTCCGCCATGATCAGCGCCGGCCCTGGACCCGGCCGCCCGACACTTGACGCCCGGGAGCGGATTCGTATCGTGGGGTTCATGGGCGACATCACGCAGCAGGTGGACATGTTCTTCGACCGCTATGCCGAGGCGCTGCTGGCACGCGATGCCAAGGCGATGGCCGGCATGTATGCCGTCCCCTCCCTCATCCTGTTCCCCGGCCGGCCCGTGCCCGTCAGCGACGCCCGCCAGACCGAGGAATTCTTCGACTCCGCGTGGAGCCAGTACGAGGGGATCAAGGACCTGGCGAAAACAGTTGCCATCATGGGCGAGGCGCCGGGCAGTGTCTGGGCCGACGTCGTCTGGTCCTACGGCGGCGGGACGAGTGAGCACTTTTGCTACCAGCTCATCGACGGACCTGCCGGGTACCAGATCGCCGTGCTGACGCCGATGGCCTGAGCGCGGCGCGGGCATCGGCGCCTCAGGTGCCCGGGAGCCGGAAGCCGGCGACGTACTGCCGCTGCCATGGCGTCTCCACCGCGCCGCGCCGGTAGTGCTGCCGCACGAAGGCCACGGCGGCGGCGGGCGGGACGCCGTCGAGCACGGCGATGCAGGCCAGGGCGGTGCCGGTCCGGCCGCGGCCCGCCCAGCAGGCCACCTCGACCCGTTCGGTTTCGGCGCGGCGCCACGCCTCCTGGAGGGCGTCCAGGGCGTCGACGTCATCGGTCGGCAGGCGGAGGTCACGCCAGCGGACCCAGCGCGAATCCCAGTCCACCGGACGCGGGCGCCTGCCCAGCAGGTACAGTCCGAACTCGGGCCGCGGACCCGGCGGAAACGGCGCCAGCAGGGCCCGCCCGCGGATGAGCCGGCCGGAGGGAAGACTGAGCACACCGGCCTGGCCCGGCTCCCACGTCTGCATCATGATTCCGAGCGTAGCCGTTCGGGCGGCCGCATCGAAGGGGGCCCGAGCGAGAGCGCCCGGCCCCCGCGGCGAGGCCAGGAACACGGCTCCGCGGCACTTTAGGGCCGAAAGAGACTAGCGGTCTCATAGCCTGCTCCATAGAGTGGCCAAGTACAGTCGACCGTTGAAAGGAAGCCCCGAATGTCATTCCAGGCATACCTCGACACGATCGAGGACATGACCGGCCTCACCCCTCGCGAGCTCCTCGAGATCGCGCAGCGCAACGGTTTTGCCGAGGCTTCCGTGGAGGCTGGCACCATCCTCGACTGGCTGAAAGAGGAGTATGGACTCGGGCGGGGCCACGGCATGGCGCTGGTCCACGTCATCAGGCAAGGTCCCACGATCGACACGAAATACGTGGGGGCCACCGGCGCGCACAGCGACGAATCCGACACCCTCTGGCTCGACGGCCAAGCGACGAAACCGACGCCGTTGCCCCCGTTCACGGCGGATTCTCCCCGGCTTTGAGACCCCGACGGCGGAAATCACCGGCGGTTCGGCCGGACACGCCGGCGGGACCAGCCAAAGGTGGGGAGATCCCGCACGGGACGGCCCGCGCGCCGGGCAGCTAGTGGCCGGCGCCGAGCTTCCCGGCGAGGCGCTCGCGCATCAGCGTGCTGGCGTCGTTCAGGCCGATAATCGTCACCTCTTGCCGTGGCGCCGGTACTTCTCCGTGACTGCGTCGAGGGCGGCAACGGTTGAGGCATCCCAGAGATGGGAGGCGTGCAGGTCGATCACCACCCGCTCCGGATCCAGGGCGTACTCAAACTGGCTGTACAGGTCGTTGGACGACGCGAAGAACAGTTCGCCCTCCACGCGGTAGGTCGCGAGCCGGGCGCCGTCTACCTCCGTGACGGCGCGGTCCACACTTACGAAGTGCGCCACGCGCCGGGCGAACAAAACCATGGCCACCAGCACGCCGGTGCCGACGCCGATCGCCAGGTTGTGCGTGGCAACCACCACCAGCACCGTGGAAACCATAACGAGGGTTTCGCTCCTGCGCAGGGCCTTCAGCGTGGCGGGCCGGATGCTGTGCCAGTCGAAGGTGGCCACGGACACGAAGATCATCACGGCCACCAGCGCGGCCATCGGGATCAACGAGACGACGCCGCCAAGCACCACCACGAGGATCAGCAGGAAAACGCCGGCCAGGAAGGTGGAGATCCGGGTCCGGGCTCCCGAGGCCTTGACGTTGATCATGGTCTGGCCGATCATCGCACAGCCGCCCATGCCGCCGAAGAACCCGGTCACGATGTTCGCCACACCCTGGCCCCAGGCCTCGCGGGTCTTGGGCGAGCGGGTGTCGATGATGTCGTCCACCAGCTTCGCCGTCATGAGGGATTCGAGCAGCCCCACGAAGGCCATCGCCAGCGCGAAGGGGAAAATGACCTGCAGCGTCTCCAGGTCAACGGGACGTCCGGCAGGAACATCGCGGGCAACGCGTCCGGCAGGGCACCCTTGTCCCCCACGTTCGGGACGTCGACCGCGGCGGTCACCGTGATGAGGGTCAGGACCGCGATCGCGACGAGCGGTGCGGGCACTCCCCGGGTCAGTCCCGGCAGCCCGAAGACGATCAGCAGGCCCAGGGCGGTGAGCGGATAGACCAGCCAGGGGACGCCAACCAGCTCCGGGACCTGGGACATAAAGACCAGGATCGCGAGGGCGTTGACGAAACCGACCATGACGGAAAGCGGGCTGAAGCGCATCAGCTTCGCTACCCCGGCGAGGCCCAGGACGATCTGGAAAACGCCGGCCAGGATGACGGCAGCCACGAGGTAGTCCAGCCCGTGCGACTTCATGAGCGGTGCGATCACCAGGGCGACGGCGCCGGTGGCCGCGGAAATCATCGCGGGTCGGCCCGCCGACGGCGGCGATCGTGACCGCCATGGTGAAGGAGGCGAAGAGCCCGATCCGGGGGTCGACGCCGGCGATGAGTCGAGAAGGCGATCGCCTCCGGAATCAGGGCCAGCGCGACGACGAGCCCGCCGAGGACTTCGGTCTTCAGCCGGCGCGGGGTAAATCTGACATATTCGGATCGACGGCGGTCACTAACTGGCCTCATCGTGGCCGCAGTGCCACCATACTTTGACGCTTGAGGCAACCAAAACCCCCGAATCCGCCCCGGAAACCAGCGCTGCCGCGGTCCCGGTCAACCCCGCCCTCGCCGCCGAGGCCAAGATCGCCCGGATCGCGGTCACGGTCTTCCCGCTGCTCGTCGTAGTGGCCGGCGTCGCCGGGTACCTGCTGCCGGACGCCTTCAAGCCGCTCGGCCCCAGCGTGCCGTACCTGCTGGGCATCATCATGTTCTGCATGGGCCTGACCCTGACGCCGCCCGACTTCGCCTCCGTGGCCAAGCGCCCCTGGGCCGTGGTCCTCGGCATCGTGGCGCACTACGTCATCATGCCCGGCGCCGGCTGGCTGATCGCCGTCGCCCTGAACCTCCCGCCGGAACTGGCGGTGGGCCTGATCCTGGTCGGCTGCGCCCCCTCGGGCACGGCGTCCAACGTGATGGCGTTCCTGGCCAAGGGCGACGTCGCCCTCTCGGTTGCCGTCGCTTCGGTGTCGACGCTGGTCGCCCCGGTGGTGACGCCGCTGCTGGTGCTGTTCCTGGCCGGGTCGTACCTGCAGATCGACGCCGGGGCCATGGTCCTGGACATCGTCAAGACTGTGCTGCTGCCGGTGATCGCCGGGCTGCTGGCCCGGCTGTTCCTCAAGAGGCTCGTCGCCCGGGTGCTCCCGGCCCTGCCCTGGGCGTCCGCCGTCGTGATCTCACTGATCGTGGCGATCGTGGTGGCCGGCAGCGCCAGCAAGATAGTCGCCGCCGGCGGGATCGTGTTCCTCGCCGTGGTGCTGCACAACGGTTTCGGCCTGGGCCTGGGGTACCTGGCGGGCAAGCTGGGACGTTTGGACGACAAGGCCCGCCGGGCGCTGGCGTTCGAGGTCGGCATGCAGAACTCGGGCCTGGCGGCGACCCTCGCCACGGCGCACTTCAGCCCGCTGACCGCCCTGCCGTCCGCCGTGTTTTCGCTCTGGCACAACATCTCCGGCGCGATCGTCGCCGCGTGGCTGGCCCGGCGCCCGCTGCAGGACGCCTAGGCCCTGCCGGCCGCCGGAAGCGCGTTCAGCTGCGCAGGCGGCCGATCAAAGTTGCCACCGCCTGCTCCGCCCGGGCCTCCGGCGCACCGCCCGGGGAAAGCACGTCGAAGCCGTCCGGCGCCAGCGTGTCCGAGAAGACCAGCTGGGCCACCCCGCGTGCGGCGAGTTCCGCGAGTGTCGCGGCGTCGCCGGCGTCGCGGTCGGCCGGCACGGCGCCGAGGATGACGCCGTCGGCCCCGCCGGAGAGCATGTACTGCCGCCAGCTCGCGCCGGGCAGGATGACGGGCTGGAAGCCGTGCCGCGGCAGGATGAGCGCCGCGGCGCCGGCCAGCGCCCGGTCCCAGTCGTCGTCGAGGTCAGTGACGGCCACTGCCACCAGATCCGTTTGCCCGCGCCGCATCCCGCGGGCGGCCCGGTTGGGGACGTAGCCAAGTTCGCGGACGGCATCGTGGACCCGATCCTGGGTGGGCCCGCTGATCCGGGTGGTCCCGCCGAGCCGGCCGGAGAGCACGTAGGACACGGTGGTCAGGGACACCCCGGCTGCCTCCGCGACGTCGCGGATGGTGGGCTTGGATCCATACCGCACTGTTTTGCTCCCGGGTGCCTCTCCGCCGCGGCAACGCGGCGGTCCTGAAATGCCGTTCCGCGTTGAACTCTAGTCCGAAGCCGGCGGCAGGTTCTTGGTGAAGGCCAGCGGGCCGATAGTTTCCGGGTCCGCGGAGAGGTCGAACTGCGGCTCGTAGCCCGTGCTGAGGTAGAGGTGTTTTGCCTCGGGCTGCCGGGGACCGGTGGTCAGATAGACCGTGCGGTAGCCGCGCCGGGCCGCCAGCGCCTCGAGTTCCCCGAGCACGAAACGCGCCAGCCCGCGGCGGCGGTGCGCCGAATGCGTCCAGATCCGCTTGAATTCCGCCGTCCGCGGGCCCCGACGGCGGAACGCGCCGCCGGCCACGGACTGGCCGCCCTCCTGCACGATCAGCAGTGCCCCGCCGGGACCCGCGAATTCGCCGGCCGGGTACCGGTTGAGCTCCTCAGCCGCGGCCCCCCGGCCGAGGAGGTGCCCGTACCGGGTGTCGTATTCCGTGGCCAGCTCGTCCAGGAGCGGCCGCACGCGGGGATCGCTCATCGGCAGGTTCAGCACCGTGAGCCCGGGGGCCGGCGCCGCTGCCGCCCCCGGCGCCGTCCGGCGGGTGTGGTCGTCGGCCAGGATGGCCAGGATCCGCCTGGCGAGGGCGTCGTTTTCGCGGAAGGGCGCGGCGTTGGTGCCGGGCCGGGCAAAGGCACCGGACCCCCAGCCGGACGTTCCCGGCCCGACGCCGAACAGCCTCGGCTGCAACTCCCCCACAGGGTTGACCAGCTCGTGGTGTTCCGAGACGAGCAACCGCCCCGTGGAGTGCAGCCCGTCCGCGCTGAGCAGCTGCTGCGCGGTTCCGGTGCCCGAGTCGTGCAGCTGGCGGAGCAGCGGATTCGTCGAGCGGTCCACGGATGGTTCCGGCAGGCGGGCCTCGATGAAGGCGGTCGCGGCCACGGCGGCGCCGGAACCGGAACGGGCCACGAAGCGGCCGGATTCCTCTTCGGCCGTGACGTGCAGCCCCGGGCCGAGGAACCGCAGGACGCCCGCCCGGTGCAGGGCCAGCATCTCGCGCAGTCGGCGCGGCGGCGGGCCGGAGTCCACAAAGCTGAAAAAGCCGTGCCACCAGCCGTGGATGTCCTGCTGCGAGCGGGAGTTCAGCCGCTCCGGCGGCACCAGCCGGCCCAGTTCCATGTACACCTTGAGCAGCGCGGTGAAGAGCGCGAGGGTTTCGGAGTGGTCCGGGCCGGTCCGCAGCCGCAGGTCGTGTTCGATGTGGCCGGTCACAGCGTCCTGGACCTCGTCGAGTCCGGAAAAGCTGCGGGTGGCGAACGGGCGGTCCAGCTGTTCGAGGTCCAGGTGCAGCTCCGGGTCCGGGACGGACGCGGCCACCAGCCGGAGCCGTTCGGGGCTGTACCAGTCCACGGCTGCAAAGCGCCCGGCAAAATTCTCCCAGCCGGTGCTGACCCGGTCCGGGTAACCGGTGAACAGCTCCCGGTAGTAGCCGTAGCCTGCGTCCTTGGCGATGAGCGGCCACAGCTGGGTGCGAAAATCCAGTTCGCCGTGGTCCGCCAGGAGGCCAGCGATGGCCTCGGCGGTGAAGAACCTCGGCGCCCCGGAAGGTTCGCCGCGCAGCGTCGCGGAAATCTTCGAATGGTAGGGCACGCCCCGCCGGGACCCGGCCCAGATCCGCGGCTCGGCTCCGGACGGGAGGTACCGCAGGCCGCCGTCGGGGATGTCCTCGAAGCGTCCGCCCCGGCCCTCCGTCAGCAGGACCAGCAGGTCCACGAATGCCAGCCCCATGCCGGCCACAATCACGTCCTGGCCCGGGCGGATTGGGGTGTAGTCGACGTCGCTCGTGTAGCTGGGCGCCGCGTGGAAGCCGCCGTGCCGGGCCGCGAAGTCCGCCCAGGCTGTGGAGGCCGCGTCGGGCAGCGAATCCGTGTGCCCCAGGGCGGTGACCACGACGTCGGCCCGCAGCGCCGTGCCGCCGGCCAGCCGCACGCGGTGCCGGCCGGCGCCGTCCGGCTCCCGGACCGTGTCGATGCCGACGGCGGTGTCGCGGTGGACAGTAACGGCCGCCGCGGGAGCCAGCCGCTGGACCGCGCGCCGGAAGAACCATTCAAGGTATGCGCTCTGCAGCTGCCGGGTGGGGAACGTGGCGGCCGTGAGTTCCTCGAGTTGGCGCCGCAATCCGGCCGGGAGCTCCGGGACGTCGGCGATCGAGCCGTCCAGCACCCCGGCGGCCCAGCCGGCGAGCGCGGGTCCGTCCGCGGCGGGTCCGTCGCATTCCACAGAGGCGTCGGTGAACATGGTGACATCCGCCGCTGCCGAGTTGAGCATGAGCCCTGGATGCTGCCCATAGCGCCAGATCCGCCCGGAACCCGCGGTATGCGGCTCCACGACGTGGATGTCCACGCTGCCGCTGAACAGCTCCGGCTGGTTGGCGGCCAGGCGCTCCAGGATGCCGGCAGTGCGCGGTCCGCCGCCGACAAACACCACGGAAGGCGATTTCGCTGGCATGGGGACTCCTTCTCGGAACGGCAGTTCGGGTGCTTCAGGGCACTCATGCTAGGCACCCGGGCCGGTGCCGAACGAGGCTCCGGTCATGGCCGTTCACGGCGCGTCATGGCGCGTCAAAAGGCGCAAAAAACCGTCTCATGACGCCGCGTGTAGCCGCGTGAACCAATGCAACCGGGCGCCTTGCCGGGCCCCGGGAGCGCCCCTAGATTTGCAGCCAACCCAACGAAGCAACTTGGAAGCGAGGTGGCGCATGAGCCCGATTACAACCGCGGTGACGCAGTCCAAACCCGGGCTGGCAGCGACGGACACCTCCGCAGGTGACGCGCCGGCCAGCACCGGACACACGGACACCGACGGCGGATCCGGCCCGCGCGGCCCCGCCCCTGACTACGCCGAATACCGGGTGGTCCCGGCCCGCCATCCCTGGCGCTGGGTGGGGACCGCCGTCGTGGCCCTGGGCGTCGCCGGCATCGCCTGGTCCCTGGCTTCCAACCCGCGCTGGGAATGGGGCGTCGTGGCGCAGTGGTTCACCACCAAATCGATCGTGGACGGCCTCCTGGAAACGCTCAAGCTGACCGCCATCTCCGGGATCCTGGGTTTTGTACTCGGCTTCCTACTGGCCGTCATGCGCCTGTCCGCATCGCCCCTGCTGGTGTCTGTGTCCTGGACTTTCTCCTGGATTTTCCGTTCCACCCCGCTGCTGGTGCAGATGCTGCTCTGGTACAACCTGGGCTACCTGTACGAGAAAATCAGCTTAGGGATCCCCTTCACCGACGTCCGGTTCTTCGAGGTCCAGACCACCACCCTGATCAGCCAGTTCGCGGCCGCGGTCCTTGGCCTGACCCTGAACCAGGCGGCCTACTCGGCCGAGATCATCCGCGGCGGCATTCTCTCCGTGGACCAGGGCCAGCTGGAGGCTGCAGCCGCTCTCGGCATCCCGGCCTGGCGTCGCTCCACCCGGATCGTCCTGCCGCAGGCCATGCGCGCCATCCTGCCCACGGCCTTCAACGAGATCATCGGCCTGGTCAAGGGCACGTCCATTGTCTATGTGCTGGCCTACTCCGAGCTCTTCTACACCGTCCAGGTCATCTACAACCGCACCCAGCAGGTCCTGCCGCTGCTGCTCGTGGCGACTCTCTGGTACGTCGTGATCACCTCGGTGCTGAGCGTCTTCCAGTACTACATCGAGCGGCACTACTCCCGGGGCGCGGTCCGCACCCTGCCGCTGACGCCGCTGCAAAAGGCCCGCCGATTCCTCTCCACCCACGCCCTGTCTGCCGACAACTCAGCGAAGGTAACCCGATGAGCACCCTTGCCGCGCCCTTCCCCGCCGCGCCTGCCGCCTCTGCCATCCCTGCCATCCAAGACTCCGGAGCCACCTGCGGCCTCGTGGAAATCACGAACGTCCGGAAATCCTTTGGCACGGCGGAGGTCCTCAAGGGCATCACGCTGACCGTGGAACCGGGCGGCGTGGCCGTGATCGTGGGGCCCTCCGGTTCCGGCAAGTCCACCCTGCTGCGGACCATCAACCACCTGGAGAAGGTCGACGGCGGCTTCGTCGCCATCGACGGCACGCTGGTGGGCTACGAGGTCCGGGGCACCAGGCTTCACGAGCTGCCGGAAAAGGCTGTCCTGAAGCAGCGCACCGAAATCGGCATGGTGTTCCAGAACTTCAATCTCTTCCCGCACCTGACTGCGCTGGAAAACGTCATCGAGGCACCCGTCGTCGCCCCGCGGTCCGGGAAGCCCCGCCGCACCAAGGCCGACGCCCGCGTGCGCGGCCTGGAACTCCTGGACCGGGTGGGCCTGAAGGACCGCGCCGGGGCCTACCCGCGCCAGCTCTCCGGCGGCCAGCAGCAGCGCGTGGCGATCGCCCGGGCGCTGGCGCTGGACCCCAAGATCCTGCTTTTCGACGAACCCACGTCCGCCCTGGACCCGGAGCTGGTCACCGAGGTCCTCGACGTGATCCGCGAGCTGGCCACGTCCGGGACCACCCTGATCATCGTCACCCACGAGATGGGCTTCGCCCGCGACGTCGCGGACACCGTGGTGTTTATGGACCAAGGCCAGATCGTGGAACAGGGCAGCCCCAAAGACATTTTCACCAACCCGCGCGAAGAACGCACCCGGAGCTTCTTCTCCAAAGTGATCGAACCCGCCTTCAACATCTAAGGACCACCCATGGCACTCCTCAGCACCCCCACGGCCCGGCTCCGCAGACCCGCCGTACTGCCCGCCGTCGTCCTCCTCGGCGCCCTGACCGGCGCGCTGGCGCTCAGCGGCTGCTCCGATCCCGGGGCGGCGGCCGCCGCCGGGCAACCGGCCACAACGGCGGCACGCAACGGCGTCGTCTACAACACCTCCCCGGACCAGCAGCGGCTCCGGGCCGAAAAGGACCCTGCCCTGGCCGCGAAGGTCCCCGAGCTGATCGGCCGGGACGGCAAGCTTACGGTGGCCACCACGGCCGGCTCCATTCCGCTGTCCTTCCACGCGAGCGATGACAAGACCCCCATCGGCGTCGAGCTGGACATCGCTCAGCTGGCCGCGGACAAGCTGGGCCTGGACCTGGACGTCCAGGTCACCTCGTGGGAGAACTGGCCGCTGAAGACCCAGTCCGGCGACTTCGAGGCCGTGTTCTCCAACGTGGGCATCAACGCCGCCCGGGTCAAGCTCTTCGACTTCTCCAGCTACCGGGCCGCCTACATGGGCTTTGAGGCCAAGAAAAGTTCCAGTTACAGCATCAAGGGCTCGGACGACATCTCCGGCCTGAAGGTCTCCGTCGGCTCCGGCACCAACCAGGAGAAAATCCTGGTGGCGTGGAACCAGGAACTCGAGGCCAAGGGCAAGGCGCCCGCGGTGCTGCAGTATTACTCGTCCGACGCCGACACCATCCTGGCGCTCTCCTCCGGCCGCACCGACCTGAACATCGCCCCGTACCCCTCCGTGACCTACCGGGAGAACACCCGCGATGACCTCAAGGTGGTGGGCAAGGTGAACGCCGGCTGGCCGTCCAAGACCCTCGTTGCCGCAACCACACTCAAGGGCAACGGCCTGGCCCCGGCCATCACGGACGCCTTGAATTCCGCGATCCAGGACGGGTCCTACGGCAAAGTCCTGGAGCGCTGGGGCCTCTCGGAGGAAGCCCTGCCCGAGTCCAGGACGGTCACCGAGGCGAATTTCGGCACGAAGCAATGAAATTCCAAGTCCTGGACATCATTCCGCACCTGAACAACCCGGTGACCGGGGAGATCGTTTCCACCGCCGACCGGCTCAACCAGGTGATCGATTCCGCGCAACGCGCCGAGGAGCTGGGCTACGACAGCTTCTCCGTCGGGGAGCGGCATGCCGGCGAGTTCATCTCCTCCTCCCCCACTACCGTGCTGGCCGCTATCGCCGCGGTGACGAGCCGAATCAGGCTGCAGAGCGGCGTGACCGTGCTCTCAGTCCTGGATCCGGTGCGGGTGGCGGAGGACTACGCCACGATCGACCAGCTGAGCCGCGGCCGGCTGGAACTGGTGATCGGCAAGGGCAACGAGGTGCTGCAGTACCCGCTGTTCGGGCTGGACCTTGGAGACCAGTGGGAGCTGCTGGCGGAAAAGTACGGGCTGCTGCGGCGGCTCTGGACCGAGGAGGACATCACCTGGTCCGGGAAGTTCCGCCCGGCGCTGACCGAGCCCACCACCACGACGCCGCGGCCGTTCGCGGGCGCACCGCGGGTGTGGCACGGTTCGGCGACGAGCCTGACGTCCGCGGCCCTGGCCGCAAAGTGGGGCGACCCGCTGTTCACCGCCAACGCGATCCAGCCCCGCGGGAACTATGCAGCACTCATTGACCACTACCGCGCGGAATACGAACGCCACGGCCACGACCCGCGGCACCGGTACCTCGGCGCGGGCGCCGGTGCCGGCGGGGTGTTCATCGCGGACACCACGCAGGAGGCCAAACGCCAATTCGGCCCGGTTTACGAGGCACTCACCGCCGGCCGCAACGTCCCCGGCAACAACTCTCCGTACCGGGACATCGACCACGCCGTCGCCGAGGGCCCGGCCCTCGTAGGCAGCCCGGAGCAGGTGATCGACAAGATCCTCAGCTATCACGAGCTCTACGGCCACGATCTGCAGTCCGTTTCTTTGCCCACCACGCTGCCGTTCGCGCAACAGCTGAACATTCTGGAGCGCTTTGCCTTGGAAATCATTCCGGCCGTCCGCACCGCGGCGCCCACCACCCTCTGGGATGCGGGCGATCCTTTCGCCGGCCGCCCCGAAGCCGCCGGCGCCACCGAACCCGATGCCGCAGCCCGTGTCGGCGCCGACCACACCACGCACAGGAGCTCCCATGCCTACGCCCGCTGAAACTGCCGCAACCGCCGCCACGTCCGGGGCGTTCGCCGCGGACTGGGCCGCATGGCACGCCGCCCACGAACGCCAGCGCGCCGCCCCGCACGGGTTCCTCGCCGTCACCCACCTGCACTGGCTCGACGCCACCCCCGGCCGGCTCGACGGCGCACCCGGGACCTGGAACGTGGAAGTCGACACCGTCAGGCTGGTCCTGGCAGCCGGCGAAAGCGTTCTCCGGGACGGGCAGGAACTGAACCCCGACGGCTCCGGCGCCACCGTGATCTTCGCACCGATCGAAGAGCGCAACGGGCTCGAGCTGGTCTCCGGCAACACCGTGATCGAACTCGCCAAGCGCGGCGGCGTGTACATCGTCCGTCCCCGGCACCCGGGCAACGGCCTGCGCTCCGGATACCGGGGCACTCCCGCATATGCACCGGATCCGGCATATTCCGTTGCGGGCATATTTTCTCCCTTTGAGCAGCCGCGCAGCATCACAGTCGGCGCCGCTGTCGAAGGAATCCAGCACGTCTACCAGGCCCCCGGTGAGCTCCACTTCCGGCTGTGCAGCCAGGACCTGGTCCTCACCGCCTTCAACGGCCACACCCCGGGCACGCTGTCGGTGCTGTTCACCGACGCCACCTCGGGCCGGACCACGTACGCCAGCAACCGTTTGCTCAGCATCTCGGCGCCCGGTCCGGACGGAACAGTCACCCTCGACTTCAACCGGGCCGTCAACCTGCCGTGCGCGTACACGGACCTCGCCACCTGCCCGCTGCCGCCCGCGGAGAACCGGCTGCCGGTTGCCGTGGAAGCCGGCGAGCAGATTCCCTTCGAACGTCAGGACGCCTCATGAGCACTGCACCAGAACCCCGCGAGCCCCTGGGCTCCCGCCCGGAACCGCGCGGGCCGGTCCGCGGCCTCCTGCTGCTCGAAGTCGACGGCGCCGGCGGCCACCCCGCCGCCTGGCGGGCGGTGCGGACTGCACCAGCCGCAGTACTGACCCCCGCCCGGCTCCGGGCGGTGGTGCTTGCGGCCGAATCCGCCGGGTTCCACGCCGCAACGTTCAGCGACGCCCCGCCGGCGGACGCCCAGGGGGCGACCGGCAACGGGGCGGATGCCGCCGCACGGCTCAACGCCCTGCAGCGCGCGGCGTTCGCCGGCCCGGTCACACGCTCCATCGCCCTGATCCCGGAAGTCGACACCGTCTACACCGAGCCCTTCCACGTCTCCACGCAGCTCGCCAGCCTGGACTACGTCACGAGCGGGCGGGCCGGGTGGCTCGTGGGCGCCTCGGCCAGCGCCGCCGACGCCGCCGCCGTCGGACGCAGCTTTGTCCACGGGGGGCGGCTGGCGCAGGAGGCCGCCGATTCCATCGAGGTGAGCCGCCGGCTCTGGGACTCCTGGGAGGACGACGCGGTGATCCGGGACGTCGCCACCGGGCGTTACCTGGACGCGGACAAGCTTCACTACGTTGATTTCGAAAGCACCGCCGGGCCGGACGGCGGATATGCCGTTAAGGGTCCCTCCATCATTCCGCGGCCCCTCCAGGGGCAACTTCCCATCCTGGCGCCGGCGGGGCTGCTCGCAGCGGAGTCGCTGGAAGCCGGGGCCGTGGACGCACTGCTGGTCTCCGCTCCCACCCCGGAGCTGCTCGCGGCCGAACTCACCGGA
Organism: Arthrobacter sp.; assembly: GCA_046708245.1. GTDB lineage: Bacteria > Actinomycetota > Actinomycetes > Actinomycetales > Micrococcaceae > Arthrobacter. The sequence continues at coordinate 13,747 of JBKKDK010000236.1, forward strand.
ACCCGCAGGGCCCTTGCCGCGTTAGGCAGCGTCGCACCGGCGCTCGTCGCGGAGCTTGACGTCGTCCTGGACTCCCGCGGGCAGAGCGCCGCGGAACGGCTCGCCGAACTCGACGCGCACAGCCAGTGGGTCAGCCCGCGGGCACGGTTCCTCGGGAGCGCCGCGGAGCTCGTCGAGCTGCTGGCCGGGCTGCTCGCCCGCCCGGCCGGCGGCGGACCGGCCCCGGCCGACGGGGTCCGGCTGCACCCGGCAGTGCTGGACACCGAGCTCGAGGAGCTCGGCCGGCTGGTCCTCCCTGTACTGCGCCGCCGCGGCGTCCTGGCGCCGTCAGACCGGGACGCCACGTTCCGGGAGCAGCTGGGCCTCGCCCGGCCGCACAGCCGCTACGCCGCCGCATCCCGTTCCGCTTCCACCGCCCGAATCTAAGGAGCACCAATGAGCCACACCCCAAATCCGGCCCGGGAGTTCAGGCCTTCCGGGCAGCTCAGCCTCGGGGTCTTCTTCCAGGGCGTCAACTCGGGGACCATCTGGAAGACGGCCGGGTCCGGTTCCCAGACGGACTTCGAGTCGTTCCGGCGCATCGCCCAGACCGCCGAGCGCGGCCTGTTCTCCGCGTTTTTCCTCGGCGAGGGGCTGCGGCTGCGCGAACACCTCGGCCGGCCGCACGCCCTTGACGTCGCCGGCCGGCCCGATGCGCAGACCGCGCTGGCCGCCCTCGCCGCCGTTACCTCGCACATCGGCCTGGTGGCCACGCAGAACACCACCTACAACGATCCCGCCGACCTTGCCCACCGGCTCTCGTCCCTGGACTTGATCTCCGCGGGCAGGGCGGCGTGGAACATCGTCACCACGGACAACGCCTGGACCGGGGCGAACTTCCGCCGCGGCGGCTACCTCGACCACGCGGACCGCTACGTGCACGCCGAAGCCTTCGTGGAGACGACCAAACGGATCTGGGAGGCCTGGGACGACGGCGCCGTCGCGTCCTCCGCCGGCGCCGCCCGCTGGGCTGCTCCGGGTGCCGTCCGCCGGGTGCAGCACACCGGCAAGCACTACACCGTGGACGTCACGCCGCGGCTGCCGCGCAGTGCCCAGTACCGGCCCGTCCTGTTCCAGGCAGGCGACTCGCCGGACGGCCGGGACTTCGCCGCCCGCCAGGCCGACGTCATCTTCTCCGCCCACCCCCAGCTCGACGACGCCCTGGCCTTCCGGCGCGACATTGTGGACCGCACGCTCAACGCCGGCCGTGGCGCCAACGACGTCAAGATCATGCCCGCGAGCGAGTTCATCCTGGCCGCCACGCCGCAGGAGGCCCGGGACAAGAAGGCGTGGGTGCGGAGCCTGCAGATCGGCCCGCAGCAGGCCATCGCCTACCTGGAGCAGTTCTGGGGGCGCGAGCTGCAGGAGTTTGATCCAGATGGTCCGCTGCCGGCCGTCGACCCGGTCGTGGAGGAAACCTCGGAAACCCGCGGCAGCGGCTTCCACGGCGCGAAGGCCCGGCAGCTGGCGGACCAGTGGCGCGCCGAAGCGCGGGACAAGGGCCTGTCCATCCGGCAGTTCGTGTCCGCCAAAACCAGCCGGGGCGATTCCACCTTCACGGGCTCCTATGCCGAAGTGGCGGACCGGCTGGTGGAGTATGCCCGCACGGGCGCCGTCGACGGGTTCAACATCTCGCCGTGGCTCATCCCGAGCGGGCTGGACGAGATCGTCAACCACCTCGTACCAGCCCTGCAGGAACGCGGCGTCTACCCGACGGAATACGCCGGTGCCACGCTGCGCGAAAACCTCGGGCTGGCTGCCCCGGCCCGGGTCTAGACGATGAGCGATTCGGAATCCGGCACGGACGTGGGAAACACCGGAACGGACAGCAGCTCCATGGGCAGCACGGGCACCATCCGGCTGCAGCTGACGCTCTGGCAGCAGTATCTCTAGAGGATTCCGGACCGCTCATCCCCATCGATTGCTCCGTACCCGCCCTTTTCGGGCCTCATAAGGGCGGTTACGGAGCAATCGACGCGAGAAACAGGATGCCTTGCTACTTCTTGGGCAGTCCCGCGGGGTTCAGCTCGGACTTCGTCACGGCCTCGGAGCTCAGGCCCCAGCGGTCCAGGATCCTGGCGTAGCTGCCGTCCTCGATCAGGTGGTTCAGGCCAGCCGTGGCCGCGGCGGCAAAACCGTTGCCCTTTTTGGTGGTGGCGGCGATGTTGGCCTTCAGCGGCCAGCCGCCGTCGACCAGCCCCACAAGCTTGGTTTTGGCATCGGTGGCGGCCTTGAAGGCTGCCGTGGCGTTGGGGCCGAAGGTGAGGTCGGCGCGGCCGGACTGCAGGGCCAGCGCGGAGGCGGAGTCGTCGTCGTAGTACTGGAACTCCACCGGCTTAAGGCCCTTGGCCTTGTTCTCCTCGTCCCAGCGCAGCAGGATGGATTCCTGGTTGGTGCCGGAGCCCACGATCACGCGCTTTCCGGCCACATCCTCCGCCGTCTCCACCTTGGCGAGGGCGCTGTCTGCCTTGGCGTAGAAGCCCAGCTTGTCGTCGCGGTAGCTGGCGAAGTCGAACTTGAGCTTGCGCTCCTCGGTCACGGTCACGTTGGACAGCACGGCCTCGTACTTGCCGGACTCGACGCCGAGGGGCCAGTCCGCCCATGCGGTCGGGACGATCTCCGCTTCCAGCCCCAGCGACTGCGCCAGGGCGACGGCGATGTCCACTTCATTGCCCACCGGCGTTTTGTTGTCGGTGGCGTAGACGGCCAGCGGGGCGGCAAAGGGGCTGACCGCCACGGTCAGTTTGCCGTCTTTCTTGATGGCTTCCGGAACCAGGGCGGCGGCCTCCGGACTGACAGTGGACTTGGCCCGGTCCTGCTCGGGTGAGAGGTTGAACTGCTTGACCGCCGCGGACGCCGCCTTTCCGGCGTTGCCGGCGGGGGCCGCGCCGGGATCGGAGCAGGCTGTGAGGGCCAGCAGGGCCGTGGCGGCAAGCGCGGCGCTGACGCCGGACGTGAGTGTGGTGCTGGACATTTTTCTCTCCTGAAAGTCTCGGATTGGTGCTGGTGCCAGCAACTATCCGCGGCCACCGGAGACCGGTCAAAAGTCCCCGAAACCAAGGGATACCGGGCGTCATGGCGCTTCATTAGAGGCGGCGGAGATGACACCACCGCGGCCCAGTGTGACCCAACATTTCCCAGCGTGACGCGGCGGGAAGAATTTCTGCGCGGCGGGGCGCCGCTGGCCTAGCCTGCTTAATGAGCCCGCTGATTACAGGAGGTGTGGACTTGCCGCAGACAACGCGCCGGACAAACCACCGGCTGGGCATCGATGCCCCAGGCGATCTCGTTTTCCGCATGCTGCGGGACTCCGCGCACTGGCCGTACTTGGATGGACTCACGGTGTACGCCGAGCGTGTCAGCGGAGACGAGTCCAGCCACGAGTTGCGGACCTCGGTGGTGGTCAACGGCTCCCTGAGTTCGAGCCACTGCCACCGGGTGTTTGACGCCGCCGGACTGCGGGCCGAGTTCCGTCAGCTCGGGCTGGAAGCTCCGCTGCTTCGCCTCGACGGCGGCTGGTCCGTCCGCGGGTCCGGGGGACACTCCGAAGTCACGCTGGAACACGAGTTCGAGGTGGATGAGGACGCCGGGGAGCTCCCCGAGCTGATCCACCGGACCATCGATGAGTACAGCAGGCGCGAGCTCGAGGCGCTGCGCCTGAGCTGCGAGCGCCTCGCGCTGCTGCTGCAGGAGCACACTGCGGGCAACACTGGCCCGGGCGCCGGGTCCGGCGCCGCCAGGACCACCGCCGCATGGGAGGCATAAAGCCGATGGCAGACGACAGATACACCACCGAACGGGACGGCTTTGGCCGGCTCCTGGCCGACCGCGAGATCTGGCGGCAGGCGGCGACCATTCCGGCGGCCTGCGAGCTGACCGCGCGCTGGCTGGAAGGCCGCAGCGAGTACCAGCCGGGCACCTTTGCGCCGCGCTATGACGATGAAACCCGGGCGATCGCCGGCGGGCTCGCGGATCTGAACCGCAGCGGGCTCTTCACCAAGGAATCCCAGCCCGGCGTGCTGTCCGAGGGACATGCCCAGCGCGCGTACGTCACGGGGTTTTGCAGCGTGGAGTCAGCGGCCGCGCTCCTGGAGCTCTCCGGCCGGACCGATCTGGTGACCGTGGCACACGCCCCCGGCGAGGCCAGCCAGTCCTCCATCCCCGTGACCCTGCGGGACGGCGACGTGGTGACGGTCCTGGGCAGCAGCGAGGGCCCGGTCGGGGACGACGAGCTCCGCGACTGGACCGAGGAAGCCAACGAGAGCCTGGCCCTCGCACTGGCAGACTCCTGGTTTGTTGAGGTCTTTGACCCGGTCTGGGGACGGAACGACGTGCTCCTGCCGGCCGTGCTGGGGGCGCTGGCCGATCTGGAGGCGGCGGCGGTGGAGCCGGGCAGCTAGTCCGTATCCCCGCCGATGCTGGCGGCCTCGTCCAGGGTGTGCGGCGCGAAATGCTCCAGCATGTCCTTCATCGCATCGAGGCCCTGCTTGTAGGTCGCCGATGCCCGCCACTGCTCGATCTGTTCGATGGATTCCCACGGCCCGGTGCTGATGAACCGGTTGGGCACGTCCCGGTCGTGCATCAGCACGGCCTTGGCGTGCGGGAAATCCTCTTTGGTCTTTCTGGCCAGATCCCGCCAGGCCTGCACAAAATCATTCTCCCGGCCCGGATGTACCAACCAGATTCCCAGCGTGTAAACCGACACGTCGACCGCCTCCATTTTTGCTGTACGGGGTTGATACGGCCGATTATGGGCCTGCCGCCCGGGACGGCGGTAGGGCCGATTTGCCCCAAGGGACTGGAGGCTGCTGGACTGGCCCGGTTTCCAGCGCCGCGCCCTCGCATCAGTGCCCAGTCCCGGCTCAGCGCGGTCCAAAACCGGGCCGGTTCGGCAGGGGCGGCCCGGGCCAGGGCGACGACTGCGCCCTATCACCCCCCGAAGCTGACAGGACGCCGCCGGTGTGTTCGACGGACCGGGCTAGCTCGCGGCATCCGCGGGCAGGGCTGCGGCGTTGGCGGCGGCGGCGCGGCGGATCTCCTTGACCTTGTCGATCTCCGGGGCAAGGTCCCGCATCCGGGTGGTCAGGTACTTGTCCAGGACTGAGTCCAGCGCGGCGTGGAATCCGGTCCTGTCCCGGCAGACCGCGTCAGTCACGGCAATTTTGAACTCCTCCTGGCCGCCAGCAGCCGTACCGGCCTCGGCGGCCTGCTGGGGATTGGTGAATGAGGCGTAGGGCGATTCCATCATGCAGGACGCCCAGTCCCCGATGGCCTTGGCTACGCCGGAGTCACCGGCGGCGGACGAGGTCGCTACGAAAAACGAGTTGTATGCGCTGCCTGTGGCGAGCATGTAGTTCTCCGGACTGCCGTAAATCCGGGTCATGGCCTCCCCGCGGCAGCCGCCTGAGGCGGTTCCAAGCCCTTGCACGGTGGTCATCTGCGCGGTTCCGGCGCCGCCGGCGAGGGCCGTGTTAAAGGCCGGGTCGGCAAAGAGTCGGCCCTGTGCCGAGTCCGTCGCCGGTTCCCGGGGCCCCTGCGGCCCGGTGCTGGCGTAGCCGCTGGCTTTGGCGGCGTCGACCGTGAGCCGCTTGAATCCGATGGCTCCGTTGAGGTCCAGCGTCATGTCCAGGACGGCGGGCGTGTAGTAAAAACCGGCCCTCGCCATGCACAGCCGGACGGCTTCCTGCATGCCCCGTTCGGCGGCGGAATCGGCCTGGGCGTAGGCCTCCGCCTCGCGGATGATCCCGGGGACGGGTTCGGCGGCGGCGGTGACCGGCGGGGCCGGGATGGCTGCGGCGGCCAGCGCCCCGCCGGTGCCAAGAATGAGGATGGCAGTGCCAAAGATTTTCTTTTTCATGTTGGTTCCTTGGGTTGTTCTGGGCAATGCGGTGGCTGGCCCTTCCTTGTTAGGAAGGGGCCGGGGGCCTGCGGTGCGGGTTGTGGCGTTAGGTCAGTACGTTGTTTTCGTAGGCAAATGCAACGAGCTGGATCCTGTTCCGCAGCTTGAGCTTGGCCAGGATGCTTCCCACGTGGGATTTCACGGTGGCTTCGCTGAGCACCAGCGACGCGGCGATTTCGGCGTTTCCCAGACCTTTCGCGGTCAGGCGAAACACGTCGCGTTCCCGCCCGGACAGGTCCGCGAGCGCGGCAAAATTCCCGGCTGCAGGTGTGGTGTAGTCGCGGAGGAGCGCGTTGGTGATCGCCGGGGCAATGACCGAGTGGCCGGAGTGCACTGTCCGGATGGCCGCCAGTAGGAAGTCCGGTGTGGTGTCTTTGGTCAGGAAGCCGGCCGCGCCCGCCTGGATCGCGCGGACCACGGCTTCGTCGTGCTGGATGGTGGTCAAAACGATGATTCGGGTAGCCGCGCCCCAAGGCGTTGCCAGGATCCTCTTCGTGGCGGTGATGCCGTCCATGACGGGCATCCGAATGTCCATCAGGAGCACATCCGGGCGCTTCTCGTCCGCGAGCCGGACCGCGGCGTCCCCGTCGACGGCCTCGCCGACGAGGTCCATGTCCGCCTGGCTGCGCAGGATCATCTTGAGCCCGGCGCTGAACAGCGGCTGGTCATCGGCCAGGGCAATCCGGATCGGTGCGGCAGTCATGCCTTGGCCCCTTCCAGGGCCCGGGCGGGGGGATCCTTCGCGGCAGTTCCGGGGTGCTGGCCCGGACCTGCGGACGGGAGGAAGGCCAGCACTTCGAAAGTCTCTTCGCCGCACACGGTTTCGACCCAGCCGCCCGCGGCTGCCGCGCGGGCTGCCATGCCGGCCATCCCCCGTCCGGATGGTGCTGTCTGCGGCGTAGACGCCTGGCCGCGGATGGGCCAGGACCGGACGCGGAGCTCGAGGGATTCGGCGGTCCAGACCAGATGCAGGCGGGCGCCCTGGCTCCGGTCCGCATGCTTGAACGCATTGGTCAGGCTCTCCTGTGCCAGCCGGTAGACCGTCAGCTCCTGCAGGGTGGTCATGTCCCAGGGCGATCCTTCCGTCTGAATCTCGACCGCCATGCCGCTGGAACGCAGCCGTTCGGCCAGGGCCGCCAGATCCTCGATCCGTTGCGCCGGCTGGTCGGAGGCCTCCGTCGCAAACCCTTCGATCAACCTGCGCGTTTCGACCAAAGCAGTCCGGGCAGATTCGGCGATGACCGCGGAAGCTTCCCCGACAGATTCTGGTTCCGCGCGGTGGATGAACCGCATCCCGTCGGCCTGGGCCACGATGACCGTCAGTGAATGCGCCAGCACATCATGCAGCTCCCTCGCGATCCGGTTGCGTTCCTGTTCAAGCGCGAGCTCGGTTGCTGTTGCCTGCAGCCGGGACTCGGCCGCAAGCTGGGCTTTCCTGCTGCTGGAGGCCCTGTTGACGGCCATGCCGACGGCCCAGGCACCGAGATTCAAGGCGGCAAACGCACCAAGGATCAGGAAAGCGTAGCTAAGGCTGCGCAGAACCCCCCTGCCGTACAGCTGATTGCCGAAGATGAAATTGATCCAGGCCTGGTCCGTGAACCAGTTGACGGTTGTGATGCCGGCAAATACGACGGCGGCCCCCGGCAGGACCCATCGGCGCCTGCCCTGCCACGCTATTACAGCGAAGAAGATGACGACCGGAACCGCGGCGTAGCTCAGCACCCCGGACAAAAGCACCACCGGGAAGACCTTGAGGCTCTGGAGTGCCAGGGCGACCAAAACCACTCCCAAAGCTGCCGCCGGCACGGCTTCTGCCACCGCCACACCGGTAAGGAGCGCCAGGAGGAGTGCGCTGTTCTGGTCGAACTGGCGCTCCTCCAGGACCAGGAGCGTCCCGAGCAGCACTACGGCCGTGGCCGGCGCCGCGAGGGGCCTCAGATACTTGGTGGTCTTGAACATGCTTTCACCCTAGACGGGCCGTTGCACCCGCAAAGCGCATTCCGGCGCAGTTCCATCCCGATGATGAACAAGTTCCCCCCGAGGGATGACCGGCTTGTTGCCAAAGCGGCCCGGGAGGGCCACAGTGAAGTAGGTCACACCTTGGCCGGGATCCGGCCGCGGCTCTCCCGGGAGCCGTGTACCAGCCGTGGAGGTCACCCATGAGCACGACTTCAGAGCAAGTGTTCGACGCAACTCCCGAAGGTGACGCACCCGCGCTAAAGCGGGTCCTCGGCCCCAAGCTCCTGCTGCTCTTCATCGTCGGCGACATCCTTGGCGCCGGGATCTACGCCGTCACCGGAACCATGGCCGGCACGGTCGGCGGCCTCGTCTGGCTGCCGTTTCTGCTGGCCTTTGTCGTCGCCACGCTGACGGCATTCTCCTACCTGGAACTGGTCACGCAGTATCCCCAGGCGGCAGGGGCGGCGCTGTATGCGCACAAGGCCTTCGGGATCCACTTTGTGACCTTCCTGGTTGCGTTTGCCGTCGTCTGCTCCGGCATCACGAGCGCCTCGACGTCCGCGAACGTGCTCGCCCAGAACTTCTTCGGCGGCCTGGAAATCAACGGCTGGATGGGCCCGGCAGGGGAAGGCGCCGTCACCGCCGTCGCGCTGGGCTTCATGCTGCTGCTGGCCGTGATCAACCTGCGCGGCGTGGGCGAGAGCGTGAAGTTCAACGTAGTGCTCACCCTCGTGGAGATGATCGCCTTGTGCATCGTGATCGGCGTCGGCTTCTTCGTCATGGCGCAGGGCACCGGCAACGCTGGTGAAATATTCGTTTTCACCGACTACCAGGACAAGGGCCTGTTCCTCGCTGTCACTGCAGCCACCTCCATCGCGTTCTTCGCGATGGTTGGCTTTGAGGACTCGGTGAACATGGTCGAGGAGACGCATCACCCGGAGCGGATCTTCCCGCGGACCATGCTGACCGGCCTCGGCATTGCAGTGATCCTCTACATGCTGGTGGCCGTGTCCGTGGTCAGCGTGCTCTCGCCCACCGAACTCGAGGGGATCAGGGAGGCCGAGGGTGCCGCGCTCCTCGAGGTTGTGCACAAGGGCTCGCCGGACTTCCCGATCGACAGAATCTTCCCGTTCCTCGCAGTCTTCGCCGTAGCCAACACGGCGCTGATCAATATGCTGATGGCCAGTCGGCTGATCTACGGCATGGCCCGCCAGGACGTCCTGCCGCGGCCGCTGGGAAAGGTGCTGCCGGGGCGCCGGACGCCGTGGGCGGGCATCGTCTTCTCCACCGTTCTGGCGCTGGGACTGATTCTGTACGTCACCAGCGATCCGAAGAGCAACGTCGTCGCGAACCTCTCCGGCACAACAGCCTTCCTGCTGCTTTGTGTGTTCACCGTGGTGAATGTGGCGTGCCTTGTGCTCCGCCGCAAGAGGGACCCCAACCGCAAGGTGTTCTTCACCTCGCCAGGGCCGCTGCCGCTCGTCGCGGCCCTGCTGTGCGCCTTCCTCGCCGGCCCGTGGGTCGGCCGCAACGTCATCCAGTACCAGATCGCCGGTGGGCTGATGGCGATCGGTGTCCTGCTGTGGTTCATCACGTGGTTGATCACCAGGCGCAGCAACACCGGTCCGGCCGAACCCGTCGGAACTGACAGCATCCGGAAGTGACGGGATCCGGACACCAAAACGCCCCCGCGCCGGCCAGGAAGGGCGGTGCGGGGGCGTTTCGTTTGGCCCTGACGGTATTGGGGGATACGACAGGACCGGCTAAACCGTAGGCCTGAAGATTTGCAAAGTCAATCAACCGCAGGGAAGCCCCTAAAAGCGCATCCCGGCCGGCCCCCCAAAACCGCCGGCCGGAATGCGGTGGTCGCGGCAGCCTGCCTGCACCGACTATTGCGGCTGCAGGCGGTGCCACATCGAATGGCGAAATAGGCATTAGACATGTCCAATTTCCGCTCTCGCAGAATATGCAAGTTATTTGGACATGTCCAATCCGGTGCTAAAGTGGACGGGCACCGCACCGAGACCGCAACAAAAAGGAGCCGACGTGACGAACAGCCCGTCGAGTGAGTCCCGGCCTGGAGCGGATCTGGCCCGGAAGCTGAACCTGCTGCTAGATTCGGCAGAGGCCGCGGGCCGGAAGATTGGTTTCAACGAGGTCCGCGATGCCATGTCCGCGGCCGGAACGCCGATCTCCCGCGCCAGGTGGCACTACATGCGCGCAGGCTCGGGCCCGGCTGTCAAGAAGACGGAGCTCCTGCAGAATCTTGCCGGATTCTTCGGCGTGAACCGCGACTACCTCCTGGACGGCGAGGAGGATCTCCCGCCGAAGGTTGAGGCGCAGCTGGAACTGCTGGCCAGCATGAAGGCCCAGAAGGTCCGGAACTTTGCTGCCCGCCAGCTGGACGGGCTCTCCCCCGAGACGCTGCTCCAGATCAGGGACCTCATTGACGAGCACCTTGCCGACGCGACGTCGGCTGAGGCAATGCCGCCTGAGGCCACGCCCCCGGGACCCGGCTCCCCCTGATACGCTCCTCCTGTGGAGGACGGGGCCTTGCGGGCTCATCACAGGAAACGACCCAAGGACCCCCTGACATGGACTACAGCGCCGCCCGGGAACGGGCCCGAGCCGCGGAAGATCACCTGAATTTGCAGGAGCCTGTGTCCCTGCAGTCCGTCCACACCCATCTGGAGTCCGCCCGGGGTCGAAAAATCGTCATAAAACCCATCAGCCACACCCCGACGGACAAGGTTTGCGGCCTGTGGTTTGGCCTTGATGACCTGGACCTGATCCTTCACGCCCGGGCAGCGTCGGAAGTGCACCGCCGGCAGATCATCCTCCACGAATTTGCCCACATGATCCTGGGCCACGATCTGGAGGAGATGCCGCATGATTTCGCCCGGCCCTTCTTCCCGGACCTGGACCCGGAGCTTGTCGTCAAGGCCCTCCAGCGCAGTGATTTCTTCAACCAGTTCGAGGTGACCGCGGAACTCCTTGCCGACCGGCTCGCCGCCCGGATCCGCCGTTCCCGGCGCCCTGACGGGCAGCCCGGCAACTTCGGGGCTGTCTTCGGATGATGCATTTCATGATGGCCGGGGCCTTGTTTCTGCTGGCCCTGGCCCGCATTCCCGCCGTGCGCAAAAACCTCCGGGACCCGGTGTTCCTGGCTGCGATCTTCGCCGGCGTGTCATCTTTCCTGACGAACCCCGGCGTCTACCTGTTCGTGGATACCCGGCTGGGCGGCACCAACCTGGCCAAGCTGGCAGTGGACACCTTCATCGTGATCGGCCTCTGGTTCCTGCGGGCAGCCGTTGTGAACGCCGTCTCCCCTGTCGCTGATGGGCGGGCTGCATGGATCCACTGCCTTCCGGTGGTCGTGACCATTGCGCTGCAGACCACGTTCTTCGTCCTGGCCGGGCCCCTGCCCTCAACCAGCGCCTGGGGCCAATACCATGTGCACCCGTTCGCTGCTCTGTTCTCGTTGATGATGGTCGCCTTCAACGCGTGGTGCTGCGCCGGGATCGCGCGTGCGTGCTGGCGGTTCGTGCCCAGGATGCGCCAGTCGTTCCGGATCGGATTCGCCATGGTGGGCGTGGGCTCAACCCTCGGGGCGCTAACCCTGACCTTGATGGCCCTGGGCATCTTCAGCCGGGCGTACCCGGACCTGCCCGACTTCATCCACAAGGCAGCGAAGGCCCCGTTCCTGCTGATGGAGCTGGTGTCGATCGTCTTGGTCGGAATCGGCCTGACAATCCCACCCATCGCCGGCCACGCCGCGCGCCGGCGTGCGGCCCTCCGCATCGACCGGCTGATCGCAAAGGTCGCACCGATCCGCGAGAAGGCCTTGAAGAATGCGGACATGGAGCGGGTCCTCCAAACCGATGCCGACGCCGGGCCGCAGGAACGCCTGCACCGGATGATCGTTGAAATCTGGGACGCGGAACTGGCCGCCGGCGGCGGCCGCTCCGCGTTGACCGCTGAAGACCGGGCGGTCGTGCTCCTCGCGGAATCGGAATTCGGCCTGGAGCGCACCGCATGAGCCTGTCTGACCGACTACTGCACCCAACCCGGCGTGCCCGGCCCGAGGGCGGCGACCTGTTCGGGATCTACCGCAACATGGTCCTGATCGACTTCCAGAAGGAGATCCACGCGGGCTTCTTTGCCTCGTACTACCGGAACTTCGCCGTCCCCTCCATTGCCCGTACCCTGGCGGACCGCGGCGAAATGAAGGCCCGGCCCATGAAGCGCTCCTATGACACCGGGATCGTCATCCACGAGATCATCGCCAATGGGTTCGACAGCGAACGCGGGCTGGCCATGACAGAACTGCTGCGCCGGGTCCACAAGGGTGTCCCCGGCAGCAGCGATGATTTCCTGTACGTCCTGATGACCCTCCTTGTCCTGCCGATGCGCTGGATCGAGCAGCACGGCTGGCGCCAGCTGACGTTGCTTGAGGAGGAAGCCGCGGTCGCGTTCTACGCTGAACTGGGCCGGCGCATGGGGCTCGAGCCCGCCCCGGCCACCTTGCAGGAGGCAAACCGTTTCCTGGCTGACTATGAAGACCGGAACCTCGGCCCGAGCCGGGAAGGCGCGGGCCTCCTGGCGGCCACCGTGGAGGCACTGAAGGTCCGGCTGCACCCGGCGCTTCGACCGCTGACGCCGGTGGTGCTGGCGCTCATGATGGACCAGCCCAGGGTGGCCGTGGCCTTAGGCCTGAAGCCGGCACCGGCAGCGCTGCGGGCCGCTTACAGCGCGGTGCTGCGGTACCGCGCCGTACGCGCCAGGATGACGCCCCTGCCCACCACCCCGTCGTTCACCCCGGGAGGCCGGATGTCCGCGTACCCGGACGGTTACACGCTGGATCAGATCGGGCCCGCGCACTCGTAGCGTCCGGATAAATTATCGGCCCTCGTGTAACCATTTAGCTGTTCCCGGACAATACAGGGCATGGGGAACATGGATTCCGGAGACGTCGGGCTGTGGTCACGAAGCATCGGGGGCGACGGCGCTGCCTTCGGGGAGTTGTTCGATAGGCACCGCGACCGGGTTTTCCGCCACGCCTACCGGCTGTCCGGAGCCCGCCATGATGCGGAGGACATCATGTCCACGGCGTTCCTTGAGCTCTGGAGACGCCGGGGAAAGGTGCGGCTCGTTGAAGGCTCCGTTCTTCCCTGGCTGCTCGTCACAACGACGAATATTGCACGCAACACCGGGCGGGCAGCCTTTCGCTACCGCAGGCTCCTCCGTTCCCTCCCGCGGAGCGATGGCGCGCTCGACGCCGCTGCCGGGGGCTCCCATATGGACGAAGGCGCGGACAAGAACGTGGCGCTGGCCCTCGGCACGCTGAACGCCACGGACTTGCAGCTGGTGAGCCTGGTGATATTCGAGGAGTACACCCTCGCGGCGGCCGCGGCCGTCCTAAACCTGACTCCGGGCGCGGCGAAGACCCGCATGCACCGGGCGCGGCAGCGCATGAAGGCAGCAATCGATGGAGCGGCCGGTCCAATGCGCGCCCCGGCAGTGGAAGGAGAACAGCCATGAACCCCCTTCGCGTCGATGATGCGTTCAGCGATGCCCTCCGGGCGGAACTGGTCTCTCGTGTCAACACGACGGCCCCTTCGCCGCGGCGGACGCATGCCCGGCTCTGGCTGGCAGCCGGGTCGGTGGCCGGTGCCGGCCTGCTGGGCGGCATGGCCGCGGGAGTTTTTGTGCTGCCCGGTCCCCAGCAGGCCGTTCCGCAGTCCTCCGCGCTGGCGTCCTACCAGGTGGAGGACACCCTGGCTGCTTTCGGCAGAATGACCCTGGACTACAATCCGTTCCATTCCCCGGAGGAGATTGCCGCAGCCAGCCAAGTGGTGGTCCAGGGGACCGTGGAGGGAGTTCGGAATGGACGGACCGGCACTGGCCTGCGCTCCGTTGTCCTGATCCTGCGCACCGACCGCACAGTCAAGGGCAACCTGCCGCCGGGCAACGACGGGAACGTCTACCTGGAACTGTATGGCGCAAACAGCCCGGATCCGCTGTACTTCTCGAAGGCCTTTCCCACGGGAGCCGCGGTGGTCGCGTACCTGGTGCCCGCCTGGGACGGCGCCCCCAGCGAAGGGACCGACGCGACGATCGACAACCCGAAAGCCGGCCGTCCGGACGGGCAGGCATTGTTCCTTCCCGCCGGACCGCAGGGCCTCACCTTTCAGGTCGGAAACCACGACGTCGTGTGGCCGCTTATCGGCGAACGGGCCCCGGGGAAAATTGCCGACACCCTGCCCGGCGGCGACCTGATCAGGGGATAACCCCTTTGGTCCCTACCCACCCGGCTGCGGCAGTGCCAGTATGTTGGAAATCAGGTGCAATAAAGGCGGCCAGGCTCCGGGCGGAAAGGACGCATGGACCATGACCTACATCAACCAATTCGGCGATGTGGGACAAGGCGACATCGGCGTGGTTGGCGGCAAAGGTGCCGGGCTGGGCGGCCTCGTTGCGGCCGGGCTGCCGGTACCCCCGGGGTTTGTGCTGAACACGGCAGCCTACGCGGATTTTGTGGATGCCAACCACCTGCAGGCCGGCATCCAGGAGCTGGCCGCACTGTCACCGCAGGCGGCACCACAGGACTACGAGGACGCCTCGACGCGGATCCGTGCCCTGTTCACCGGCGGCACCACGCCCGCCGCGATCGCAGCCGAACTCCGCGCCGCCTACGCGGGTCTCGGCACCGGGGACACCGCCGTGGCGGTGCGCTCCTCGGCCACCGCCGAAGACCTCGCCTCGGCCAGCTTTGCGGGGCAGCAGGAGACCTACCTCAACGTCGCCGGGACCGACGCCCTGGCCGCGGCCGTGACCGATTGCTGGGCTTCCCTGTGGACCGCACGAGCCATGGTCTACCGGGCTCGTGAGGGCATCGAAGCCGACTCAGTGCGCCTCGCCGTCGTGGTCCAGCGGATGGTCGAGGCAGACGCGGCCGGCGTCATGTTCACCGCCAATCCAGCCAACGGGCGCCGCGACCAGATCGCGATCAGTGCCGCTTGGGGCCTCGGCGAATCCGTCGCCAGCGGAACCGTCAGCACCGATGACGTCGTCGTTGACGCAGGAACGGGCCGCGTGCTGTCGCGCCGGACAGCTGACAAGCAGGTCACGACCGTCTGCGCGGAGCACGGCACCCGGGAGCAGGCCGTGCCGGAAGCGGGCCGTCGCCAGCCTGTGCTGGAGGACCCGGCGGCAGCCGCGCTGGCCAGCTACGGGACACGGATCGCGGACCACTTCGGAGCGCCGCAGGACATCGAGTGGGCCCGGACCAGCGGCGAGTTTTTCATCCTGCAATCCCGGCCCATCACCGCACTGCCTGAACAGGCCGCTGATACCCCTGATACCTGGCCGGTGCCCTACCCGAAGGGGCTCTATTTCCGGGCGAGCATCGTGGAACAGCTGCCCGACCCGCTTTCGCCGCTGTTTGCCGACCTCATTGACGGCTCTGTGACCCGGTCGCTGGGAGCCCTGCTGGCCGAAGCCGTCGGCAAGAACATCATCCGCGAGGACGATGTGGGACTGCCCACCATCAACGGCTACGCCTACTATTACTACCGCACCTCAGGCATGTGGCGGTTGATGGGCAAGTCGCTGACCGCGGTACGCGCGCTGCTCCGCGGCAAGGCGCACATGGGAGTGGCGGGCTGGCGGGAGTTTTCGCATCCCCGCTACGAGCAGGTCATCAAGGACTGGTCGGCCAAGCCCGTCGTCGATCTCGCGGGGAAAGAACTCCTGGAGGGCGCGCGGGCGTTGCTGGACGCTGGCACCGTGTATTACACGGCCGTGCAGTCAATAATTCCGCTGGCCGCGACCAGCGAAATCTCGCTCCGGGCGTTTTACGACAAGTTCGTTCGGCGCGAGGGGGACCCTCCCGCCCAGACGTTCCTCCTCGGCTATGACAGCGAACCCATCCGGGCCGAGAAGTCGCTGTACGACCTCGCGTCCTGGGCCGGCGGCGTTCCGGGGCTGGCCGCGACGCTCCTCAACAAACCGGCAGCGGCCCTGGTGGAGGCGCAGCGCACCGGCCTGCCGCCTGCCGGCGCCGACCCTGGCCTGTGGCAGGACTGGCACCGCCGCTTTGAGGGGCATCTCGGACGGTTCGGCCATGCGGTCTACAACCTGGATTTCGCCTGCCCGGTGCCGGCCGACGATCCCGCGGCGCTGCTGGAGACGGTGAAGTTCTATCTCCGGGGACCGGGCAATGACCCGCTTGCGCGCCCGCGGCTGGCGGCCGCCCGCCGGGAGGACCAGACCGGCCAGGCGATCAGCCGGCTCGGGCCGGGCAGACGGGCCGCGTTCATCCGGCTGCTCCGGTGGGCACAGAACGCCGCCCCGATCCGCGAGGATGCCCTGGCCGACGTCGGCCTGGCGTGGCCGCTGCTGCGGCAGATGCTGCTCGAACTCGGACAACGGCTGGTTGCTTCGGCTGTCATTACCGAGCCCGCCGACGTGTTTTGGCTGCGCGAGCAGGAGCTGCTCAGCGCCGTCGAATTCGGCCTCGCCGAACCGGCGGCAGTGACGATCATGGGCGCGGACCGCCCCGTCCGCGCTGCCGCCGTCGAGGAACGCAAGATCCTGTGGCGGGGCCAGGCCAAGGCCGCTGCCCCCCAGCTGCTCCCGGAGAGCCGGTGGATGGAGCGGGCCTTCGGGAACATGATGCCGGCACGGCCACAGAACCAGCCCGGCGACATCATCAAAGGCGTAGGCGCCAGCTCGGGACGGGTCAGCGCTCCTGCCCGCGTCTTGAGCGGACCCCAGGATTTCGACCGGATGGTGCCCGGCGACATCCTGGTCGCCCGCATCACCACCCCCGCATGGACCTCGCTGTTCGCGATGGCCTCCGGCGTGGTCACCGACGTCGGCGGTCCATTGAGCCACAGCTCGATCGTGGCCAGGGAGTACGGGATCCCGGCCGTGCTCGGCACCGGGGTCGCCACCCAACGGCTCAGCAGCGGCCAGCAGATCCGCGTCGACGGCGACGCCGGCACCGTCACCATCGAGCACCCGGCCGCCACGCAGGGGCCGACCTGAAGCCTGGGGGTAAGTCGGTTCGTCGCCTACCCGAGATCAGGCGTCCAACGAAACTGAAGGCGGCAGCTTGCGTTCAGGGCGATCTGGGCAAGCCCCGTCATTTCCAGGGAGATTGCGTTGGCCTGCGCGGACAGCGGCGACGGCGGGTAGGCGACAGACATCGCGAGCTGGCGGTTGCCGTCGGCACTGCTCATCGCGATGGTTCCATAGCCTGGAACATCGCCGGCATGGCCATAGTAGAAACCGTTGGTACACCTGTCATTCCACTGCTCCAGGCCAAGGCCGTAGTCGGCGTTGGCGCGGCCCTTCATGGCCATGACGCTGGGCGGAGGCAGCAGCCCGCCGTCCAGCAGCGCGGCATAGAAGGTATTGATCTCCCCTACCGTGGAAATCATGCCCTCGGACGCGGATCCGCTCTGCATGGCGGAGTAGGCGACGTCCACCGGTCCGCCATCCACCAGGGTGTAGCCGTGGACCAGGTTGGCCGGTGCAGGACCGGCCCCTGTCATTGTGGTGGAGCGAAGACCCAGCGGCTCCACGACGTCGGCCCGCAGGACGTCAGCGAGCGCCGTTCCGCGGAGCCGCTCCGCCAAGAGCCCCAGAGCAACGTAGTCCGAGCGGGAATAGCCGGAACCCCGAGGCTCCGCCGGCTGCCAGGGAACACCGCCCGCGAGCGCGAGGCGCTGCTCGGGACTGATTGGGGTGGCCAGCACCTGCCGGAGTGGAGCCGATCCCAGCAGGGGAGCGTAGAAATCGGGCATGCCGGACGTGTGGCCAAGGAGCTGGCGCACCGTAAGGCCTGCGGGCGGGTGCAGGAGTCCCTCCAGCTCGGGCAGATACCTGGACACGGGGTGGTCAAGCGCCAGTTGCCCCTCCTCCGCGAGCTTCAGCACGGAGACCGCCACCATGGTCCGGGTAATGCCGCCCACGTGGACCGGATCACCCGGACGAGCGGGGACACCGCCGTCGCGACTCCTGACGCCCACGGCATGCGCCCACGTCTCGGATCCGACCCTCGCCTCCACCACAACGGCCAGCGCCCCCTCCTGGAGCAGTTCCTCGCTGTACGGTTCCAGCATCGCCCGAAGCTGTCGGAGCGAGGCCGACGCCGGTGCTGTCGCCGGCGACGGCGGGCTGGGCTGGAACGGCGGGGCCGTCGTCGCCGGCGGGCTGGGCTGGAACGGCGCCGGCTCCGGCTCACCGGTGCAGCCGCTGAGGAGCAGGCCCGCCACCAGCGCGGCGCCGCTCATCACCACGCCCGATCCCCCGACGCGAGCCACAGCCATGGAGAACCTTCCCCTGCCGGTCCGCAAGCGGGCTCCGGCCGCTGCCCCGACACTTTTGATGCTCCCCCGGCTGTCGGAGTTCCGTCAAGACGCCCGCGCGCGGCCCGGAAGCCGGGGCATTCCAAGAGCGGGCTGGGAGGGAATCGAACCCTCGTGTGGCCAACACAAGCAGTCATTTGGCATAAACCGTTCAGCCCATGGACGAAGGCTAAAGGCTAAACATTGGACTTATCTTGGGTCCCTTCGACGTGGTCCGGCACGCCCCGCGCCTGGCGGCATCTCTGGCCGAGGCACATTTCTGCATGTATGGTAAGCATACTGATGATTATTTCGACTGTCGTCAGTTCCCGAAATCCCGTCAAAGGAGACATCGTGAGCACCAGAGTTGAAAAGCGAATTCTCGTCAACGTTCCCGTGAGCGTGGCCTACAACCAGTGGACCCAGTTCGAGGAGTTTCCGCAATTTATGGGCGGGGTGAAGAGCGTCAAACAACTCAGCGACGACCGGCTGGAGTGGGTTGCGGAAATCGCCGGGGTGCGCCGGCAATGGCAGGCCAGAATTCTGGAGCAGGTGCCGGACCGGAAGGTCGCATGGGGTGCCACCGAGGGCGCAACCAACGCCGGGTCAGTGGAGTTCGAAGACCTCGGCGGCGGGCAGACCTCCCTCAAGCTCTCCCTAGAATATGAGCCCGAAGGCCTCATTGAACGCGTCGGCGCCAAACTGAACATAGTGGAGAAGCAGGCCGAGAACGACCTGAACCGGTTCAAGGCCTTCATCGAAGACGAAGGCTACGCGACCGGGGCCTGGCGCGGAACCGTCAGCGAAGGCGCATCGGCGGGCACACCAGGCGTGGACGCGGCGGCAGGGTCGCGGGGGGACAGTGGCAAAGCCGGCGTTTCAGGCGCAGTCGTCGCGGGAGTCGGGCTGGCAGCTGCGGCAGCTGCAGGCGTCGCGGCAGCAAGCGGGCACAAGGACACTGCGGATAGCCCGGCAACGGCAAGTCCGCCCACCACCGTGCCGCCCACCGGGACCGCGGGCAGCGTATTTCCGGGTGAGGGAGCCGTCCAGGACGTCACGCGCCCCGCGGACGGGACCGCCGGCCGCTCGGACGCCAAACTTTTCGACCAGACCAATGGACTGGTTGATGTCGAAGGCGATTCGGACGGGACAGCCGTGAGCGACACCACCAGCGCTGCCGACCGAGAAGGAGGAGCGGACCGCGGACCGGGCCCCGTACCTCCTGTCGGCGGAAGCCCGGGACAGCACTGACCACGTCCGAAAGGGCGGTGGCGCCGCCTGGCTGACCTCACTCCGCCGGCCAAGTCGCCGGAGAACCGAGCACCTACGTCCACTCCGGGAAGGAAGTTTATGAAAGAGAAACTAATCCGCGGCGCGCTGGGCCTGTTCCTCCTGGCTGCTGCCCTTTCCATTGCGCCGGCCGGGGCGGCCACCGCCGCCGGAAACGCCGCAGCAGCCGCCTCGGCCGTTCAGGTCACCGGCACGACGCCCCATGCGCTTGCAGCCACCGTTTCTACCGCAACGCCGTCGCCCAGCGGACCTGTCGACCCCGGGACCGGAGAAACCAAAGAAACGAAGGAAACACGGGTGGAATATGCGCCCTACGTCATCGGGGCGGTCGTTTTGGCGGTCCTGGTTGCCAGCATTTTGTTCTGGCGCAAGCGCAGGATCTCGCACCCGAGTAAACCTGACTGAGGTCCGGCAATGCGGCCGCGCCGCTGCCTCTGCCTGCTATTCGTCGTGCCCCTGGTCGCCACTCATCTGGTCCTCGGCGGGGGGCGTCTCTCCCGGAGGCACTCCCCCGCCGGGCTCCAGCCCGGTAATGTTCCCGCTCAGCGGATCCGGGTTGGCCGAGGCGCCCGGATCGGCACCCGGGTCGCCCTTCCCGGGGCGGCGCTCGGCGCCGTCCGCCGGTTGCGGCCGGTCCGGATTGCCCGGGTGATCTTCAGGATGATGTGTGCTCATGGCTGTGCCTTCCGTTTGGCGCCTACTTTGGACTAGTTGCAAGCATGCGGATAATTTCGGGGCCGTCAAGGGCCGCATGTGGAACCACCCGGGCTGTGTCAGTCCGCGGAACCTGTTGGGTCCGGCAGAGCGCCGTCGACCGGGAAGGTCATGAACGCCGGCGTCTCGTATGGATGCACGGACAGTGCGGCTGCGACGACGGCGTTGCGCCTGGAGCGCGGGTAAATCGCCTCGATCCGGGTTTCCGGCACTTCCTCGGGCACATTGACGGCTCCCACGGCCGGGGTGGAACCCGGCAACGGCATGAAGCGCCCGGTGCCGTGGAGACTAAAAGAGCAATGTGAGTATTTTCCCAGCCGGCCGGCCCCGGCGTCGCCAATTGCCTGCCGGACAGCGTGCGCAGCTTCGGTGGGGACGTAGATGACCAGACAATCGAGCGGTTCCATGGCAGAAGTCTGCCATGGAGCGTTACGGTGCGGGCCGCTTAGCTGTTGCCGGAGTAGACGAGGCTGTCGGGGTCCATTTCGTTCGCCGGGGCATCCGCGAGTCCCTGCGGCGACAGATCCATGTCCATCAGGCCAGGCTGCTGGTTATGGGCCGCGCAGTGTCCGACGCTGGGTGTGCTGTGGTTGGTCAAGGTGTTCCTCTATTACTTTGTTGGATGCAGATGGCTGCGAGAAAGGCGGCTGTCGTAGCCACCACGTGCGAGCTGCTGCATTTTGTGCAACTGATGGCTGCCGCGAGGGTTTCGTGCCGCGGATTCATCAGGGTGACGGAATCAACCAGCAGGTGCCGGTCCGTGTCGCAAGTCCCACACCAGGGCGTACGGCCCCGGGGCTGGTGGGCCTCCCGGGGCAGGTACGAGTTGGACGTGACTGTCATCGGGCTCAGACCAGGCCCGGGTAGCTGGCCATGATGTAGTCCGCTGCGGCCGGGCCTGTCATGCGGAGCCCGGTGCGCCTGGGGTGGATCTGTTTCTTTTTCATGGCCGCCCAGAAGGCATTTTCGGGCCGGGGTGCGGCCTGCTGAAGGAAGCACCAGCTGGTGTAGAGGCCGTAGAGACGGTTGCGGCCCAGGGCGTGGTCGGATGCAGGGTCAGGGATGGTGGCTTCCTGCAGAAATTGGTCGTACTGAGAAGTTGCCATGAGTGGCTCATTTCCTCGCGGTGCATTTGTGCCGCCGTGTGGCTACAGCAGCTAAATACTTCAGGACCGTGCACAGGGCCCTGAAGCATGAACCCGGAGTGCGTCGGCACTGCAAATCCGGAGGTAAAGCGTTGCCGGGGCTGGACATCCACGTGCCGCTGAAGACCAGTGAAACAACGTCTCTACAATGTAGACAGTAGGCGTAGACTACTTAATAAGCAACCTGTTTATTTCCTGGGTTGCACGTACTCAGCACCGACCCGAACGGAAATCCATTGCCGCAGGAAGAGAATCCGGTGCCCTCACCGGCCGCCGGCACGAAGAAGCGGCTTAGCAGGGAACTGGTGCTGTCCGCTGCGCTGGCACTGGTGGACTCCGAAGGTCTCGACGCCCTCACCATGCGCAGGCTGGGGCAGGAACTCGGCCGGGACCCCATGGGCCTGTACCGCTATGCCGCAAACCGCGCGGAACTGCTGGACGGAGTCTCAGAACTCGTCCTCAACGAGCTGGCCATCATCCCCGATGACCCCGACTGGCAGGCGCAGCTGCGCCGCATCGCCCATGACCTGCGGCACCTGGCGCTCCGCCACCCCAACGTGGTGCCCCTCCTCGTGACCCGTCCCTTGTCCACGCCACTCGGCCTCCGGCCGCTGGGGACGCTACGGCCGCTGGAGCAGATCCTGTCCCTGCTGATCGACGCCGGGTTTGGGCCAGCCGACGCACTGCACGTCTACCGCGCCTACTACGGATACCTTTACGGGCACATCCTCAACGAACTGCAGGAGTACATCGTCGACCCCGAAGAAAACGAAGCCCTGCTCCGCCTGGGCCTGCACCGGTTGCCGGCCAAAGACTTCCCGCACCTCCGTGCCCTCGCCCCGGTCCTGGCCGACTACGACGGGATGGCCGAGTTGGACGAAGGAATCACCATCCTGCTGACCGGTCTCGCGGCCCGTCTCCCGGTCTCTGGATCCCCCGCGAAGCCCTGAACCGGCGGCTCCGCAGCTGAAGGCAGCCCTACGCAGGGATGGGAATTAGGAGTCCGGCAGCGCCGGCGATCGACAGTGCCGCCCGGACATGGTTGGCCCGGGTCCAGGATTGCTGGTAGCTGTGCCAGAGCCGGTCCGGAGCAGTGGTGCCGTTCGCGGCAAGCCGGTTGTTGAGCGGCACGTTGACGGCAATGGTCGACGCCCACCCCGCCAGATATGCCAGCGCCCCGGCAACACGTAACGGCGGCTGGGCCTGCGGGTCCAGCGCCGCGGCGACTGCGACGGCGGCGCAGGCGGCGGAGGTGCCAAAGAACAGGACCATAAACGGAGGGCGCACGGCCTTCTCATTGATTGCCACCATCGTCGCGATGGCGTCCCCGTGCGGGCGGCGGCGCAGGGCTGGCATCACCACAACGGAGAATGCCAGATAGAAGCCGCCGGCCAGGGCGGAGCCGGTTCCGGCAGCCACCGGCAGCCACCCGCTCACCGGAGCGCCCCGCCGGCGGATGCGGGTGAGGGCGCGGGTGCTGCCCAAATGCCGGTGGCGGCGGCGCGGGCCGCGTACGTGCTGAAGTCCGCGGGCTGCCGGTTGAGGACCCGGGCGAGGTCGCCGGTCAGGGTGGCGTTCCGCCCGTCGAGGATTTCGGTAAAGAGCCCGGCGAGCGGCACGGCTTCCGCGGCGGGGATCCCGTCGTGGGCGAGATCTGCCGCGAATTCCTGTACGGAGCATGGAACGAATTCGACCGGCCGGCCCGTCGCGGCCGACAGTTCGGCAGCGACGTCCCGGAGGGTGAGCAGCCGCGGGCCGGTCAGTTCCAGCACCCGCCCGACGTGGCGGTCGGTGGTGAGGGAGTCCGCGGCGGCTTCGGCAAGGTCATCCAGATCCAGGAAGGGCTCCTCGATGCCCCCGTCGGCCGGCAACAGCAGCCGACCCCGGCGGACGGGGCCGAGCAGGAAGTGCTCGCTGAAGTTCTGCGCGAACCACGCGCACCGCAGCACTGTCCACTCCAGCCCGGACGCCCGCACGGCGTCCTCGGCGGCCCGCGCCCCGTCCTCACCGCGGCCCGACAGCAGCACAAGTCTTTGCACCCCCGCAGCCGCGGCGGCCGCGGTGAAGTCGGCAATCAACGCGGGCACGCCCGGAAAGGCCAGGTCGGGGCTGTAGCAGAGGTAGGCCGCCCGCACGCCGCGGAGGGCCGGGGCCCAGGTCTTGGGATTGTGCCAGTCGAAGGGTGACGGGGAATTCCGTGTGCCGATCCGTACCGGCACCTGACGGTCGGACAGACGACGGGCGAGGCGGACGCCGGTACGGCCGGTGCCGCCGGTGACAAGAACAGGAGCGTGGAATGTTGTTGTGGTCATGCCCCAACACTGCCAGCCGACTGCTGGACTCTGAATATTCCAGAGTCGCCATTGCATCTTCCAGCGTCTATTATCCGGAGTATGGATCCCCTTTCGCAGTTCCTCACCGGGCCCCGCGCGCAGGCAGCCTTCACGCTGCGGGTGGTGATGGACCCGCCGTTCGCCATCGACGTCCAGGACGGTGCCGCCCTGACCGTGATCGTGGTGGTCCGCGGGCAGGCTTGGATTGCTGCGCAGGGAAGCGCGCCACGGTTGCTGAGTCCAGGACAGGCGGCCACTGTTCGCGGGCCGGCCCCCTACCGGGTGGCGGATGTGCCGGACCGGGCACCCACTGTGATGATCGGCCCCGGACAGTCCTGCCGTACACCGGCGGGGGAACACGTCGAGACCACCATGGCCCAGGGCGTCCGGACCTGGGGGAACAGTGCGGACGGAGAAACGGTCCTGCTGGTCGGCGCCTACCAGACCGAGGCGGCAGCAGGCCAGCTCGTTACGTCTGCCCTCCCGCCCCTGGCCGTCTTCACAGAGAAGGAGACCGACCCGGCCCTCCTCGGACTGCTGGAGCGCGAGCTCAGCTGTTCGGGTCTGGGGCAGGAGAGCGCCCTGGACCGGGTGCTGGACCTGCTGCTGCTGCATCTGGTGCGCATTTGCGTTCAGCGCGCCGACGTGGCGGCACCGAGCTGGGCGGCCGGCACCCGGGACCCCGCCGTCGCCCGGGCCCTGGCCCTGCTGTACGGGGCACCGGCCGCGCCGTGGACCGTGGCGGAGCTGGCCCGCCAGGCACACGTCTCCCGGGCGTCACTCGCATCCCGGTTCCACGCCGCCGTCGGACAGCCGCCGATGACCTACCTCTCGACGTGGCGCCTTACCCTTGCCGCAGACAGGCTGGTGGGCAGTACCGCGACCACCGCGGCCATTGCCGCCGAGGTCGGCTACAGCAGCGCCTTCACGTTCAGCACCGCGTTCACCCGGGTCTTCGGCGCCAGCCCGACGAGCTACCGCCGCGCCCGGCGGACACAACGCCACGCGGGCAACTTGGATGAGTTTGAGCGGCTGCTGGACGAGCCCACCCAACCGACGCCATAATGCACAACACCACACCGCGCCGCAGGGCAGCGATTTACACCACTTCACGCGTCTCCAGCGCCGGGGCGTCGGATCCGCATCGCGACCCGGTCGCATTCCGTGGTCAAGTGCAAGAAGAATTCGTGGACGGAGAGACTCATGGCTGCACAAGAAGTCGGACGAAAAGGTGCCGGAGGGCCGGCGTCGGTCCGCCCGTTGCGCGAAACGGACCTCGATCGCGCCGACGCGATACTCAGGGCGGCGTTCGGGACGTTTCTCGGGGTTTCCGATCCGTTCGGGAGCGCTGACTACGTCCGCACCCGCTTTGCCGCCGATCCGGGCGCCGCGTTCGCCGCAACCGTCGAGGGCGAGCTCGCCGGAACGAATTTCGCCGCCAACTGGGGCAGCGTCGGATTCTTCGGCCCGCTCACCGTGCGCCCGGACCTGTGGGACCACGGCG
This sequence comes from Arthrobacter sp., assembly GCA_046708245.1. Classification (GTDB taxonomy): domain Bacteria; phylum Actinomycetota; class Actinomycetes; order Actinomycetales; family Micrococcaceae; genus Arthrobacter. The sequence continues at coordinate 38,985 of JBKKDK010000236.1, forward strand.
TCGGCAAAAGCCTGATGGAGCCGATCATGGGCTGCTTCGAGACCTGGGGCAACAGCCATCTCGGCCTGTTCACCTTCTCGCACAGCCCCAAACACCTCGAGCTCTACCGCCGGTACGGCTTCTGGCCCCGCTTCCTGACCGCCGTCATGCGAAAGCAGGTTGCGGCCCGTGGCGCGGTGCCCGCGCGGAGGACGTATGCCGAGCTCCCCGCCGCCGAACGGCCCGAGTACCTCAAGGCCTGCCGCGCCCTTACCGACGCCGTATACGAGGGACTCGATCTGGAACGCGAGATCGAGGCCGTGCACGCGCAGGGACTCGGGGACACCGTGCTGCTGCCGGGCGAGTCCGGGCTCGACGGGCTGGCCGTGTGTCACTGTGGACCGGGCTCGGAGGCCGGTGCGGACGTGTGCCTCATCAAATTCGGCGCCGTTCGCCCCGGGCGGGGGGCCGGTGACCGATTCGAACGATTACTCGACGCGTGCGAGGACCTGGCCGCCCAGCGGGGACTGGGTCAGCTCGACGCCGGGATGAACCTGAGCCGCCAGGACGCCTACCAGCGCATGGTCGTCCGCGGCTTCCGAACCGGATTGCAGGGCGTCACCATGCACCGGCCCAACGAGCCCGGCTACAGCCACCCCGACGCCTACGTGATCGACGACTGGCGCTGAAGGTCGCCGGGTGGCCCCCGAGCCTGGCTACGGCGTGACGTAGCTGCCGAAAAGCCTGCGGGCCCTCACCCCGTCCAGTTCCTCGTAGTCCCTGATGATGAACTGCGCGCCGGCGGCGCGGAGCCGGTCTTCGGGGCAGTACCCGCTGAGGACTCCGACCGCGGTGCAGCCCGCGGCGACGGCGCTGGCGACGTCGTATTCCGTGTCACCGAAGTACATGGCGTCGCCGTCGCCCCGCAGGCGCTCCAGCGCCCGGACCTTGTCCGAGGCCCCGCTGAGGACCTCGTCGAAGCAGTCCGTGAGACCGAAGTACGCCACCTCTTCGCGCAGGTACTGCTCCCCGGCCGCGGAGATGACCGCGCAGTACTCGCCGGCGTCGTGCAGTGCCCGCAGAAACGCGGCCGCGCCCCGGCGGATCGGCGCGTGCCGTGACGCCATGGCCGAATTCCAGCGGGACGTTGCCGCCGCCACGTCCTGTCCCGAAACACCGAGCCGGAGAAACATCTCGTCCATCGGCAGGATGAAGCTGCGGTCGAAGTCAAGGGGATCGATGGGCGGCGCCCCGACGGCGTCCAGCGCCGAGTTGGTGGCGAAGCAGGCCCGGCCGGCGTCGTCCGCTACGGTGCCGTTCCAGTCAAAGAGGAATTTCATACTGCCTCCGCCAATGCCGCCGCCGTGAGGCCAAGCCCAGCAGCCGTTCCCGCCCGGAGGCCCTGGGGTCCGCTGAACCAGTGGATCTTCGCGGGCCGGGCCCACAGACGCACTCTGGAGTGCAGCTGCGGACGGTCCTCGAGCCGGCACGAGACCAGGACTATTTGGTCACCCAGATCAACGTGGATGGTCCGGAGCGGGCCGTTCGGCTCCACCAGGATCACTGTTCCTTCCGCGGTCCAGGCGTCGGCCCGGTCCGGGGCGCCCAGCTGGATGTCCTCCGGACGGATGCCCACCTGCGCGTCGGAAGCCAGCCCGGGGTGGGTCCGGTCAATGCCTTCCGGGAGCAGAATGCGCCCGAAGGCTGTGGCCGGCTGCCCCTGCTGGTCCGCCGTCGCAGCCAGCAGGTTCATCGGAGGTGCCCCGATGAAGCCTGCCACGAACGCCGAAACAGGCTCATCGTAGAGTTCGTCCGGGGTGCCCAGTTGGACAATGCGCCCGCGGTCCATAACGGCGACCCGGTCGGCCATGGACATGGCGTCCTGCTGGTCGTGGGTGACGGTAACGCCCGTGGCACCCTCCTGGCTGATGAGCTGGTGGATCTCCGCGCGCAGCGAGATGTGCAGCTGGGCGTCCAGCCCGGACATCGGTTCGTCCAGGAGGACGACGCCGGCGTGCCGGGCAAGAGCCCGGGCCAGGGCGATGCGCTGGCGCTGGCCGCCGGACATCGCCTTGGGCCGCCGGTCCAGCAGATCTTCCACCCGCATCCGGGCTGCGGTCTCCCGGGCCCGCTGTTCGGCGTCCTTCCGTGACAGGCCAAGGCCGTGCCGCAGCCCCAGCGTGATGTTGCCCATCGAAGTCAGGTGCGGGTAGAGGGCGAAATTCTGGAAAACGATAGAGATGTCGCGTTCATGGGCCGGGACGCCGTCCTGGTCCGTTCCGTCCAGCAGCACACGGCCGGTGTCGGGATCCTCCAGTCCTGCGATGATGCGCAGCAGTGAGGATTTGCCGGAACCGGAGGGGCCCAGGATGGCCAGGCTTTCGCCGTCGCGGATCTCAAGATTGACGCCATCGAGGGCAGTGACCTGGCCGAAACGCTTGGAGATGTTCTGCAGACTGATTGCCGCCATGTTTATTTACCGAGGAGTGCGTTGATGGTCTTGGCTGCTGCCGGAACGGCCTCATCGGCGGGTTTTCCGGTGCCCATCTGCTGAAGCATGGTACGGAGGGTGTCGATAATCGGCGCCGTCTGCGCTCCGGCGAAGCCGCCCCACACGGTCAGGGGCTTGTCGTAGGTCCAGGCGTAACGCATCTGCGGTGCGATGTTTTCGCCCTTGAGGAGCTCGGCGGTGGCAAGCTTGTTGACCGGGATGTAGCTGTAGTCCTTGCCGCTGCTGAGCAGGGAGGCGTCCTTGGTGAGCATTTCCGTGATCATGGCCTGCGAGAAGGCGGCCTTGCAGGAGTCTTCCGAGATCACAACCCAGCCGTTGCCGCCGGCGGGCAGAGCCCCTGCCGGGCCGTTGAGGCCCGGAAGGTCAATCGGCGTCCAGTCGAGTTCCTTCGGGGCGTTCTTCACCACCCGGGCGATCCGGGAAGTCGTGGCCATCTGGAAGGCCAGGTTACCGGCGACGAACTGCGCCTCGCCGTCGTCCATCTTGACATTCAGGGCGACCTTTTCCGTGGCGAGCGTCGAGATCAGGCCGATCGCCTCGCGTCCTTTCGTTGTGTCGAAGCCGAAGGACCCGTCGTCGGCCACGAACTTTTCGCCGGAAGACTGGACCAGCGCCTGGGAGAACCAGTCGGGGAGGTCGTCCGAGGCAATGTTGATGCTCGGCTTGCCGGTCTGCTCCGTGACCTTCTTGGCCGCCTCAACGACCTGGCCGAAGTCCTTGATGCCGGCCGGATCCGCGATGCCGGCCTCCGCCAGGAGCTTCTTGTTGACCAGCATCACCGGCGTGGAGATCTGGAAGGGGGCGAGGTAGCTCTTTCCGTCCGCCGTGCCGGCAGCAAGGAACTGCTTCTGGTAGCCCTCCGGCAGCGTGGCCGGGTCAATGGTGGAGGGGTTGAAGGTGTCCGTCCAGAAGCGCAGCTGGCCAAGGCCGGTCATGATGAGGTCCGGCCGCTTGCCGACCGCGCTGTCCGCCACGATCTGCTTGGTCAGGTCCGAGTAGTTGGAGCTCTGTGCGGCCACGGCGTCAATTTTCAGGCCCGGGAACTTCTGCTCCATGACCTTCTTGGCGTGCTCGACGGCGGGGGTGCCCTGCGGTGCGTAGGCCAGCTTGATGCTGGACTCTGCGGGTTTGCACTGGTCGATCGCAGCGGCCGCTGCGGCCTGGTTCCCGGAGGAGCTGGCGGTGGGTGATCCGCAGGCGGAGAGGCTCAGGGCGACGGCGGTCAGGACAGAGGCGGTGGCGATGGTTGTGGTGCGCATGGTGTTTTCCTTGGGTTGGTTTGGTGCGCTGGTGTTGGGAGGGTGTGCGTTGAAGGGAGAAAAAGGGCCTGGCGGTTTAGCCGGCGACTTCCGGGCCGGCCATGCCACGGACAAAGTGGCGTTGGGCGAGGAGGAACAGGAGGATCACAGGTGCGGTGACGATCGCGGCCGCGGCGGAAAGCGCAGGGTAGTCGAAACCGGTATCAGCGTTCTGGAATATGGCGAGGGTCAGCGGGGGCGTCATGATCTCCGGGCTGCGGGCCACCAGGAGCGGCCACAAGTAGTCGTTCCAGTGCGTGAAGACGGACAGCATCGAGAAGGCGGCGATGGAGGGGCCGGACATGGGAACCACCACCGAGACGAGCGTCCGGAGGGGTCCCAGCCCGTCTGTCCGGGCGGCTTCCATGATGGCGTCCGGGATGGACAGCATCTGTTGCCGCAGCATAAAAATTCCAACCGCACTGGTGACGAAGGGCAGCACCAGGCCGATCCGGGTGTCGCCCAGGCCCAGCAAGTTCAGGCCCACAAAGGTGGGGATCAGCGTGGCCTGGCTCGGGATAAGCAGGCATGCCAGCACCACTCCGAGCAGGGCATCGGCTCCGCGGAAGCGGAACCGGGCGAGGGCGTAGGCTGCCGGGATGCAGGTCAGGAGCTGCAGGAGCAGGATCCCCAGGGTCACCGTGATGCCGTTCAGCATTGCTGATCCCAGATTGGCCCGGTCCCAGGCCCGCGCAAAGTTCGACAGGTCCAGCTCAGCCGGGATCAGGCTCAGCCCGGTCAGGATATTGCCGTCGGCCGGTGCCACCGCGGTGCGGAGCATCCAGTAAAAGGGAAACAGGGACAGGACTACGGCGACTGCTCCGAGAACCAGGCCGAGGGGCTTGTAGAGACGGATCATGACTTTTCCTTGAGGCTTCTGCGCCGGCCGATGATGCCGACGGCCAGGAGGATGGCGATGAGGGTAAAGGACATGGCCGAGGCTTCGCCGACCCGGAAATACTCGAATCCGACGCGGTGGGTCGCCGTCATGGCCGTTTCCGAGCTCCCCAACGGGCCGCCGTCGGTCATAACATTCACGATTTCGAAGACCTGGGCCGCGCCGGTGATGGACAGGACGCCGACGAACACCACCGTGGGTTTGAGCATGGGCAGGGTGACGGTGCGCAGTTTCGCGAATCCCCGGATGCCCTCCACCGCGGCGGCCTCGTGGATGGATCCTGGAATCGTGGTGAGCCCGGCCATGAACATCAGGGTGCACAGCGAGGTTGCCCGCCACAGTCCCACCAGGATCACTGTTGCCAGGGACGTTTCGGCCTCGCCGAGCCAGTTGACGGGCGCAAGCCCGACGACGGCGAGCGCCTGGTTGGCCAGTCCGCCCTGCAGCGCAAAGATCCATTTGAACACCACCGCCATGGCCACCATGTTCGCCGTCATGGGCAGGATGAGTGCCGTCTTGGCCAGCCAGCTGCCCCGGCCCAGGCGCTCCATGAGCAGCGCCAGGAGCAGGCCCAGCACAATCGAGGGAACGATCGTGGCCACGGCGTATACCAGCGTGTTCCAGGCCGCCTGCTGGAGCAGCGGATCGGACAGTACGGCGAGGTAGTTGTTCAGGCCGGCAAACTTCCAGGGGCCCTTGGATAACGGGATCACGAAGAAGCTTCCGATGAAGGACAACAGCGCCGGCCCGTAGACGAAGAGCATCATGGCCAGCAAGGCGGGCAGGAGGAGGAGGTAGGGCGTGAGGCGGCCCCGGGTCCGCGCTCGGGACTTCCCGGGCACTGGCTGCTGTCCCGACGCGGCGGCCACCTCTGTCTGCACCCGCTCGCCGGTGATGTGTGTTGTCATCGGGACACCCCGGTAGTCCCGGTACCGCCGGCGGGCAGCTCCAGGGACAGAACACCGCCGTCGACACCGACCGTCAGGTGCCCGCCGTCGGCCGGAATCAGCGGCGCGGCGAGCGGGACGCCGATCCGGTACTCCCCTGCCGGCGTGCCGTCCACGCGGTAGCGGCGGATGACGCCGTCGAGTCCGGGCAGCAGCAACGTCTCCTCCGATCCGTCGTACAACGGCGCTGCCATGACGGGATTGGCCTTCTTGCGGTAGGCCGTCATCGGGAAGGGGGCCACCCCTTCAACGGGGACATCCCAGATCTGTTCGCCGGTTTCCCTGTTCAGCATGCGCATTCCGCGGCCGGTCACCGTGGCCACATAGCCCTGGGAGGTAACCACCGGTGTTGACGGGCTGTAGCCGCCCTCGTGCTCCGCGGTCCACAGCACCCTGCCGCTTTCGCGGTCCAGCTTGACGGTGCCGGCAATCGCCGGCAGCAGGATGCTGTCGTCGGCGGGGTCGAACACGGCGGTGCCCGTCACCCGGAGCTTCCGCGCCGTTTCCCAGGGGTCGTCCTGCAGCACGGGAACGGCCCACAGGGACGCGCCGGTATGGAGGTCAACGGCAATCGGCGCGTTGGGCGTGGGCCAGAAACCGACCACCACCATCCTGCCGAGGATCAGCACGCTGGAGTGCGTGACGATGTTGTGGTGCGGGGAAAGGTCCGTGCGCCGCCACAGGACCTGGCCGGTGGCGGCGTCGAGGGCCCGGAGATCGCTCTGGTCGCCCAGCACCACGATCCCCTCTGATTCAACGGGCGACTGCCAGGCAAAGCGCCGGTACGGGTCGGTGGACGGTGTGGTCCAGACGCGTTTCCCGCTGGCGGCATCGAGTCCGGCGACCGCGCCGTTGACCTCTGCCACCACCACGATGCCCGCCACCTTGACGGGCTTGGTCTTGACGGCGGAATCCGTGTCTGCCGTCCACAGCAGGCTTCCGGAGGCTGCGTCCAGGGCGTGCACACTCCCGGCGGCTTTGTCCTCGAGCTGCGAGCCGGCCAGGACCATGCCGTCCGTAAGGCTCAGTCCGGCGCGGTGCCCTGCGCCCGCCAGCTGGTGCCGCCACCGCAGCATGGAGCGCTCCGGTTTGGCGTCGTACCCGGCGATGGTGGCCTTGTCGACGTCGAAGGCGTGCTCCGGATTGTCCAGGTAGCGTGCCGGCATGGTGCGTGAGTTGAGCGTGATGTCCGTGCCGTCCCACTGCACCTCCCGGAACATGGGCGGCGAGTAGTCCAGGCCTGCGAAGAACGGTGTGGGGCTGTTGACGTGCAGCACCCCGTCGATGTCCACCACGCGGGAGGTGTGCCAGTGCCCGGAGAACGTGGCCAGGGGCTTGCGGGGCAGCCGGTCCATGATGGAATGGCCCGGCTGGTCATGCATGCACAGGATGTACGGGGTGTCCGCGCCGGCCGCTGCGAGATCGTTGCGGAGCCATTCCTCCTGGGCCGTATGGTCCAGGCCGAGCTCGTGCGTGTGCCAGTCCATCACCACCACGTGCTGTCCGGCGACGTCGTAGGAGAACCAGCCCGGGCCCACCATCGCCTCGTAGAGTCTGTCTCTTATGCCCAACTCCGCGCCCACGAGCCACTCGCTCAGAT
>JBKKDK010000237.1:0-2524 GCA_046708245.1 Arthrobacter sp.
TCGGTTCAAGTCCGAGTAGCCCTACCTTGCCGCGGACCCCGCCCGGGTCCGCACCACGGGAGCCGTGGCTGACGTTACGACGTCGGCCGCGGCTCTTCCGTTTACCCGGACCGCGCCTTCCCCTTGCCCGGCGCCTCGGCTCTTTGATATGTTACTGGTGAGTAACATGCCTCCGGCGCCACGCCCGCGTCCTTTGGTCGCTGCTGATCCCAAGTGAAGGAACACCATGCCTAAAGCTGCAATCGACATCAACGACCTTCCGTACGCCGACGGAGACTTCTTCGCATTCGAACAGCTCCTCAGCGGCAAGGAACAGGACCGCCTGGGGGAAGTGCGGGAGTTCCTGGCCCGCGAAGTCAGGCCGATCGCCGTCGACTGCTGGAACCGCGGTGAATTTCCGATGGACCTGATCCCCAAGCTGGCCGAGATCGATCTGGTCAGCCCGGTCAGGCGGCAGGGCTACTCCAACCTGTTCGCCGGCATCCTGCACGCCGAAGCCACCCGGGCGGACACGTCCATCGCCACCTTCCTGGGCGTGCACGACGGGCTCTTCACCGGCTCGATTGAAGCCCTCGCCTCGCAGGAGCAGCAGGAAGCCTGGCTGCCGGACATCTACAGCCTCAAGAAGATCGGCGCCTTCGGCCTGACGGAACCGCTCGGCGGCTCCGACGTCGCCGGCGGCACCCGGACCACCGCCCGGCGTGAGGGCGACAGTTGGATCCTCAACGGCGCCAAGCGCTGGATCGGCAACGCGACCTTCTCCGACTGGGTGGTCATCTACGCCCGCGACCTCGCCGACAACCAGGTCAAAGGCTTCCTCGTGGACACCAAAACCGAGGGCTACAGCGCGACGAAGATCGAGAACAAGATCTCGCTGCGCACCGCGCAGAACGCTGACATCGTCCTCGACAACGTCGTGGTGCCGGACTTCTTCAAGCTGGCCAACGCCAACAGCTTCCGGGACACCAACAAAGTACTCAAGGTCACCCGCCTCGCCGTCGCCTGGCAAGCAGTGGGCCAGCAGCTCGCCGCCTTCGACGTCGCCCGCCGGTACGCCGTCGAGCGCAGCCAGTTCGGCCGCCCGATAGCTTCCTTCCAGCTGGTCCAGCACCAGCTGGTGCAGATCCTGGGCAACGCCGTGAGCTCCATGGGCATGATGGTGCGGTTGGCCCAGCTGGAGGACGCCGGCCAGGCCAAGGATGAGCAGTCAGCCCTGGCCAAGGCCTTCACCACGGCCCGGATGCGCGAAAGCGTGGCGATCGGCCGCAGCCTCCTTGGCGGCAACGGGATCGTGACTGACTTCGAGATGGCCAAGATCTTCGCGGACGCCGAAGCCATCTACTCCTACGAAGGCACACACGAGATCAACACTCTCGTCACCGGCCGGGCGATTACCGGGATCTCGGCGATCGTCTAGGCCGCTGCCCGGAGCGCCGGCCCGCGCTCACCCCGGCGACGGGTCCAGAGGCGGCAACAGGATCGAGGGCCGCAGGTCCATCACGAAGGCCAGCGGGTTGAGGTACTCGTCCCCGCGCCGCACACCCCAATGGATACAGGGGACCGGCCCGCAGTGTCCCGGGAGCACTTTGCCAAGCCCACCGCCTTCGGGCACGGAGGCTCCCGTGGTGAGCTGGCTTTCCACCGGCTCGAAACTGCTGCGCAGGCCGTTGCCGTGGTCGATGGTGATGACGGGCCGGTCCACCACCACCCCGACAAAACTGACGGTCGCCGCGGCCGGAGCGGCGAGCAGGGCGCCGCCCGGGGCTGCGGCGAGGTCCACGCCGCGATGGCCGCTGAGCCAGGGCCTGGGCGGAGGATCGAACGGTCGAAGCACCGCGGGCCGCGGATCCAGCGGCCAACTCCAGGACCCGGCAGCCCCCGGCGGCGCCAGTGCCGATGCCGCCGGTCCGGGCGGGCCGGCCGCGGACGTGACGGCCGGGGAGAGGATCAAAAGCATGGCGGCAAGCAGGGCCGGGGTTTTCATGGACCAAGCCTTCCGCAGGGGCCGGCCGGCCGGAAGCACCCGTCCCGGCTATGTGGAAAGGCCCCGGATCCGGCGCCGCAACGGCCCCCGCCGGCCGCCGGAAACCGTCCATCCGCACCGGGTCCCTGTAGTACACTTGGTGGAGCAGTTTGCTGTGCCCTCACGCTTGATCGCTGCCTTTGTGCGAGCAAGGTAATTGTCTAAGCCGGCACGCCTCATTCAGGGGTGCGGGGGAGCAGTGGCTGACTACGCGTATCCAACCCTCCTGACTTGAAGCCTGAAACTTCCGGTGCGGAGGACTGCGCCTCCCGCGGTCCGCCCCTTAGGGGACGGATGGGAAGTGCGGTGGATGCCAGGAGCAACGCCCGCCTGGGTGATTGCTAAATAACCGTCAACTATTGGCAGGGTAAGAGAGCCCATGGGCTCTCTCATGAATGACCTGCCGGAAGGAGCGCCGGCATGCCCGTCGTAACTATGCGCCAGCTGCTTGACAGCGGCGTCCACTTTGGACACCAGACCCGCCGTTGGAACCCGAAGATG
>JBKKDK010000238.1:0-19799 GCA_046708245.1 Arthrobacter sp.
CCTGTGCGCCGTGCCGGGCGCCCGGCGCGCGGGCGTTTGGGCCAGCCACCGCGGGGCCTCGTTGCCGGCACCGCCATGGGGTCGGGGTAAAGTTTTTAGTCATGAGCAACGAGCCCGTCACCACCACCGCAGCAAGTTCAACCCCGTCGCACGAGTCGCGTATCCACGGCTGTCTGTTGGGCGGCGCCCTCGGTGATTCGCTGGGGTACGCCGTCGAATTCGACGACATCTCCACCATCCGTACGAAGTTCGGTCCGGACGGGCTGCAGGACTTTTCCGCGCTCGACGGCGGAAGCCACTTCTCCGATGACACCCAGCTCACGCTGTACACCGTGGACGGGCTGCTGGAGGCGCTGGAGTGGGCCAACTCGGGCGTGGGCGCAGACACCAATGCATGCCTGTGGCTTGCCTACCTGCGCTGGCTCGGCACCCAGGGCGTGCCCGTCCCGGAGCCGGCCCCGTTCCAGCCGCCGCGCTGGATCGACTCGCACGAGGTCCTCAAGCACCGCCGGGCTCCCGGGAACGCGTGCCTGAGCGGGCTGTCCACGGGCGAGATGGGGACGTTTTACCGGCCGGTGAATCCGGAGTCCAAAGGCTGCGGCACGGTGATGCGCTCGGCGCCGTTCGGCCTGGTCCCCTACATAGCGGCCGCGGCAGTCTACAAACTCAGTTCCGACGCGGCGTCCCTGACCCACGGGCACCCCGCGGCGCGGCAAAGCGCCGGCGTCTTCAGCCTCATCATCCACGCACTGACCGCCGGCCACGGCCTGCGCGGGGCCGCCGAATACGCGCTTGGCCAGCTGGACGCCGGATACCTGCACAAGGGCGAAGATCCCGATCAGGACCTCACAGCGCGGCTCGGTGCAGCGTTGCGCCTCAGTGCTGACACCCCGGCCCGCGGACTGCTGTCCCCCGAGGAACTGGTCCGGGAACTCGGCGAGGGCTGGGTCGCCGAGGAGGCACTGGCCGTCGCGCTTTACGCCGTGCTGGCCACCGCGCCGGACCCGGCGACGGCGGCCGCCGGGCAGCCGGAAGCCCATTTCAGGTCGGCGGTGGCGCTGGCGGTCAACCACAGCGGGGACAGCGATTCGACGGCCTCCATAGCCGGGAACATCCTGGGCACGTATTACGGCGAGGAATGCCTGCCGGCCGGCTGGCTGGCTGCGCTGGAGGCCCCGGACGTCATCCGGGGCATGGCGTCGCGGCTGGTGGCGGTCACCGGCCCCTGAACCGCGGCGCTTTAGGCGCGGAGCGAAACGTTGTTGCAGGCCTCGCACACGTCGTCGGGGATCAGGCCCCGGCGCTGCAGGAGGCCGAAGATGGCGCAGCCGAGGCAGAAACCCGCGAAGGCCTCCAAAGACGCCGCGACAATCAGGACCGCCAGCAGAATCCAGGCGGCCGGCGCCAGCCCGGCGGCCAGCAGGATGGCGGCGGCGGTGGACATGGCTGCACCGATGCCCTGCGCAAAGCGCTTCGGCGGCCCGGGAACCAGTCGTTTCTTCCCCAGCAGCGGCGTCAGGACCTTGACGGAGAGCACGGCGAAGGGCGAGACCCGGGGTCCAAAGAGCACCCGGAGCCAGAACCCGACGGCGATCACGGCCAGCCCCCAGCCGAAGCCGGTCAGCAGGGTCGCCACGGACAGCAGCACCACGAGGGCGGCGGTGATGCGCGCGGAGTATTCATTGACGGGGTTGGGGAATGCGAAGACTGTCCGCCAGTCGATCGGTGCGCTCATCACCCAAGGCTAGGAGCGGGCAGGCCTGGAGGAAATGATTGTTGCGCCGTGTGACCGCGGGCCTCCGGCACGCGGCTTCAGGCCAGGGCCGCCGGGGCCACGTGGCCTCCGACCATCTGCAGGAATTCGCCTTCGGAGAGGACTTCGATCCGCTGGCCCCGCTCGTGCAGCTCCAGGACCCGCCGGGCCTTGCCGGTGATCCGCCCGGAGCGCAGGTCGGCGGCCACGAAGCCGTCCCCCACCACCAGGACGGTGGTGCGGGCGGTGACCCGGCTTTCGGGCCGGGCACCCAATTCGGCGGAGCGGACCTTGGCCTCGGGGCGGGGAATCGCCAGTTCACCGGTGAACACCACGGTCTGGCCGAACAGCGGGTGGCCCGGCTCGGCGGCGGCGTTCGGGAGCGGGTTGGCGCCTTCCTCCGGCCAGCCGGGCTGGAACACCCGAACCGCAGCCCCGGCGCCGGGTCCGGCGGCGAGCGCTTCGAGGGCCGACTGGCTGGCTTTGGACAGCGGGTCGCGGGCAGGATCGAAGGCCGGCTGGCGGGACACGGCCAGGCCCAGGGACAGGTAAAGTTCGGCGATGCTCCCGGCGCCGTTGCGGGCGGCGATGTCGATCAGGATCCCGGCGCAGGCGCGGGCGTCCTCGGCGGCGTCGTGGTGGTTGACCAGCGGGACGCCGGCTTCCTCGGCCGCGTAAGGCAGGGAATTGGAGACCAAAGAGTAGCAGCGCCGGGACAGCATCACGGTGCAGACGTAGTCGTAGGCCGGGCCCGGCATCCCGGAGACTTCCAGGCCGGAGCGGATCACGCCCAGATCGAAGGCGGCGTTGTGGGCGGCGAGCACGTCGGAGCCAATGAACGCCCCGATCTCCGGGAAGAGCTCGCCGAAGCGCGGAAGTCCGGCCACCTGCTCCGGACGGATGCCGTGGATCCGGACGTTGTGATGGTCGAATCGATCATGGTTTTCCGGCGGCCGCATCAGCCAGGAGGCCTCCTCAACCACCACGCCGCCGCGCACTTTCGTCAGGCCAACAGCGCACGGTGAACCGCGGAAGCCGTTCGCGGTCTCAAAGTCGATCGCCGTAAAGTCCAAACCCACGCCCTGACTTTACCGCCCGACGGCCCGCCGGTCCGCATCCGCGGGCGGGTCCGCCGCCCCGGTCCGCCGCCGCCTGCAAATCTCCGGCGGCGGCCGTCAAGTACCCTTAACGGGTGAACCTTATAGCTATGCGCGACTTTGCCGTGTCCACGATCGGCGGGGCCGGCCCGGTGCAGCCGCATCTGGCCTCCTTCCTCCCCGACTGGCTCAACCCCCAGGTCTTCCTGGCCGATCCGGCCCTCGCACCGTGGGTTGTGCTGCTGGTCTGCGGCATCATCTTTGCCGAGACCGGCCTGCTCATCGGCTTCTTCCTGCCGGGCGACTCCATGCTGTTCACAGCCGGGCTCCTCGTCGCGACGGACACCATCAAGTTCAACGTCTGGGTCTTTGCCCTGCTGATCATCGTCGCTGCGATCGTCGGCAACCAGACCGGCTACCTGATCGGCTCAAAGGCCGGACCCGCCATCTTCAACAAGCCCGACTCCCGGCTGTTCAAGCGCGAGAACGTGGAAAGCGCCCACGCCTTCTTCGAAAAACACGGCGGCAAGGCCCTGATCCTGGCCCGCTTTGTCCCCATCATCCGGACCTTTGTCCCGGTGATCGTGGGGGTGGCCCAGATGAGCAAGCGCAAGTTCTTCCTCTTCAACGTCATTGGCGCCGTCCTGTGGGGCGGCGGCGTCACCCTGCTGGGCTACCTGCTCGGCGACAAGGTGCCGTGGGTCCGCGAGAACCTGGACATCATTTTCATCGTCATCGTGCTGGTTTCCGTCATCCCGATCGGCGTCGAAGTGGCCCGCGGCTTTATCGCCAAGCGCCAGTCAGAGAAGTACGGCACCGAACTCGTCGAAGAGTTCATCGAAGAGCACGAGCCCGAAGAGGACCGCAAGACCCCGTAGCGCACCGCTACTTCTGAGCCAGGGCCTCCACTATGGCCGGCAGCAGCGCCCGGAACGCCTGGCCGCGGTGGCTGATGGCGTTCTTCTCGGCCGGGCTCAGCTCCGCGCAGCTGCGGTCCAGGCCGCTGGGCTGCAGCACCGGGTCGTAGCCGAACCCGCCGGCACCCCGGGGCTCACGCAGCAGCGTGCCCTCCAGCTGGCCGTATTCGACCACCTCACGGCCTTCTTCCGGCGCGGATCCGGGGACGGCCAGGGCCGCGGCGCACACAAAGGCGGCGCCCCGGTACCCGTCGGGCACGTCGGCCAGCTGGTCCAGCAGGAGTTGCAGGTTGGCGGCGTCGTCCCCGTGCCGGCCGGCCCAGCGGGCCGAAAATATCCCGGGGGCGCCGCCCAACACATCCACGGCGAGCCCGGAGTCGTCGGCGATCGCCACGAGCCCGGTCGCCTGCGCCACGGCCCGCGCCTTCAGCAGCGAATTTTCCGCGAACGTCACCCCGGTCTCGACGAGGTCGGGGGCCCCGACGGCGCCGGCGTCCACCACCTGCGTGTCGACGTCGAGGCCCGGCACCTGGCCGCGGAGCAGTTCGCGGAGCTCACGGAGTTTGCCTTTGTTGTGCGTGGCGAGCACCAGGACGGGCGCGGGGCTTGCCGTCACGGGGCTTCGGCCAGGGTTTCGCGCTGGATCGCGGCAAGCTGTTCGGTGCCCAGCAGCGCCAGGTCCAGCAGCTTGTTCAGCTCGTCGCGGTCGAACGGAGCACCTTCGGCCGTGCCCTGGACCTCGACGAACTTGCCGGAGCCCGTGACCACCACGTTCATGTCGGTCTCGGCCCGGACGTCCTCGACGTAGGGCAGGTCCAGCATCGGGACGCCGTCGATGATGCCGACGGAGACCGCGGCGATGGTGTCGACCAGCGGCTGGGCGTTGCGGGCCAGCATCTTGTTTTCGCGCGCAAAGCGGATGGCTTCGGCGAGCGCCACGTAGGCGCCGGTGATGGCGGCGGTGCGCGTGCCGCCGTCGGCCTGCAGGACATCGCAGTCGAGCACAATCGTGATCTCGCCCAGTGCCTTGGTATCGATGATGGAGCGCAGCGACCGTCCAATCAGCCGGGAGATCTCGTGGGTCCGTCCGCCGATCTTGCCCTTGACGGACTCGCGGTCCGAGCGGGTGTTCGTGGCCCGCGGCAGCATGGCGTATTCGGCCGTGACCCAGCCGCGGCCCTCGCCCTTGAGCCAGCGCGGGACGCCTTCGGTGAGGGAAGCCGTGCACAGCACCCGGGTGTTGCCGAACTCGATCAGGGCCGAGCCTTCGGCCTGGTTGGACCAGCCGCGGGTGATGCTGATTGGCCGGAGCTGGTCCGGGGTGCGGCCATCGGCGCGGATGACGGGGGCAGTAAGAGCTTCGGAAGTCATGCCTCTAGCTTATCGACTCGGTAACCTGTGCCGGGCCGGGGCCGCTCAGACCGTGTAGTGCACACCCGCGACGGCCACGGCGACGTCCCCGCCAAACACCGGCTTGGCCTCTGCCATGACCGTGCTCGGGGAGGTCCAGACGGGGATGTGCGTCAGGAGCAGGCGGCGCGCCCCGGCGGCCTTGGCAGCCTCCCCGGCGCGCTTGCCGGTCAGGTGGACATCCTTGATCCCGTCGTCGCGGCCTTCCTCGAACGCCGCTTCGCAGAGGAAGAGGTCGGCGTCCCGCGCCGCGTCCTCCAGCCCGCTGCAGGAGTCAGTGTCGCCGGAATAGCTCAGCACGCGGGTCACGGGGACGCCGTCCTTGCCGGGTTCGGTGACTTCGACGCGGAGCGCGTAGGCTTCCTCGACGGGGTGGTTCACCGCGTAGGGCGTCACCGTGAACGGACCCGTGGTGACGGGCTTGCGCTCGGCCCAGTTGCTGAAGTCGAATTCCTCGTGCATGCCCGGGTCGAGGTCCAGGCCGTAGGCGGTGGCCATCCGGTCCGCCGTCGCGGCCGGTCCCCAGACCGGGATCCGGCCCCTGCCCCAGCCCCCCGGCTTCCAGCGCACGGCGACATGCAGCCCGCACAGGTCCATGCAGTGGTCCGGGTGCAGGTGGGTGAGGAAGATCGCGTCGATGTCCTCAAGGTCGGTGTACCGCTGGATGGCCCCCAGGGCACCGCTCCCGAGGTCCAGGACGATCTTCCAGTTCCGCTCGCCGTCGGTGGCGGTGAGCAGGTAGCACGACGCCGGCGAGCCGGGGCCCGGAAACGATCCGGTGCAGCCCACGATGGTCAGCTTCACAGGCCAGTCTCCCGGAGGGGGGCGGCGAGGGCAGACGGCGCTGCGAAGTTGGAGATCCGCGGGCGGGACGCGCCGGCCTGCGCGGCGGCGATCATTTCCGGGGTGATCCGGGCCAGGCTCCCCGTCGGGTACTGCGCCGCGACGTGGTCCACGTGGCGGACACTGAGGACCTCCGGGCCCAGGAAACGCCGGGCGAGGGCCTCGAACTGGGCGGCGTCGCCGGTGGCGATGAAGTTGTGCTCGGGCGCAGCGGCGTCCAGGCGTTCCAGGCCGCCGGAGGCCAGGGCGCGGTAGACGTCCTTGGCCGTCTCCTCGGCACTTGAGACCAATGTGACGCCCTCGCCCAGGACAAACGAGATGACACCGGTCAGCAGCGGGTAGTGGGTGCAGCCAAGCACCACGGTGTCCACGCGGGCGGCGTGGAGCGGGGCGAGGTACTCGCGGGCCACGGCGAGCAGTTCCGGGCCGGTGGTGATGCCCGCCTCCACGTAGGGCACAAACGCCGGGCACGCCACGGAGGTGATGGCCAGGTCCGGGGCAGCCGCGAAGGTGTCCTCGTAGGCGCGTGACCCCACCGTGGCCGAGGTGCCGATCACGCCCACCCGGCCGCTGCGGGTGGCGGCGACGGCGCGCCGCACGGCCGGCTGGATCACTTCGATCACCGGGATCCCGTAGCGGGCGGTGTAGCGTTCCCGGGCGTCCCGCAGCACGGCGGCGGAGGCGGAGTTGCAGGCGATCGTCAGGAGCTTCACGCCGGAATCGACGAGCTCGTCCATCACGCCGAGGGCATTGGCCCGGACTTCGGCGATGGGCAGCGGGCCGTACGGGCCGTGGGCGGTGTCGCCGACGTACAGGATGGATTCGTTGGGCAGCTGGTCGATGATGGACCGGGCCACCGTGAGTCCGCCGACCCCGGAATCGAACACGCCGATGGGCCGCGAGCCCAGCTGGCTGGTTGCGGTACTGCTTACGGCGGAGTCCGCAACAGCTTCCGCCGCCGGATCGATGTTCGAAGCTGTTGTCATGATTATTCGAGGATAGGGCTTAGCCCGGGGTGCGGCCATCACATTGTGTCGTCCGACTCATGTCAAATTTGTCACACCCGGGCCGGGAGCCAGCGCGTCCCGCTTCGGGTCAGCCGCGCGGTTCGATCGACTGCAGCATGGCCTGGATGAGGGACTCCTGCAGCCAGGTGGTGAAGTTGTAGACGAGGGCCAGGTAGCTTTCCACGTCTTCGGCCTGGGACCAGTCCTGCATCTGGTGGACATGCTCGGCGTCCGCGTCGTCGCGGATGTCCAGGCGTTCGGCCAGCACCAGCCGGACGTCGTTGAGCGCCACGGACCAGTGCCGGGCGTCGGCCGGGGTGAGGAGCAGCTCGTCCTTGTCCAGGCCCAGGGCGGCGGCCCGCAGGGCGCCGATCTTGCTCTCCCGCAGCGAGCGCTCGGTGTACCGGCGGAACTCAAGGGAGGCCTCGTCGTCGTTCTTCGACACATTCGGGAGCAGCCGGCGCAGGGCCCGGTCCGTCGGTTCCCGGGCCTCCGTGTCCAGCCCCACCAGCGCGGCGAGGGGGTCCTGGCCGGCGCGGTCCTCGGGCTCCAGCATGGAGATGACGTCATCGAACAGGCTGCGCAGCAGTTCCCGTTCGGCGGGCTCCAGATAGCCGGTGATGCCCTTGAGCCCGTACTTGAATGCCTTAGCCACGTTTTCCCTTGCCCTTGCCTGAACCTGAACCCCCGCCTGACCCGGCTCCGCCGGAGCCGCCGGTGGCCTTTTCCACGGTGGCCCAGAGGCCGTAGCCGTGCATCGCGACCGCGTGCTGCTCCACCTGTTCCTTGCTGCCGTGCGCCACGATGGAGCGGCCCTTCTTATGGACCTCCAGCATGAGTTTGTTGGCCTTGGCCTCCGAATAGCCGAAATAACTGCGGAACACGTAGCTCACATAGCTCATCAGGTTCACGGGATCGTTCCAGATCACGAGGTTCCAGGGGATGTCCGGGGCCGTCAGGACGTCGGTGGACGTCGCCGTTCCGGTCTTGGTGCCGGCCTGGGTATCGGGGCCGAGCGCAACGCTAAGGGTCATCTGTCCATTCTATGGGGATGCACACTAGAGTGAATTTTGTGAGTACCTCAGCCGGCTGGGACATTCCCCGCACGTCCCTCTACACCGACCACTACGAGCTGACCATGCTGCAGGCAGCGCTGCACTCCGGCGCCGCCCACCGCAAGTCAGTGTTCGAGGCCTTTGCCCGGCGTCTGCCGGACGGCCGGCGCTACGGGATTGTGGCCGGCACCGGCCGCCTGCTGGAGGGCATCGCCGGCTTCCGGTTCGGCGACGCCGAACTGGACTTCCTGCGCCGCACGAACGTGGTGAACGAGGAGACCCTCGAATACCTGGCCGGATACTCCTTCTCGGGCGACATCTGGGGCTATCCGGAAGGCGAGGCGTACTTCCCGAACTCCCCCATCCTCATCGTCGAATCCACGTTCGCCGAGGCCTGCATCCTCGAGACATATATCCTCTCGGTGCTGAACCACGACAGCGCCATTGCCTCGGCCGCCTCGCGGATGATCACCGCCGCGGGCACCCGGCCCTGCGTGGAGATGGGCTCACGCCGGACGCAGGAAGAGTCGGCCGTCTCGGCCGCCCGCGCCGCCATCATCGCCGGCTTCGACAGCACCTCCAACCTGGAGGCCGGGCTCCGCTACGGGCTTAAGACGGTCGGAACCGCGGCGCACTCCTTCACCCTCCTGCACGACACCGAACGCGATGCTTTCGAGGCGCAGATCGCCTCAATGGGCGCCGGCACGGCCCTGCTCGTGGACACCTACGACGTCGAGGCGGCCGTCCGCACCGCCGTCGACCTCGCCGGCGACAAACTCGGCGCCGTGCGCCTGGACTCCGGGGACCTCGTGGCGCAGGCCCAATGGGTCCGCCAGCTCCTCGACGACCTCGGCAACGAGCGCACCCGGATCATCGTTACCTCGGATCTCGACGAGTTCGCCATCGCCGCGCTGCAGTCCGCCCCGGTGGACTCCTACGGGGTCGGCACCTCGCTGGTGACCGGCTCGGGCGCCCCCACAGCGAGCATGGTCTACAAGCTGGTCAGCCGCACCGACGACGACGGCGAGTTCGTCCCGGTGGCCAAGGCAGCCAAAAACAAGGCCAGCATGGGCGGGCGGAAATACGCCCTGCGCAAGCTCAACGACCGCGGCACCGCCACCCAGGAGGTTGTGGGCATCGGCCACCGCCCGGAAGACGACGGCAACGACCGTCCGCTGCTTCAGCAGTTCATCAAGAACGGTGAGCTCCTGCCCGGCTGGACCGGCCCGGACGGCGTGGTGCGCGCCCGCCAGCGCCACGCCGACACCATGAAGGAGCTTCCGGCCGTCGTCAACCGGCTGCAGCGCGGCGAGCCAGCCATTCCCACCAGCTACGAGGAGTACTGAATGTCCCGTGCCCTGATCATCGTTGACGTGCAGAACGATTTCTGTGAGGGAGGCTCGCTGGCCGTGGAGGGCGGCGCCGCGCTTGCCGCGGAGATCAGCGAATTCGTTGACGCCCACCACAGCCAGTTCGACCACATCGTCGCGACCCAGGACTGGCACATCGAACCGGGCGCCCACTTCTCCGAGGAACCGGACTTCCTGGACAGCTGGCCGCGGCACTGCGTGGCCGGGACCCGCGGTGCGGAGCTGCACCCGGACCTCGACACCGAATACATCCAGGCCTATTTCCGCAAAGGCCAGTACACGGCGGCCTATTCCGGCTTTGAGGGGCTCCTGGCCCCGGACGACGCCGTCCCCACCGGCGACCGCAAGCCCGGGGCCATGCCGCTGGGCGGCGACGGGGCGGCGGCCGGCACGGAGGCCGGCTCCCTCGCCGCAGACGACAACGCCCCCGGCGAGGACGCGATCGGCCTCGACGACTGGCTGCAGAGCCACGACGTCGAGGACGTTGTGGTGGTGGGCATCGCCACCGACCACTGCGTGAAGGCCACGGCGCTGGACGGCGTCCAGGCCGGGTACTCCGTGACCGTCCTGCGCGGCCTGACCGTGGGGATCGCCGAAGACCTCGACGACGCTGTTGCCGAAATGGAACTCGGCGGCGTCGACGTCGCCTGAGCCCGCCCCGGCCGCCCCCGCGTGGGGTGGAGGCTGGCTGTAACATGCCGCCACCGCAGTAGACTCGAAAACCTGCCACTATCGTCTTACCCGTAAAACCCCGGAGTACACCATGAAAAAGATCCTGACCGTCCTGATCGCTGCCGGGGCCCTGCTCGGCGCCGCCGGCTGCTCGGCACCGGCCGCCATGAGCAACGAGGAAACCTGCGCCCGGATCCAGAGCGTCGGCTCCGGCCCGACCTCCAACGCCGACAAAGCGGGCATGATCCGGCTCGCCAACCGGCTCCGCCCCATCGAGGCGACCGCCTCCGGCGATCTGCAGGCCCCGGTCCTGTCCATCATCGAGTACCTCGACGAGTCGGCCAAGACCGGACCGGACGCCGGCAAGCTCCAGGAACTGCAGTCCAAGTACACGGCCGCCGGCCAGACCCTCAACACGGTCTGCGGCGGCGGGCAGTAACCGCTGGCAAAACAACAAAGGGCCCGGATCTGAACTGCACCCGAAAGTTGGATTCGAAACTGAGAATCTGACTTTCGGAGGTGCAGTTCTTCTATGGCCCGATATATCAGTTTCAGAAGTCGTCTGCACGGAATGTCAGAAGTCCTGTGCAATGGCCAATCGGCCACCGTAGAGGTAGCTGGCTCAGGATTGGGTCCGACGCCTTAGGGGGATCGCGACCATGGCCTCCACAGCGTTATAGGTGATCGTCGCGGCCGCGAACAGCCGGATCCGCCGGCTCAGGACGGCGTGCCGGGAGGCGGTGGGCGCGGTCTGGAGAGTCGTGGTCATGCCACGCACGTTCCGTCCGGGGCGCAGGCCGGGTCGACGGCCAGCACCACGCCGAGCAGGTCCGTGATGGCATGCCCCAGCCGGGTGTCGGCGAGTTCGTACCGGGTCCGCCGGCCATCCGGGACAGCCACGACGAGGCCGCAGCCGCGAAGACATGTCAGTGGTTGGAGATGCTCTGCCGCGAGACCCCGAGGGAATCGGCCAGCTCCGACGGGTACGCGGGCGCATCCGTCAGGGCCAGCAGAATCCGTGCCCGGGTGGGGTGAGAGACCGCGTGGCCGAATCGGGCCAGCACCCGGGGCATGCGTGAGGGTTTCCATAAGACAAAAGTACATCCGGGGATGTATTCACGCAACCATGTACTAAACGTGGATATTCACGCCATGCCCGCGAGGCGCGAACATGATCACGGCCACTCCGAGCAGGCATATCACCGAGCCGGTGACGCCCCACCGGTCGGGCCGGAAGCCATCAGAGATCAGCCCCCAAGCCAAGGATCCCGCCACGAACACGCCCCCGTAGGCGGCGAGAATTCGGCCAACGTGGGCGTCGGGCTACAGGGTCGCGGCTAAGCCGTAGCGGGTGGTGTCCGACTCGTGCGGGACGATTCCGGCGGCGAAGTCGTCTGCGCGCGGTGACTTCCTCGACACCAGCCCGGCGCCGAAGGCATCTCAGTTCCTGGAAGGGGGCCGCCGCCGGCGATCGAAAAGGCGTGTGGCCGCATAAGGCTCCTCCATTGGACAGGTCGGACGGGTTGGCCGGGCTGCACGCATGAGCGAAACCAGGACGAGAAGCCCCGCTTACTGCAGTTGGATTCGGAGGGGGCGAGTTTGGCCTTCAACACGAGAACTTGGACAAACGGCATAGCCGGCGTTCTGCCCATCCCATTGCCCTGGTGGCCACCGCCCAGTAGAGGACTCCCGCTGCCAGGGAAGCGGCGACGGCCAGGCCCTTCTCGGCAGGGTTGACGAGCGGGTAAACCAGCCAATGCGTGACATATATATACAGGGAAGCGCTTGCGAGCAGGGCGGTGAGCCGGTGGAGTCCGCGCGGGATGGCCAGGGTAGGCGCCCAGAGCAGGATGAGGAATCCGGTCAAGATTGTTCCGGTGCGGTACGGGTCGTCGAAAGACTGCGGGATGGTGAACAGGGCGATGGCCGTTACGGCGGCCCGCTGCCACAGTGCACGCGACGCGGCGGCGGCCCAGCCCAGCCCGAACAGCCACAGGACAGGGCCCTGCCCGGGATAGCGGCTGTCGACAAGGTCAAAGAACAACGGCAGGTCAACGGCGATCAATGCCAGGGCGAAGCCCCACGGCCACCTCCGCTGGGCGCGGTCAGCGGCAGGAACCGCCAGCAGGACGACGAGACCCAGCAGGATATGGACCAGGATCTCAATAAACCAGAATCGGGAGTAGTCGGTCCATCCTTCTGGACCCAGCAGGGGGTTCAGCAGGAAAACATTGGCCCACGCATAGGTATCCGTGACCGCGAAGGCGAAGCCGATGACCGCGACGCTGGGTACGACGACCCGGGCAACACTGCGCAGTTGCCGCCGGAGCCGGGCACGGCGGGTGCCGGAGAGCTGGAAGCGGGCAAAGTTGTAGCCGGCGACGGCGATAAGTACATGGGCGGTGCCTTCCCAGTGGAAGAAGCCTATGTGGGTGGAGACGATGAAGATGATGGCCACGGCGCGGAGCACAATGCCTGTTTCCATTGGGGCAAACATCCGCCGGTACCAGTTGCGCGAGATGCGCACAGCCCGGCCGGCCGGGCTGCCCGCGGACTCACCTGCCACCGCGGCCGCCCCTGGAGTCTGTGGGCAGTGAGGGGCAGGCGCAAGTTCGCAGACAGGCATCAGGTGCCAGCCCTGCGGGATGTATCCGAGCGCCCGCTCCAGCCGGACTGATGCCGCGACGTAGGAAAGTGAGTCGCCACCTAGGGAAACGAAGGTGTCCGTGTCGGCGATGTCCTCCTGCTCAAGGACCTCTGCGAAGATTCTCCGCACGTCAGCCGGGTGTTCTCCCTGCTCGGGTGCCGGATCAGTGCAGCTGGGGCGGTCGCCGACAGGGCTTGCCAAGGCCAGGACTGCGGGATAGTCAGACTTTCCGTTTGCCAAGCGTGGAATCTCCTGCACAGTCCGGAGCTTGACTGCGGCGCGCGGGAGGCCCAGGTCTTGGGCAAGCGACTTGGCCACCAGATTGAGGTCGCTGCTGCCTTCCACCGCGGCGACCACTGCGTCGTCCGAGCCTGCAACTACAGCGGTGAGGCCAAGGTCGGTAAGCAGCCGTTCCACCTGGTCCAGGTCTACCCGCAGACCAACGATTTTGGCGAAGCGGCTGCGCCTGCCGACGATTTCGTAGAGGCCACTGGGTCCGCAACGGGCCAGGTCGCCGGTGTACAGCTCCCCGGTGACCCGTCCCAGTGCAAGGTCTTCGGGCTGTTCGGCATACCCCAGCATGACATTCGGCCCGGAGTACACGAGCTCGCTCTCATCCAGCCCTGGGACGGGCTCGAGCCGGAAGGATCCACCGGGTATGGCCACGCCGATGGCGTGCGGATACTCGGCCGCCAGGTCCGGGGGAAGGTACGCCATGCGAGCCGTGGCCTCGGTCTGGCCGTACATGATAAACAGGTCCCAGCCCCGCCGCCGGCCCAGTTCCGCGCAGGAACGCACACGGTCCGGATCGAGCCGCCCGCCGGCCTGGGTAATATAGCGCAGGCTGGGGAGCTCCATCTGCTCAAATCCCACCTGGTCGAGCAGATCAAAGGTGTAGGGCACGGCGGCAAAGGATGTGACTTTCTCGGCGCGGGCCATTTCCCAGAAACACGGGTCCACCACGGACAAATCCGTCAGGACCAGGGACGCTCCCACCAGCAGGTGACTGTTGACAACACTCATCCCATAGCAGTATGAGAGGGGAAGGGTGGTGGCTGCCCTGTCGCCGGAGTGCAGTTGCAGGTACTGGGCGATGGCTGAGGCATTGGCCTGCACGGAATCACCGGACAGTCGAACGAGTTTGGGCGAACCGGTTGATCCGGAGGTGCTCAGCAGCAGCGCCAGCTCCGGGTGCAGTTCGTGCCGGGTTTCCTCCCGGCGCACGTCCAAAACCGTCTCACCGTCCGACGCGCGGACCACGATGTCCGGATCGTACGCGTCCAAAAGTGTGTTCGCCGCTGAACCGCCGCCGGCAGGAAGGATTAGGAGCGGATTCCCGGACGAAAGGGCGGCGAGGTAGACCACCAGGGACGCTAGGGTGTTCTCCACCTCAAGGCCAATCAGCCGCCGGGAGGATCCGAAGATTCGGGCCATGTTCTCAACACGGCCTGCCAGTTCGCCGTAGCTCACTGATTGGTCTTTGGTCCTGATGGCGATGCGGTCTCCGAAGCCAGCCAGCTTGGCGGCGAACGGAACCCGGGCTAGCTCCGGTTGTACAGTCACGCCCTGCACAATATAGGTAAACCTAACCTCACTCAAATGGATGTACACCTTGCACGGGAATAGAGCGTCTGACAATGTCAACCTTTTTTGGCACCGACCTGAGGCGGCATGTGGCACCCAACAGGCTGGCTCGGGACTTCCAGGCAGATGCCCCGCACATGAAGTCGGTGACGGACGTGACCGAGTTCCGAGTCGCCGACCAGAAGAAGTATCTGTCCCCGGTGATGGACATGCTCACGGATGCCTTTAAGGCTCTGAAACCCGCTGAGCATCCGGTCCTGCACTCGGCCCAGGGCGGGCAACACCAGCACCGGTCCTGGGTCAGCGCCCTGCAGGACCGCGGGCTTCACCAGTCCATATCCCGAAAGGCCAACTGCTACGACAACGCAGCGATGCAAAGCAGTTCGAGCAGGGATTCAACCAGTACATTCACTGGTACAACCACACCCGGATCACGGAAAACTGAAGGGACTGCGCCCGGTGCGCTACGGACCCAGTCCCTCGCAGTAGCCTAGAAGCAACGCTTAGTAACGGCTCCAACTTTCGAGGTGCAGTTCGGTCACACCCCGGTCCCTTTTGCTGTCCGGGCTACTTCCGCCCGATGAACCAGTCCTGCAGCTTCCGCAGCCGGGTCTGCAGCTGCTCCTCGTTCGCCTGCGCCACCGCCGGGCCGCCGCAGACGGTCCGGAGCTTCGTGTGGATCACCCCGTGCGGGGTCCCGGTCCGGGCGGACCAGGCCGCGACGTTCTTGGCCAGCTCCGTGCGCAGGTCCATCAGCATCCGGTGGTCCGGGACGGCCGGCGCCGCGGCAGCCCGTGCGGCATCACCCTGGGGGGCGCGGGCGTTCTTGCGGTTCAGCTGCTCGTGCTGGCGCTGGCGCAGGAGCGTGCCCACCTGTTCGGCGTCGAGCAGGCCGGGGATGCCGAGGAAGTCGAGCTCGTCCTCGGAGCCCACCTCGCCGCCGGTGCCGAACTCCCCGCCGTCGAACAGCACCCGGTCAAAGGATGCCTGCGAATCCAGGGCCTCGAACTTGCCCTTGGTGAGACTGTCAGAGGCCTTTTCCTCGCGGTTCGCCTCATCCATCAGCGAGTCTTCCGGGTTGAAGAGGCCGTCGCCGTCTTCCTTCTCCGGCCGGTCCAGGGCGTGGTCCCGCTCGGCCTCCATGGAGTTGGCCAGCGCCATCAGCTGCGGCACCGACGGCAGGAAGACCGACGCCGTTTCGCCGCGTTTGCGGGCACGGACGAAGCGGCCCACAGCCTGGGCGAAGAACAGCGGGGTGGAGGTGGAGGTGGCATAGACGCCGACCGAGAGCCGCGGGACGTCCACGCCTTCGGAGACCATCCGGACGGCCACCATCCAGCGCTTCTCGCTCGCGGTGAACTCCTCGATCTTGCTCGAGGCCTTGGCGTCGTCGGACAGGATGACGGTAGGCGACTCACCGGTGATCCGCTTCAGCTGCCCGGCGTACGCCCGCGCGTCGTCGTGGTCCGTGGCGATCACGAGCCCGCCGGCGTCGGGGACGGTGCGGCGAACTTCGCTGAGCCGTTTGTCGGCGCCGGCCAGCACCGCCGGGATCCACTCGCCGGCCGGGTTCAGGGCGGTACGCCAGGCCTGCGAGGTGATGTCCTTGGTCACCGCCGATTCGCCGAGCGACGCGGCCATTTCATCGCCGGCGCTGGTGCGCCACCGCATCTGCCCGGAGTAGGCCATGAACATAACGGGGCGGACCACGTGGTCCCGGAGCGCTTTTCCGTAGCCGTAGGTGTAGTCGGCCTTGGAGCGCCGGATGCCGTCGCGGTCCTCGGCGTACTCGACGAAGGGGATCGGCGAGGTGTCGGAGCGGAAGGGTGTGCCGGTCAGGGAGAGCCGGCGGGCGGCCGGATCGAAGGCCTCGCGGAGCCCGTCGCCCCACGAGAGGGCCTCACCGCCGTGGTGGATCTCGTCAAGGATGACGAGCGTCCGGGCGGCTTCGGTCTTGGCGCGGTGCAGCATCGGCTTGCTGGCCACCTGCGCGTACGTGACGGCGACGCCGATGAAGCCGCGGCCGTGCTGGCCGTCGGCGTTTTTGAAGTTCGGATCGATGGCGATGCCCACCTTGGCGGCGGCGTCAGCCCACTGGCGTTTGAGGTGGTCGGTCGGTGCCACGATGGTGACGCGGTTGACGACTCCGGCCTCGATCAGCATGGACGCCACCCGCAGCGCGAAGGTCGTTTTACCGGCCCCGGGTGTGGCGACGGCGAGGAAGTCTTTCGGGTGCGTGCTGAAGTAGCTGTCCAGGGCTTCCTGCTGCCAGGCACGGAGCTTTGGTGCGGTGCCCCAGGCTGCCCTTTCGGGATACGCCGGAGGCAGCGTGGGTCCGCCAAAGAGTGTCTCTGTCACTGGGGTCCCCCCACTCCGCGTACGTCTGCCGCTGCCGGAGAGACCCAATTAAGCACAAAAACACCAATCTTTTTTGGATGAACCGTAAGCATGGGCCGAGGACGCGGCCCTGGACACCGTGAAGCGCGCTGCACTTCACAACGCCGCACGCCAGCCGCGCACGGCAAAATAAGGGGCCTGCCCGCGGCCAATTTCCGGCTGGGGCAGGCATGAGGACCACACCACGAAAGCAGGGCGGCGGACTACACCGCCCGGGACGATTCCCGGCTACTTGTCGCCGGAACCTTTGCCGCCGTCGCCACCAGGACGCAGGCCCTCATAGACCTCTTTGCATTCCGGACAGACGGGGAACTTCTTCGGGTCGCGGCCGGGGGTCCACACTTTGCCGCAGAGCGCGATGACCGGCTCCCCGGACAGTGCGGATTCCATGATCTTTTCCTTGCGCACGTAGTGCGAGAAGCGTTCCCGGTCACCCGGCTCCACTTCCTGGCGCAGTTCCTCGCGCTCGATCGTGGCCGTCGACGTTCCAGCTCCGGAGAGCTCGCGCATCTGGTCGTTTTCGAGAGGATCGGTCATGCTAGTCATGACACCCATCTTAGCGGCTGGAACCGGCGCTATGGCGACAGCAGGGCGCCGGCCAGGCACAGGCGGGAGGCTACAGACCCTGCCAGCCGGGCTTGTTGTCATAGCTGTGCCGGTAGTAGTCGGCGAGCCGCAGGGAGGACGCCGCCGCCTCGTCCACCAGGATCGTGGCATGCGGGTGCAGCTGCAGCACCGATGCCGCGCAGATGGCGGCGACCGGGCCTTCGACGAGGTCGCGGACGGCCTGCGCCTTCTGCGCTCCGGTGGCGATCAGGATCACATGCCGGGCGTCCAAAATGGTGCCCAGGCCCTGGGTGAGGACGTGGTGGGGCACCTGCGCCACGCTGCCGAAGAATCGGGCGTTGTCCCGGCGTGTCTGCTCCACCAGTGTTTTGATCCGTGTCCGGGAGGCGAGGGAGGAACCCGGCTCATTAAAACCGATATGGCCGTCGGTGCCGACGCCGAGGAGCTGCAGGTCCACTCCCCCGGCGTTCCGGATCGCGTCCTCGTACCCTTGGCAGGCCGCGGGGATGTCGGCCGCCGCACCGTCCGGGCAGTGCACGTTGGCCGGGATGATGTTGACCTGCTCGGTGAATTCGCGCCTGATGACCTCCCGGCAGGACTCCGGATGGCCCGCGGGCAGCCCCACATATTCATCGAGGGCAAAACCCCTCGCCCGGCTGAAGTCCAGGCCGTCGCGCTGATGCCGCTGCGCCAGTTCCGCGTAGACGGGCAGCGGCGTGGAACCGGTGGCCAGGCCCAGGACGGCGTCCGGCTTGCGCCGCAGCAGCTGCTCCACCGTGTCCGCGGCCAGCGTGGCAATCGCCTTGCTGCCGGGAAGGATGACGACTTCCATGGTCTGTGCCCTCCTGGGTGTTGCTGCCGCGCCTCTGGGTGAAGTGCTCTACTGGCAGGCTATCCCAGTCGGGCCCCACGAGACCCTGTCAGCGGTTGACGGCCAGCTGGGCCAGCAGCTCGGGGGCCCGCGCGTCGAGCCATTTTCCGCCCAGCCGGATCCCTGCGGCAAGCAACGCCAGGCCCAGGACCGGCCCCAGGACCAGGTTGATCCAGCCCGGAACGGCGCTGCCCGTGACCAGCTGCGCGGCAAACAGGGCGGCTTCGGGGGCCACCAGGACCATCAGCACCGCCATGCCGCCGAACTGCACCGCCAGGGTCTGCGCCACGTTGCCGGGCGGCTTCTTGAACGGGCTGTCCCCCGGCAGCGGCACCGCGACCGTGTAGCGGGCCGAAACCACCGAGGAGAGTCCCAACCCGCTGAACAGGACGCCGAGCGAGAGCCCCAGGACCCCCGGCAGCAGGTTCCAGTCCCCGCTGAACACGAACGGGAGGACGCTGAAGGCCACGGCGACGGGCAGCGCGAACACGAGGCACGCCAGGGCCCGGCCGAGCCTGTCGCTGACGCCCCGCACGCCGGCGGACACGTGCAGCGCAAAGGCCGTGCTGTCATAGGAAACGTCGGAGGAGATGGACCAGGCCAGCAGGAAAGCGGTCAGCGGTCCGACGAAGACCAGCGTCCCGTAGGAGCCCGTCTGGCTGCCCTGGAAGATGAGCAGCACCGGCAGCAGCGGGACGACGACGAGCGCCCCGGCGTAGCGGGGGTCCCGCAGCCAATAGCTCAGCGAGCGGGCCGCAACCGCGCCGGTGGGGGTCGCCGGGAACAGCGCGAAGAAACCGAGCCCCCCTGTCCGCTTCCGGGTGCCGCCGTCGAAGGGCGGGGTGACGAGGGCACGGCGCAGCAGGGCCATCCAGCACAGGGCCAGGCCGGCGAGGGTGGCCAGCGCAATGACGGACTTCAGCGCCGCGGCCCCGTAGTCGCCGGCGGCCAAGTCGCCGCCAAGCGACCAGGCGGCCCCGGCCGGAGTCCAGGCAAGCGTCCGGGCCAGCCTGGTCAGGAAATCCCCCGAGCCGGCGATCCCCTGCGCGAGGCCCCCCATGATCGGCCCCATCAGGACCAGGGGAATGAGGAAGACGACGGCGCTGACGTCCTTGAACCGGCGGGAAGCAGCGAGGCCGGCCGTGGCCGTCGTGACCACCTTGGAGACCAGGACACAGCTCAGCACGCCGAGGACGGCCCCCACCAGCGCGCCGGCCGCGGCGGGGACGCTCCGGGACCAGGTGCCCACGGTTCCCAGTGCCACGAGCGAGGTCGCCACGCCCGGGATGCCGATGAGGCCGCCCAGCGCGAGGCCGGCCAGCAGCTGCGGCATCGGCACCGCGGAAGTCGTGAAGCGGGCGGGGTCCAGGGTCATGTCGGCGGCGGAGGCCGCCACCGGGACGATTGCCCAGCCCAGCAGTGCCGCCGCACCGCCCAGCACCACCACCGTCTGGGCCAGCGCGATGTCCGCCTGGCGCAGGAACAGCAGCCCGGCGATGCCCAGTCCCACGATGCCGAGCGCGTAGAGCGCCCCGAGCACGAGGCCCGCCAGCTGCCAGGGGCTGCGCCGGACGCTGTTGCGCAGCAGGATCAGCTTGAGCCTCAGAAG
>JBKKDK010000239.1:0-3707 GCA_046708245.1 Arthrobacter sp.
GGGAACGCGTTCCAGCGCCATTACGGCCACGGCACCGGCGTCTTCGGCGATGAGGGCCTGCTCGACGTTGACGACGTCCATGATGACGCCGCCCTTGAGCATCTCCGCCATGCCGCGCTTGACGCGGTTGCTGCCCGTGACGTTCTGGGCGGACGCGCCGGCTTCGCTGCTTACATCAGGTGTAGACACAAAAACCCCTATGGGTAGATAGATGACCTCGCCGGGGCACGGACGGCACGCAGATGCCGTTCTCGAACACCCCGGATTACCGGATCCATTGGCCGGTATTGCTAATACTAGTCCCCCGCCACGACGCGGCTGAATTCCGGTTACCCGCGGCAGTGCAGGGGTGCACGGGCGTCAGGCGGTCTGTTCGCTGGACGTGCCTTCGTTCTCCTCCAGCGACTGCCGGCGTACGGCGGCGATCCGCTGCACCACCGTCACCAGGCTGGCCAGGGCCAGCAGGCACAGCGTTCCGAAGAGCACCACCGTGGGCAGGCCCAGCCCGGTGAAACCGGTGACCACCAGCACGGAGACCAGCCGCTCGGCCCGCTCGGCGATGCCGACGTTGGCCTGGAAACCCAGGGCTTCGGCCTTGGCCCGGGCATAGGAGACCACCATCCCGAGCACCAGGCAGACGACGGCGGCAATCGCGATCGGGGTGTCCGCGCCGCCGGTGAAGAACCAGACGGCGACGCCGGCGAACAGGGCGCCGTCGGCGACGCGGTCCAGGGTGGAGTCCAGGAAGTTGCCCCAGCGCCCGCCGCGGTCCTGCATCCGGGCCATGATGCCGTCAATGACGTCGGAGAAGATGAACGCCGTGATGAACAGCGTCCCCCACCAGAGCTGTCCGAGCGGATAGAACACGAGGGCACCGACCACCACGCCCAGGGTGCCGACGATGGTGACGGCGTCCGGGGAGACCCCGATCCTCAGGAGCCAGCGGGCGAGCGGGGAAAATAGTGCGGTGAAGAATCCGCGCGCATGCCTATTCAGCATCGGGCTCCCCGGCGGCAGGATCCGGCACGCTGCCATTCTGCTGCGGCCAGGCGTCCGCGACCTGCTGGCGGACCTCGCCGAGGGTCTGCGTGACGGCCTTGGTCTGGGCAATGATGGGGAAGAAGTTCCCGTCGCCGCCCCAGCGCGGCACCACGTGCTGGTGCAGGTGCCCGGCGATGCCGGCCCCGCCGGTAACCCCCTGATTCATGCCCAGGTTGAAACCGGTGGGATTGGCCACCTTGCGCAGCACCCGCATGGCCGTCTGGGTCAGCTCGGCGAACTCCGCCGTTTCCTCCACCGTCAGGTCCGTGTAGTCCGGGATGTGCCGGTACGGGCAGATCAGCAGGTGCCCCGGGTTGTACGGGAACAGGTTCAGCACCACATAGCTGGTCCGGCCCCGGTACACGATGAGCGAGTCCTCATCGGAACGGTCCGGCGCGACGCAGAACGGGCAGTCGTCCTGGTTCTTGAACTGGTGCTGGCCGCCCTTGATGTACGCCATGCGGTGCGGGGTCCACAGGCGCTGGAAGGCGTCCGGAACCCCGGCCAGGCCAAAGTCGTCCGTCACTGCGTCGTCGCCGGGATAACCCGGGCCGGCTCCTGTGGTCTCCTGCACGCGCTGCCCCTAGCTGGTCCGGTTGCGGACGGCGTCGACGATCCGCTGGACGGCCTCGGCCACCGGCACACCGTTGTCCTGGCTGCCGTCCCGGAAGCGGAAGGACACGGCACCGGCGTCGGCGTCGTCCCCGCCGGCGATCAGCACGAACGGGATCTTGTCCTTGCTGGCGGTGCGGATCTTCTTCGGGAAGCGGTCCGAGGAAATGTCCACCTCGGCCCGGATGCCGGCGGCCTTGAGCTGGCCGACGACGTCGAACATGTAGTCGTTGAACGCTTCGGCGACGGGGATGCCCACCACCTGCACGGGTGCCAGCCAGGCCGGAAAAGCGCCGGCGTAATGCTCGGTGAGCACCCCCATGAACCGCTCCACGGAGCCGAAAAGTGCGCGGTGGATCATCACCGGGCGCTGGCGCGTGCCGTCCGCGGCCTGGAACTCAAGCTCGAAGCGCTCGGGCAGGTTGAAGTCCAGCTGGATCGTGGACATCTGCCAGGTGCGGCCGAGGGCGTCCTTGGCCTGCACGGAGATCTTGGGCCCGTAAAACGCGGCTCCGCCCGGATCCGGGATGAGCTCCAGGCCGGACGCCTCGGCTACTTCGGCAAGGGTGCGGGTGGCTTCGTCCCAGGTGGCGTCGTCGCCGACGAACTTGTCCGGGTTCTTGGTGGAGAGTTCCAGGTAGAAGTCGTCCAGGCCGTAGTCCTTGAGCAGGCCCAGCACAAAGTTCAGCGTGCTGGTGAGCTCGTCCTTCATCTGCTCGCGGGTGCAGTAGATGTGGGCGTCATCCTGGGTCATGCCGCGCACCCGGGTGAGGCCGTGCACGACGCCGGACTTCTCGTAGCGGTAGACGGAACCGAATTCGAAGAGCCGCAGCGGCAGTTCGCGGTAGGACCGTCCGCGGGATCGGAAGATCAGGTTGTGCATGGGGCAGTTCATCGGCTTCAGGTAGTAATCCTGGCCGGGCTTGCGCACGGTGCCGTCCTCGTTCAGTTCCGCGTCGATGTGCATCGCCGGGAACATGCCCTCCTTGTACCAGTCCAGGTGGCCCGAGACCTCGTAGAGGTGGCCCTTGGTGATGTGCGGGGTGTAGACGAACTCGTAGCCGGCATCCACGTGGCGCTGGCGGGAGTAGTCCTCCATGGCCTTGCGGATGATGCCGCCCTTGGGGTGGAACACGGGCAGGCCCGAACCCAGCTCGTCCGGGAAGGAGAACAGGTCCAGCTCGGCGCCGAGCTTGCGGTGGTCGCGGCGTTCGGCCTCGGCAATGCGCTCCTGGTAGGCCTTCAGGGCGTCCTTCGTGGGCCAGGCGGTGCCGTAGATTCGCTGCAGCTGCTGGTTGTTCTGGTTGCCCAGCCAGTAGGCAGCCGAGGACCGGGTCAGGGCGAAGGCGTTGGAGATCAGCTTGGTGTTGGGCAGGTGCGGGCCGCGGCACAGGTCGCACCAGATGCTGTCCCCGCTCTTGCGGTCCACGTTGTCGTAGATGGTGATGTCACCGGCGCCGACCTCGACGTTGACGCCTTCCCCGGCGTCGGCGGCCTCGTTCTTCTTGCCCAGCAGTTCAAGCTTGTAGGGCTCGTTCTTCATCGCGTCGCGGGCCTCATCCTCGGACACGACGCGGCGGACGAACTTCTGGTTCTGGTTGATGATCTTGAGCATCATCTTTTCCAGCGTCTTCAGGTCTTCCGGGGTGAACGGCTCCTCGACGTCGAAGTCGAAGTAGAAACCGTCCGTGATGTACGGGCCGATGCCGAGCTTGGCGTCCGGGCGCAGCTGCTGCACGGCCTGGGCCATGACGTGCGCGGTGGAGTGCCGCAGGACGTTGAGGCCGTCCGGGGAATCCATGGTGACGGCCTCGACCGTGGCATCCTCGGGCAGCGGCTGGTCCAGGTCTTTCAGCTCGCCGTTGATGCGGGCCACAACGACGTCTCGGCGCTCAAAAAAGAGTTCCGCGCCGGTGGTCCCGGTAGTCACCTTGGTCTCTTCGCCATCGACGAGAAGGGTGATCTGCTGGGCATCTGACACGGGTGTCTCCTATTCAAAGTTAAGGCTTCGTAGCTTGTGGCGTACGGGGACCACAGCCAGCCTCGTCCATGCT
>JBKKDK010000240.1:0-2773 GCA_046708245.1 Arthrobacter sp.
GCGCCGTCACCAGAAGGTCATTGAGATCGCCCCCGCGCCCAACCTGGACGAAGGCATCCGCCAGGCCCTTTACCGTGACGCGGTGAAGTTCGCCAAGGCCCTGAACTACGTCAACGCCGGAACCGTAGAGTTCCTGGTGGACACAGTCGGCGAACGCGCCGGACAGCATGTCTTCATCGAAATGAACCCCCGCATCCAGGTGGAACACACCGTCACGGAGGAGGTCACCGACGTCGACCTCGTCCAGGCACAGATGCGGATTGCCTCCGGTGAGACCCTGGCCGACCTTGGCCTTTCCCAGGACACGGTCTTCCTCAAGGGCGCGGCGCTACAGTGCCGCATCACCACCGAGGACCCGGCCAACGGCTTCCGCCCCGACGTCGGAAAGATCACCGGCTACCGCTCGGCCGGCGGTGCCGGCGTACGGCTCGACGGCGGCACGGTCTACTCGGGTGCCGAAATCAGCCCGCACTTTGACTCGATGCTCGTGAAGCTGACCTGCCGCGGCCGGGACTACCCCGCAGCGGTCGCCCGCGCGCGTCGCGCACTGGCGGAGTTCCGCATCCGCGGCGTGTCCACCAACATCTCCTTCCTGCAGGCCGTGCTGGACGATGCCGACTTCATCGCCGGCAACGTCGCGACGTCCTTCATCGACGAGCGTCCGGAGCTGCTGAAAGCCCGCGTCTCCGCAGACCGCGGCACCAAGTTGCTGACGTGGCTCGCCGAGGTCACCGTCAACAAGCCCAACGGCGAACTCACGGTCCACAGCGACCCGGCCGGCAAGCTCCCCGCCGTGGACGAATCCCCGGCCCCGGCCGGCTCCCGGCAGCGGCTGCGGGAACTTGGGCCGGAAGGGTTCGCGAAAGCCCTCCGGGCACAGAACGCCGTCGCGGTCACGGACACCACCTTCCGCGACGCGCACCAGTCGCTGCTCGCCACCCGGGTCCGGACCCGGGACCTCGTGGCGGCCGGGCCGGCAGTCTCCAAGCTGCTGCCCGAACTGCTCTCCGTCGAAGCCTGGGGCGGCGCCACCTACGACGTCGCGCTGCGCTTCCTGGGCGAGGATCCCTGGGACCGGCTGGCCGCGCTGCGCAAGGCGCTGCCGAACGTCTGCCTGCAGATGCTCCTGCGCGGACGCAACACGGTCGGCTACACGCCGTACCCGGAAGAAGTTACCGTGGCGTTCGTCAACGAGGCGGCCGCGACGGGCATCGACATCTTCCGCATCTTCGACGCGCTCAACGACGTCAACCAGATGGCACCGGCCATCCGGGCGGTCCGCGAGACCGGCACCGCCGTGGCGGAGGTCGCCCTCTGCTACACGGCGGACATGCTCGATCCCGAGGAAAAGCTCTACACGCTGGAGTACTACCTCGAACTGGCCCGCAAGATCGTCGATGCCGGCGCCCACATCTTGGCGATCAAGGACATGGCCGGGCTGCTCCGCCCCGCGGCTGCCGCGCGCCTGGTGACGGCCCTGCGGGACGAGTTCGACCTGCCGGTCCACCTGCACACCCACGACACCGCAGGCGGCCAGCTGGCCACCCTGCTGGCAGCCGTGGACGCGGGCGTGGATGCGGTGGACGTGGCCTCGGCCTCGCTGGCCGGCACCACCAGCCAGCCCAGCGCGTCGGCCCTGGTCGCCGCGCTGGCCCACACGCCGCGGGACACCGGACTCAGCCTCGCGAACGTGTGCGCCCTGGAACCCTACTGGGAGGCAGTCCGGCGGGTCTATGCCCCGTTCGAATCCGGCCTGCCGGGTCCGACGGGCCGGGTCTACCAGCACGAAATCCCCGGCGGCCAGCTGTCCAACCTGCGCCAGCAGGCCATTGCGCTGGGCCTCGGCGAGCGGTTCGAAGCCATCGAGGACATGTACACCGCGGCGGACCGGATCCTGGGCCGGCTCGTCAAGGTCACGCCGTCCTCCAAGGTGGTGGGCGACCTCGCCCTGCACCTGGTCGGGCTCAACGCCGACCCGGCCGACTTCAACGAGAACCCGCAGAAGTACGACATCCCGGATTCCGTGATCGGCTTCCTCTCCGGTGAACTGGGCGACCCGCCCGGAGGCTGGCCGGAGCCCTTCCGGACCAAGGCGCTGCAGGGCCGCACTGTCAAGGTCCGCGACGTCGAGCTCAGCGCCGAGGACAGCGCCGCGCTCGGCTCGGACTCCCGGACCCGGCAGCAGACCCTCAACCGCCTCCTCTTCGCCGGTCCCACCAAGGACTACCAGAAGAGCGTGGAGACCTACGGCAACCTCTCGGTCCTGGACACCCGGGACTACCTGTTCGGGCTGCAGCGGGGCGCGGAGCACGAGATCGAGCTGGAGAAGGGCGTCCGCCTGATTGCCTCGCTCGAAGCGGTCTCCGAACCCGATGAGAAGGGCATGCGCACGGTGATGTGCACGCTCAACGGCCAGTCCCGGCCGGTGGTGGTCCGCGACCGCTCCGTGGTCAGCAACGTCAAAGCCGCCGAGCGCGCCGACGCCTCCCAGCCCGGCCAGGTGGCCGCGCCGTTCGCCGGCGCCGTCACCCTGACCGTCAAGACCGGGGACACGGTCAAGGCGGGGGACACGGTTGCGACGATTGAGGCCATGAAGATGGAAGCATCCATCACGACGCCGGTCGCCGGCACCGTCTCCCGGCTCGCCGTCGGCGCCGTCGAACAGGTCCAGGGCGGGGACCTGCTCCTGGTCATCGAGTAGCGCCCAACAGCGCGGGCTCGGGGGCGGGGCCGCGCGCCCCAAAACGGGGGCGCCCCCCGGCCCCGGGGCGGG
>JBKKDK010000241.1:0-13414 GCA_046708245.1 Arthrobacter sp.
GCCGCCAGTACCGTGAGGACATCGGCGTCGCGCTGACAGACAGGGGCCTCGACGGAAAGCTCGAAGTCGACAAGGTCCGCCAGTACTTCGACCACCCCGGCTTCGTCGAGCCGTTCATTGAAGGCACCGCCGCCGGCCTCGCGAACGTCCGCGCCCAGCTGGCCGCGGCCGGCACCCCGGACGCGCCGGTGCACATCCTGTTTGCGACGCACTCCATCCCCACCCGCGACGCCGAAGCCGCCGGGCGGTCCGCGGACGAGCCCCGCCGGTTTGAGGAAGACTCCGCCTACGCCGCGCAGCACCTGGCCTCCGGCAGCGAGATCATCCGCCGGGTGGAGGCCGAAACAGGCCTCACCGCACCGTGGTCCCTCGTCTACCAGTCCCGTTCCGGCGCCCCGCACGTGCCGTGGCTCGAACCCGACATCAACGACGCCATCGAGGACCTCGCCGGCCAGGGCGTCAAGGGCATCGTGATTGTGCCGCTGGGCTTCGTCAGCGACCACATGGAAGTCGTCTGGGACCTCGACACCGAGGCCCTGGAGACCTGCGCCCGGCTGGACCTGGCCGCCACCCGCGTCCCCACCCCCGGGACGCACCGCAAGTTTGTCGCCGGCCTCGTGGACCTCATCTGCGAGCGGACCGCCGCGCACAACATCGCCGAGCGGCCGCACCTGACCACACTCGGGCCGTGGTACGACGTCTGCCGTCCCGGTTGCTGCGCCAACTTCCGCGGCGAAAAGCCCACCATCGCCGGTGCCGACACCGCCGTGGGGACCGGCCACGACCCCTATCCGGCGGCAGCGGCGGACGCGCCCGCGCCGGCCACGGACACAAAGGTGACCCCATGACCGTCCGGATCGGCACCCGCGCCAGCAAACTGGCCCTGACCCAGACCCAGCAGACCGCGGACCAGCTCGCCGCCGTCGGCGGGTTCCCGGTGGAGCTCGTCCACATCAAGACCGAGGGCGATGTCCTCAAGGGTTCGCTGTCCCAGATGGGCGGCACCGGCGTCTTCGTCGCCGCGCTGCGCGATGCGCTGCTGCAGAACAAATGCGACGTCGCCGTGCATTCGCTCAAGGACCTCCCGACGGGTCCGGCCCTCGGCCTGAGCCTCGCGGCCACACCGAAGCGCGTCGACGTCCGGGACGTCCTCTGCGCCCGGGACGGACTCAAGCTTTCCGACCTGCCCGCCGGCGCCACAGTCGGCACCGGCTCCCCGCGCCGCGCGGCCCAGCTCCGCGCAGTGCGTCCGGACCTGGACATCCGGGACATCCGCGGCAACGTGGACACCCGGCTGGGCCGGGTGCCCGGGCTGCCGGGCAACACCACCGACGCCGTCGTGGACGGCAAATCCTGTGACCTCGACGCCGTCGTGCTCGCCGCCGCCGGGCTGCACCGGATCGGCAGGCTCGACGCGGTCAGCGAGTACCTCGAGACCGAAATCATGCTGCCCGCCGCCGGGCAGGGTGCGCTGGCCCTCGAATGCCGCACCGCCGATGCTCCCCGCAGGGCCGGGTCCACCGAGGGCTCCCAGGGCGTGCTGGCGCAGGCCCTGGCAGCCCTCGACGATCCGGACACCCGGCTCGCCGTCACGGCGGAACGCGCGCTGTTGGCCCGGCTCGAGGCCGGATGCGCAGCCCCGGTGGGCGCCTACGCGTACCGCAAGGGCAGCATGCTCTACCTCGACGCGGTGGTCTGCGCGGTCGACGGCACAGCCAGCGTCCGCGACAAGAAGGCCACCGACGGTCTCACCGAGGTCGGGGCAACCCTGCTGGGGATTGACCTGGCCGAAGTCCTCCTGGCCCGCGGCGCCGCGGACATCGCCGACCTGGCAGCGTCCTGAACCGCGGATTCCATCACTTCATGGGACCGCGCAGCGACGGCAACCACACGGGCACACCTGCCGGCATGAGAGTGCCGGACGGCGCCCGTGTGCTGGTGGCGCGCAGCCCGGACCGCGCGGCGGAGCTCGTCACGGCCCTGCGCAACGCCGGTGCCGAGCCGTTGCTCCTGCCGCTGATCGACTTCGAGCAGGCCAGCGACCAGCACTCCCTCGACGTCGCCTTCGATGCCTTGGGCGCCGGCGCCTACACCTGGCTGGTGGTCAGCAGCGTGACCACCGTCCAGGCGCTTGAGGCGAAGGCCGCCGAGCGCGGCGTGTCGCTGAGCAGCTGGCTGCCCGGCAGCGTCCAGGTGGCAACGATCGGCCCCGCGACCCGCCGGTTCCTTGAATCCCGGGGCATCAGCGTCGACCTCGCCCCCACGGGCCAGCAGTCCGGAACGGGGCTGCTGGACATCTGGCCCGCGAACCAGGGCAGCGTGCTCCTGCCCCAGGCGGACATTGCCGACCCCCGGCTCCGCAGGGGCCTCGAGGCCCGCGGCGCCTCCGTCCAGGCCGTCACGGCCTACAACACCGTCGATTACCCGGCCGATCCGCGCCGCGCCCTGCCCGCCTGCCGGCCGGCTCTGCCGCAGCCCGGTTCGGCGGAACCGGACGCACCGGCGCCCGCCGTACTCACCGCTGCCGAGGCGAAGACCGAGATCGACGCCGGCCGGCTGCACGCCGTCGTGGCCGCCTCGCCCAGCGCCGCCCGGCGCATCCACGCCGGCCTCGCGCCGCTGGGCAACTGCCGGTTCGTCGCCATCGGACGTTCGACCGCGGCCGAGGCGGCCGCCCTGGGACTCGCCGTGGCCGCAGTCGCCCAGGAACCGACCGCTTCCGGCCTGGTGGCCGCCGTCGTCCGTTCCCTGGACCACCAGCCCGCCACACCTCTTTTGTCAGCCGCCGAGCCCCCAGCAAAGGACACCCATGAGCTTCCCGACCCACCGCCCACGCCGGCTCCGCACCACCCCGGCCATGCGCCGGCTGACGGCTGAACACCGGCTCTCGGCCGCGGAGCTCATCCTGCCGGCCTTCATCCGCGAAGGCCTGACCGAGGCGAACCCGATCGCCTCCATGCCCGGCGTGCAGCAGCACACCACCGATTCGCTCAAGCGGGCCGCAGCCGAGGCCGTCCGGCTGGGCGTCGGCGGCATCATGCTGTTCGGGATCCCCGAAGTCCGGGACGCCACCGGCACGGCCTCCCTGGAGCCCGACGGCGTGCTGAACAAGGCCATCCGCGACGTCCGGGCCGAGGTCGGCGACGAGCTCGTGGTCATGAGCGACGTCTGCCTGGACGAATTCACCGACCACGGCCACTGCGGTGTCCTTGACGAAAACGGCTACGTCGACAACGACGCGACGCTGGAGATCTACGGCAAAATGGCCGTCGCACAGGCGGAAGCCGGTGCCCACGTCCTCGGCCCCTCCGGCATGATGGACGGCCAGATCGCCGTGATCCGGCAGGCGCTCGAGGAGGCCGGACACACCAACACTGCCGTGGTGGCGTATGCCGCGAAGTACGCCTCCGCGTTCTACGGACCCTTCCGGGAGGCCGTCGACTCGCAGCTCAAGGGTGACCGCCGCACCTACCAGATGGACGCAGCGAACCGCCGCGAAGCGCTCCTCGAAGTGGAGCTGGACCTCGCCGAAGGCGCCGACATCGTGATGGTGAAACCGGCCATGAGCTACCTGGACGTCCTCGCCGACGTTGCCGCCATGAGCCCCGTTCCCGTCGCTGCCTACCAGATCTCCGGCGAGTACTCGATGATCGAGGCCGCCGCCGCCAACGGCTGGATCGACCGCCGCGCCGCGATCACCGAATCCGTCCTGGGCATCAAGCGCGCCGGGGCCAACATGGTGCTGACCTACTGGGCGAGCGAACTCGCCGGCTGGCTGAAGGAGTCCTGATGAGCAGTCCGACCGGCCCGGCCACCTCGACGAACCCCATAGCCCCCGTTGCACCGGACCGCATCCTGCTGGGACTGAACAGCTTCGGCGACGTCGGGGTCTTCCCCGACGGGCATCCCATCCCGCACGCCCAGGTGCTGCGCCAGCTCCTCGAACAGGCCGAACTGGCCGACGAGGTCGGGCTGCACGCCTTCGCCGTGGGGGAGCACCACCGCCGCGACTTCGCGGTCTCCGCCCCGGAGGTGTTCCTCGCCGCCGCCGCGGCGAGGACCAGGAACATCCGGCTCGGTTCCGCCGTCACGGTGCTCAGCTCCGATGAACCCATCCGGGTCTTCCAGCGGTTCGCCACCGTGGACGCGATCTCCAACGGCCGGGCCGAGGTCATGCTGGGCCGCGGCTCGTTCATCGAGTCCTTCCCGCTGTTCGGCCTGGACCTGGCCGACTACGAGGTCCTGTTCGAGGAAAAGCTGGAGCTCTTCGACAAGGTCCGGGCACAACAGCCCGTGCACTGGGAGGGCCGCACCCGGCCCGCACTCAACGGGCTCAGCGTCTATCCGCCGCTCGAACACCACCTGCTGCCGGCCTGGATCGGCGTTGGCGGAACCCCGGAATCGGTGCTGCGCTGCGCCGAGTACGGCTACCCGATCATCTTCGCCATCATCGGCGGCCAGCCGCGGGCCTTCGCGCCGCTCGCCGACCTCTACCGCGAGGCGATGGCGAAATACGGCCACCCGATGCAGCAGATGGCCACCCATTCACCGGGCCACGTCGCGGCCACCGACGAGGAAGCGCGGGAAGAGTTCTTCCCGCACTGGCTCGCGCAGCGGAACCGGATCGGCTCCGAGCGCGGCTGGGGCCCCGGCAACCGGGGCGAATTCGACGCAATGTGCACGCCGGAGGGTGCCCTATACGTCGGCTCCCCGGAAACCGTCGCCGCCAAGATCGCCCTGCTCAAGCAGAACCTCGGCGTGGACCGCTTCGACCTCAAATACAGCAACGGCACGCTGCCGCACGCCGCCATGATGCGGTCCATCGAACTGTTCGGCACCGAAGTGGCGCCCCGCGTGGCTGCCCTGCTCTCCGGGGCCACACCGGCCCGCTAAGCGCGTCCAGCACAAGCACCTGAAAGAATAGGAACCATGATTTCCAGCAGCCCCCGCAATGAGGAACTCTTCGACCGCGCCCGCCAGCTCATGCCGGGCGGCGTGAACTCACCCGTACGGGCCTTCGGCTCCGTCGGCGGGACGCCGCGGTTCATGGTCTCCGCCCAAGGCCCCTACCTCACGGACGCCGACGGCGCCGAATACGTCGACCTCGTCTGCTCCTGGGGCCCGGCCCTGCTGGGGCACGCGCACCCGGCCGTCCTGGCGGCCGTGCACGCCGCCGTCGACCGCGGGCTGTCGTTCGGCGCCTCGACGCCGGACGAGGCCAACCTCGCCGCGATCGTGCAGGAGCGAGTCCCCGCCGCCGAGCGGGTCCGGATGGTGTCCACCGGCACTGAGGCGACCATGACGGCCGTCCGGCTGGCCCGCGGCTTCACCGGACGCAACCTCATCATCAAATTCGCCGGCTGCTACCACGGACACCTCGACGGTCTCCTCGCCGCCGCCGGCTCCGGCCTCGCCACCCTGGCGCTCCCGGGCTCGGCCGGCGTCACCGCCGCCACTGCCGCGGAGACCCTCGTGCTGCCCTACAACGACCTCGAGGCCGTGGAGGCCGCCTTCGCCAAGCACGGACCCAACATCGCCGCCGTCATCACCGAGGCCGCGCCCGCCAACATGGGCGTCGTTACCCCCGGCGAGGGCTTCAACGCGGGGCTGTCCCGCATCACCCGTGAACACGGCGCCCTGCTCATCCTCGACGAGGTCCTCACCGGCTTCCGCACCGGGTACTCCGGCTACTGGGGGCTGACCGGCGGAGCCGCCGGCGCGGACCAGCCGTGGACCCCGGACCTGCTGACGTTCGGCAAGGTCATTGGCGGCGGCATGCCGACGGCGGCCCTCGCCGGACGTGTGGCCGTCATGGACTACCTCGCCCCGCTGGGCCCGGTCTACCAGGCCGGCACCCTCTCCGGGAACCCGGTGGCCATGGCCGCCGGCGTCGCGACCCTGAGCAACGCCACCCCGGAGGTCTACTCGTTCGTCGACGCCCGCTCGCTGGAGCTCTCCGCAGCCCTGTCCTCGGCGCTGGACGCGGCCGGGGTGGACCACTCCATCCAGCGGGCCGGGAACCTGTTCTCCGTCGCGTTCGGGACGTCCGCCCGCGGCGTCCACAACTACGCCGACGCCCAGGGCCAGGAAGTCTTCCGGTATGCGCCCTTCTTCCATTCCATGCTGGACTCCGGGGTCTACCTGCCGCCCTCGGTCTTCGAGGCCTGGTTCCTGTCCGCGGCGCACGACGACGCCGCGATGAACCGGATCTTCGACGCCCTGCCGGCCGCCGCGAAGGCCGCAGCCGCAGCGACGGCCTAGCCCGCAAGGCCGCGCAGACGCAGGCCCCGGCGTCGTCCTTAAACACCTATGGCACCCGCCGCGGCGGGTGCCATAGGTGTTTCATGCTCCGGGCTAGAAGGCCACGGTCACGTCACCGTTGGGCCATTCCTTTTCGATGAAGGCCTTGACCTCGGGGGAGTGCAGGAGCTCTTCGAGCTTCTTGATCCGGACGTCATCCTTGGAGTCCTCGCGCCAGGCCAGGAAGTTCGCGTACGGGTTGTTCTCCACCGACTCCACGGCCAGGGCGTCCTGCGTGCTTAGCCCGGCTTTGAGGATGAAGTTGCCGTTGATCAGGGCCACGTCCACGGAGGGGTCCTTGAGGTCGTTGATCAGCAGTTCGGGCTGGTTCTCGGAGAACTTCAGCTTCTTGGGGTTCTGCTCATCGGTGATGGTCAGCACCGAGGTGTCCTCCTTGATGTCCTTGACCAGGCCGGCGACCTGGAGGACCTTGAGGGCACGGACCTGGTTGGACGGGTCATTCGTGATGGCGACCTTGGCGCCGTCCTGGATGTCCTTGATGTCCTTGACCTTCTCCGAGAACGCGGCATACGGCTCGATGTGCACGCCCGCGCCGTGGCCGAACTTGTAGCCCTTGGTCTTCACCTGGTCCTCGTACCACGGCAGGTGCTGGTAGTAGTTGGTGTCCAGGGAGCCGTCGCTCAGCGCGGTGTTCGGCGTCTGGTAATCCTCGATTTCCTTGATGTCCAGCTTCAGGCCGGCCTTCGGGGCGAGGTCCTGGTTGATGAACTCAAGGATCTTCGCCTGCGGCACGGGGCTTGCGCCGACCGTGAGCGTGGCGGGCTTTGCCGGGTCGAGGGTGGTGACCTGGGCGCTGGGGGTGGTCGAACCACCGCAAGCCGTAAGCGCCAGGGCAGTGACAATGCCGGTGGCCAGGAGGGTGAGTGACTTACGCATTGGATGCGTTCCTTTCGAAATAGCCGGAAGTCACGACGACTGTGTTGCCGTCACGCCGTGATCCGCTCAGATGCAGAGGGCGGCTACCCGCTGCAGGGGTGTTGGTCTGTGGGCCCGCCGTCCGGGCCGGTGCCGGGCCGGCGGTGCCGGGTTTCTGGCGCCGGGAGGGTCAGCGGTGGTCCAGGCTGCGGGATATCCGCTCGCCCACCAGCTGGATGACCTGGACCAGGACGACGATCAGCACGATGGTGACGAGCATGACCGTGACATCGAACCGCTGGAAGCCATAGTTGTAGGCCAGCTTTCCGAGTCCGCCGCCGCCGACCAGGCCGGCCATGGCGGAATAGCCGACGAGGGTGACCACCGTGGTGGTGGCCGCTGCGACGAGGGCAGGCAGGGATTCACGCAGCATCACCTTGCCGATGACCTGCATGTTCGTCGAGCCCATCACCTGGGCCGCGTCGATCTTGCCGTGGTGGACGTCGCGCAGGCACACTTCCACGAGCCGGGCGAAGAACGGGATGGTGCCGATGGACAGCGACACCGAGGCGGCGACGGGGCCGAGGCTGGTGCCGGTCAGGGCCCGGGCCAGCGGAATGAGTGCCACCATCAGGATCGCGAACGGAATGGACCGGGTGATGTTGACGATCACATCGCTCAGGACCCGGTTGGTGACGGGCATCGGCCGCAGCCCGCCGGGGGCGGTGACGTGCAGGAAGACGCCCAGCGGCAGGCCGATCAGGACCGTGAAGAAGGCGGAGATGCCGACCATCTGGAGGGTTTCCACGATGGCCTCGGGCAGCGCCCTGGCGAGGACGGGGTTGCTG
Organism: Arthrobacter sp.; assembly: GCA_046708245.1. Lineage (GTDB taxonomy): Bacteria > Actinomycetota > Actinomycetes > Actinomycetales > Micrococcaceae > Arthrobacter. The sequence goes on from JBKKDK010000241.1 coordinate 8,025, forward strand.
AAGATGTCGTTCATTGGTTGCCTCCTTTGTCCCCGCCGGGGAGGACAGCATCCGGGCGCTCTGCGTCGAGGAAGTCAGGGTCCGCGGCGGCCGCGGCGGCTGCCCGCTTGGCGGCGATGCCGCGGGCATGCAGGTAGCCCAGCACGGCGTCGACGTCGGCGTTTGCCGCCAGCTGCACGCGCAGGTGGCCGAACTGCTGGCCGCCGAGCGTCTCGACGCTGCCGGCCAGGACATTGATGTCCATGTCGAAGTGCCGGGCGACGCCGGTCAGCACGGGTTCCTTGGCGCTGTCGCCGGAGAAGAGGATCTCCAGCGCCGGCCCGCCCTGCAGGGCGCCGTGGAGGGGCTCCGATGCCGGGAGCGGAAGCAGCGCCCGCGCCAGCTTGCTGTCCAGGTCGCCGGCGACGTCCCGCAGGGCGCCGTGTTCGACAATCCTGCCGTGCGAGAGCAGTGATACCGATTCGCAGACGCGCTTCACGACGTTCATTTCGTGCGTGATGATCAGCACAGTCAGCTGCAGGCGCGTGGTGAGCTCCTGGATCAGGTCCAGGATCTCGTCCGTCGTCGCCGGGTCCAGGGCGGAGGTGGGCTCGTCGCACAGGAGGACGTCCGGGTCCGAGGCGAGGGCCCGGGCGATGCCAACACGCTGGCGCTGGCCGCCGGAAAGCTGCGAAGGGTAGGCGTCTTCGAAGCCCGCCAGGCCCACGAGCTTCAGGAGCTCCGCGACCCGGCTCCGGATCGTGTCCTTCGGGGTCTTCACGAGCTCGAGCGGGTGCGCCACGTTACCGGCGGCGGTCCGGGAGTCCATCAGATTGGCGTGCTGGAACACCATGCCGATCCGGCGGCGCGCAGCACGGATTTCCGAGTCCCGGACGGAGCTGAGTTCGGTGCCGTCGATGCTGACGGAGCCGGACGTCGGCCGGTCCAGCAGGGTCAGGCAGCGCACGAGGGTCGACTTTCCGGCACCGGAATGCCCGATGATGCCGTGGATGGACCCCTTCGGCACCGAAAGGGTGACGCCGTCGAGGGCGACCACTTCCTTCTTGCCCTGCCGGTAGACCTTGCGAAGGTCGGTAACTGTGATCATTGATCCCTTGGCGGTTGCGGATTGGGCGCGGCATAGCACACGCATTCTTCTGAACTAAATTATGTCAGCGGCACCATTTGGCAGCCACTTCCGCAGAAAGTTCACCTCAAAGGGATCAATAGTGTGGAATCTTCGGTATTCCGGGCCCTGCGCCGGGAACGCGGCCGTCCCGGCTCAGGCGGGCAGAATCCCCGCCCGGCCGGCCCGGCCGCGCGGCGTCCGGAACGGACTGTGATCTGCATCGCAGCCCCGTGCGTGCATGCCGGGCCGCGGGCGGCTAGAAGTCCCCGCGGCCGGCGTCCTCGGGCGGCAGCACCGGCCAGTCGCCTTCGATCACCGCGGCCGGCTTGGTCTTGCGCAGGTAGGTCTGGAAGTCCGCGGCCTGCGACGACGCCCACTCCACCTGCAGCTGGTGCAGGTTCCCGGCGGGCATCCGGAGCTTGGGGAACTTCCCCGCCATGGCGTCGAGCATGCGCACGGTGGCGAGTGCGTCGGCGGCGGATGTGTGGGCGTTGTCCAGGCTGACGCCAAACTCCTCACACAGTGCGGTGAGCGTCCGCTTGCCCTTGCGGTAGCGGTCCACCTGCTTGTTCATGATGTAGGGGTCCAGCACCGGGAAGCGGGTCAGCTGGGGAACGCCGTAGCGGGCGGATTCGGCGGCGAGCACGGTGAAGTCGTAGCTGGCATTGAACGCGATGACCGGCACGTTGGTGTCGAAGAGTTCCTGGAGCACGGCGGCGAGCTCCCGGGTCACGTCCGCGGCGGGCCGGCCTTCGCTGCGGGCCTTTTCGGTGGTGACGCCGTGGATGTCGGAGGCCTCGGTCGGAATCTCCACGCCGGGATCCGCGAGCCACTCGTGCTCCGTGATGATCCCGCCGGCAGAATCCACCACGGTGACCGACGCCGTCACGATCCGGGCGGAGCGGGAGTTCCTGCCGGTGGTTTCAAGGTCGAAGGCTGCGCGGGGGAGGGTGTTCCAGGTGCTCATGCCATAACGCTACCTGCTGGCCCCGACAGTAATGCGCCACCCCGGCCGCGTCCCGACGGTAGCCTTGAACAATGCGGATGGAGTATGTGGAGGCGGTGCTGGAAGTGGTGGCACTTATCCCCGCAGGTACGGCGGTGGCCTATGGCGACGTCGCTGAGCTCCTGGGATCCGGCGGCCCCCGGCAGGTGGGATCGGCCATGAGTCATTACGGCAGTTCGGTTCCGTGGTGGCGGGTCCTGAAGACCAGCGGCGAGGCCCCGCCCGGGCACGAGCGTGAGGCCCTGACGCTGTACATCCTCGAACGCACGCCCCTGCTGGGCAACTATGCCGAGTACCTCCGCACCGGCGAAGGACGCTGGCGCGTGGACCTCACCTCCGCCCGGTGGGCGCCGTCGGATGCCGACTTTGACCGGATCGACGCCGTCGCGGAGCGACTGGAGCGCTCCTTGCATAAACTGTCGGCCCCCGATGATGAAATGACCGTGTGAGCAGCTTCAACCAGCCAGCCAGCCCATCAACCGCCAGCCCATCAACCGCCAGCCCATCAAGCAACAGTCCAGCCAGCCTCCGGCTTCTGCCGCCGCGCAAGCAGCACAGCGCCGTCCCGGTCCTTTCACCGGACCAGCGCGCCGCCGTCGACGTTCCGCACGGTTCCGGACCCGTCCTCATTCCGGGCGCGCCCGGGACCGGCAAGTCAACGGTGCTGGTGGAAGCCGCCGTACGCCGGGCACACCGCGACGGCCTGGACCCGGAACGGATGCTCATCCTGGCCCCCGGACGGCTCGCCGCCGATTCGCTCCGGGACCGGTTCACCGCACGGCTGGACCGGAGCCTGAGCACGACGCCGGCCCGCACGTGGGCGTCGTACGCTTTCGACCTCATCCGGCGCGCCAAGGCCGAGGGCATCCTGCCGCTGCCGCGGCAGCCGAAGCTCCTGTCCGGACCGGAGCAGGACCTGATCATCAAGGAGCTCCTCGAAGGCCACGCGCAGCCCGGGCTCGGGCTGCCCTGGCCCGAGGACCTCGGGGCCGCACTGCAGACCCGGGGGTTCCGGCACGAAGTCCGCCAGCTCTTTGACCGGATCATCGAATCCGGCCGGACGGCAGAGGACCTTGCGGTCCTTGCCCGCCGCTGCCGCCGGCCCGACTGGATCGCCGCAGCCCGGCTGTATGCCGAGTACCGCGACGTCCTGGACCTGCGCATGCCCGAAGCCTTCGACCCCGCCGGCATCATCACCGCAGCCCGCCAGATCTTCCAGGACGCCCCGGATTTCCTGATCGCCGAACGCGACCGCCTGCAGCTGGTCCTTGTGGACGATGTCCAGGAAGCGAACCCTGCGGTGTTCGAACTGCTCGCGGACATCGCGGCCGGCAAGGACGCCCTGATCACGTCGTCGCCGGACACCGTGGTCCAGGGATTCCGCGGCGCGCGTCCCGACCTCGTGGCCGAACTGCCCCGCCTGCTCGCGCCTGCCGGCGGCACAGTGCTCGAGCGCCCGCTCTGGACGGCGCACCGCCATGCCCCCGCCGTGGCGGACGCCTGGCTCTCGGTGGCCGGGCGGATTTCGCGCCGCGCCGGCGGGCAGTCCGCGCGCCGGCTCGAACAGCCGGACGGCTCGCCGCCCGCCGACGTGGCCGCCGGCAGCGTCGAGGCGCACCTGCTGCCCTCCCCGGTCCACGAACTCCGGTACGTGGCGCAGCGGATCCTCGAAGCCCAGCTGAACGACGGCCGCGATCTGGGCGAGATCGCCGTGATCGTGCGCAACGGCGGCCAGCTCAGCGAGCTGCAGCGCTACCTCACCGGCCAGGGCATCCCCGTCCGGATCCCGGTGGCGGAATCGGCCGTGCGGGACGAAGTCGCGGTCCGGCCCCTGCTGGAGGCCTACGCCGTCGTGCTGGACCCGGCCATGCTGACGCCCGAAGCTGCCGTATCGCTCCTGACGTCGAGGATCGGCGGCGCCACCTCGATCGAACTGCGCAGGCTGCGCCAATCGCTGCGGCGCGACGAAATCCTCGGCGGCGGCGGACGCACCAGTGACGCGCTCCTCGTCGAGGCCCTGCTGGAACCGGGTGCGCTGGCCGCTCTCGGCATCGAGGGCCGCTCCGCACGCCGGATCGCCCGGATGATCCTGGCCGGCCGGGAAGCGGCCCAAGCGCCCGGCGGCAACGCCGAAACGGTGTTGTGGGCGCTCTGGAACTCCACCGGCCTGGCCGCACGGTGGACCGAGGCGGCACTGGCCGGGGGCGCCGCGGGAGCACGCGCTGACCGCGACCTCGACGCCATGATGGCCTTGTTCCACACCGCCGAACGCTTTGTGGACCAGCTCCCCGGCTCCGGGCCCGAGCAGTTCCTGGAGTACCTGCTCAGCCAGGAACTTCCCATGGACACCCTGGCCGCGAGGGCGCAGCTGGAGGATGCTGTGGAACTCATGACCCCCGCCAGCGCCGCCGGACGCGAATGGCCGGTGGTGATCGTCCCGGGTCTGCAGGAGGGGGTCTGGCCCAACACCCGGCTCCGTGGCGAACTGCTGGGCAGCACCCTGTTTGCGGACGCCGTCGAACACGGCGTCGAATACGCACTGCAGCTGGATCCGCTCAGCCGGCTGCGGGAAATCCGCTACGACGAGCTCCGGAGTTTTTCCACCGCCGTGTCGCGGGCCCGGCAAACGCTGATCTGCACCGCGGTTTCCTCCGAAGACGAGCAGCCGTCCTCATTCCTGGACTACGTCGCGCCGCTGCCTCCGGACCAGGACCGGCGCGGCCTGACCCCGGTGGAGCGGCCGTTGACGCTCCGGGCCCTCGTGGCGGAGCTGCGCCAGTATGCCCAGCTGGAGGGGCCCGAGGCAGCCGAGGCGACTGCTGTGCTCGGCGCCCTGGCCGCAGCGGTGCCGTCCGTGCCCGGGGCGCACCCCGGCAGCTGGTGGGGCCTGGCGCCGTTGTCCTCCGAAGAACCCGTGGTGCCGCCGGGAGGCACCGTCTACGTCTCACCCTCCAAGGTGGAAACTGTGCAGAAATCGCCCCTGGACTGGTTCGTCCAGGCCGCCGGCGGCGAGGCGGCGACCGACTTCGCCCGGAGCCTCGGAACGCTGGTCCACGCCATCGCCCAGGACTTCCCGGACGCCTCGGGCAGCGAATATGTGGCCGAGCTGGTGCGCCGTTGGCCGGCTCTTGGGATGAAGGACAACTGGGAAGGCAAACTGGACTTCCAGCGCGCCGAGGCCATGGTCCGGAAGCTGGCGCAGTACGTGCTGCTGATGAGCAGCGAAGGCCGCAGCCTCGTCGGCGTCGAACAGGACTTCGAGGTGAAGCTGCCCGA
>JBKKDK010000242.1:0-3334 GCA_046708245.1 Arthrobacter sp.
TCGCTAGAAGGGAGCGAGCTGAAACAGAGGGGTGGAAAGGCGAGCTCGACGGACTGGAACTTACCTTGGGACACCTGCGCGATAAACGTGACCGCGCCATCCGGCTGCGGAAGCAGACAACTGCCCCGCTCTGACCATGAAGCTAACTCCTCGTATCCATGCAGGAAGGACGGTCTGTGGCCGTTAGCCGAACGCTCAGCGGGACACCCTCGTTCAAGCCTGGACAATCACCTAGTGGAATCTCCCGGACAGTGCTTTCGTTGACCTGTACAGCTGCCTAAGGGGAGTCACATGAAACGCCGTCCCGACCGGAAGAATGTTCGCCAGGCCCTCGCCTTCTCACTCGCGATCGCTGCTTCCTTGATCCTGTTACTGGTTCCCGTGTACACCGTGGCAAAACTGACGGCTGGTGGGCCAATGCAAGTTAGCCAGTCGACGTTGCTAGAGACAGTAGGGCCATCCATCTTCGTGCTGTTGCTCATCCCCGTGGCCCTGACCGGCTTACCTCTCCTGTTACGAGGACGTGCACGGAAACAAGTGTCTGTCGTAACTGCGGTTGCACTTGCTGTCTTCGTTGTCATAGGTTCTGCCAGCATTGGCTGGTTCTACGCGCCAGCCTTTACAGCGGCCATAGCAGCCCTTCTTGCCTCGACAGGTAGCCCCAAAAGGCTCCATGCTCACCCTTCATAGTCGGGGCTACATCGAATCACTCTGCCACCTGGTCGCAAAGGCCTTAGGTTGCTCCACCGAGGTTGTCTAACGCCAAACCGCTAGGCGGGCTGTTTAGCAGTTGTGGTTCACTGCCGGCCGTGGCACCGGGTGGTCCCTGCCACATCTTTATGAAACCTGGCAGGCTCTTGCCACGTTCTGACTGCGATGACAGGACAGACACCGGTGATGGTGGCTCCTTCCAGAACTGGACCAGGTGACGCTCAACTGGCGACTCCACGACATCATCAAAGGCGGTGTCGCGGCCCGTGGCGTGAAGCCGGACGCGGTATGTGCCCTTCTCCTCGCCCTCAATGGTCCCTATATCCTTCCTGTCCCGGCCTGTGGGCTCGTTGAAGTACGCCTTGCCTTCAGGGAACGTCAGGGACAACTCATGAATGTCCTCCCAGGCAGTCGCGGTATTCTCCGGCCTCTCTCTGAGGACCTCGATAGCTAAATCGACTGGCCCCACAGCCACGCCGGTGTAAATCAGTGGAACCATCAACGGAGTTTCCTGCCTCTCACCACGCATGGCCGCCTGCAGGGCAGCAGCGGGATCTGTCGGAGGAAAGGGCTCCACGACGAAGTCCACGACATGCTCGAATGCCTTGAGCACGAAAGTTGCTGATTCGATCAAAGTGCCGCTGCCTCTCATTGGCTGCTCTTCATTGAGCTATGCGAGAAGGAATGCTGATCGCCTCCCCCACCACATCCCCCAGGTTGACTGCTCCGACACTAATGCCCTTGCCCACTTTTCGATAGAGACAGTTTCTACGTTGAGAGCGCAGATTCCCTTGCCGATTGGCGGCCTGGGGCTTGGCTGAAGTCAGTCCGCTGAGCGAACCCTCTACGGTTCTTGCCTGACGAGTTCGAGGGCGTGGGCATAGTTTTGTTCGAGGGTGGGCTCAGGGGTAGCCAGGCGCCGTAGTGCGACTCGAACGACGTCGACGGCAGTTTTCCTGGTGATACGAACCAGAGGGTATCCCTCCTGGACTACTTCCCAGTGGGCGCCGGGAACAGTGTGCGTGAGGAGATCTCCGTAGAACATCCCGATAGGGCGGGCAAGCTCGGCCGGCAAACCATCATTGATGGCTTGATCAAGAGTGGCGAGGCTTTCTGCTCTGCGTGACAGTGTTTGTCCTCGCGCTTGGAAATAGCTGAGGAGTTCGTCGTATCCGCCGACGTTCGTTGGCGGGGGTACCAGGGCATCCGAAGTGACTGGTTTATATTCTGCGTACCTTCTCGGCATTCCCGCTGGCAGTTTCTGCAGAGGTTCGCCGGGATCTTCGGGGATGCTCATGTGGTCATCCTAAGCGCACCCATTTCGCGTTGGTCGGATTACCGGGAGCCGAACAGCAGCCAACACCGAGTGCACTAGCTGGGATGCCTCAAGAAGATGCAGGCTTTCCTGACCGTCCATGCCGGGGCATTAAAAAACGTCCGTAAGAGGCGCGTCCGCATAACGTCCCGAAAGAGGGTCCCCCTCCGGCCTAGCCGAGGGCCAACCGCTGCTTCACGAGGGCCTGTCATTCCGGCTACCGGATGATTCCCGTATGACTCGCCCGAGAAACTGCCCTGTGAACGTGCGACAAACGGACGATGACACCGCTCTTAGTTCTGCTGCCTTAGTGTCTTGAAAAACGACGTTTTGAGACACGAACATCATTCCCAGGAAGATCGAACTGATCGAAGACGTGCCGGGCCGGCCCGTGTCTCGGAAAGACTTCGGCGTCTAGCGCTTGCTCGCTTAGTGCAGATAAGGCTGAAGGTCAAGCACTGGGACACCATCGACGTCGTGTGCGCGGCCGTCACCGGGTGACGCGACAGGCCCGCCGCCATAGTGGCCGCCCTGCCGACGTATGGGGAACTCGTGATCGTCGGCACCACAGCCGCACTGGGCCGGTCAGCCGCCGGCGCCCTCGCATGGCACCTGCACACCGCGCGCGATATCCACCCGTGGCCTGAAGACGTCCAGCGGTCCGTGAGCCGGTTCGGCGGACGGGAACCCCTCCCGCTGACGTGGGTGGAGCCGCTCGTCGTGGAGGTCGCCGCCGACGTCACCTGGACGGGAAATTCGTTCCGGCCCCCGCTGCGCTACCTGCGGGCCGGCCTGATCTGGACTCGGCCGCCGTGAAGCTGCCGGAGCATCTGGTTCGCGGCTAACCTAGCCTCCGGTTCTGGGTGCGAGGAGGATCTGCACGGCCTCGGTCCGTTTGCCCATGCCCGATGTGCCCGCCGTTCCGCCGTCGGCGACCCATGGCTGCCAGCCCGAATCTTGCACGTGGGCGCGGTAGTGGATTCGGTAATGGTACGCCATCTCACCGCTCAGCCTGATTTCAAACGCTTCCAAACGTAGCCCTTCCCCGGTCGTGCCGATGGGACTGGCCGAGGATGTCCATGGCTGCCAGCCGATGTTCTGCACATGCCCCCGCCACTCGATGTCCCCGGTGTAAGCCGTGCTGGACACGTTGAGGCGCAACGCCTCGGCCCGAAGGGCCTGACCCGTGGTCCCGGCGACGGTCCCATCCGAAACGTTCGCCATCCAGCCGAGGTTCTGAACGTGGGCGGCGTACACGGCAGTGAATGCTGGTGCGACCTTCGGAACCAACTCGATCGTAACGGCCTC
>JBKKDK010000243.1:0-3485 GCA_046708245.1 Arthrobacter sp.
GGGCCGTGGTGTGGGCGGCGCCGGAGACCATGCCGTCCACCACACCGAGCTGGACCATCATGGTGCCGAAGTAGCTCTCGTCCTGCATGACCTCCAGCGCCTTGGCCAGGTCCACGCCCTTGTGCGCCCGCAGCTCCGCGTACTTCTGGGCAAAGCCCCGCCGCAGCTCCGAGGTGGCCGGGTCCACGATGTTGATGCCGTTGAGGTCGATGCCCTGCGTGGCCGCGAGTTCGCGGACGTCGGCCTCGCGGCCCAGCACGGTGAGCTCGCAGACATCCCGGCGATGCAGGATTTCGGCGGCGCGCAGGATCCGCACGTCCGTGCCCTCCGGCAGGACGATGTGCCGGCGTTCGGACCTGGCCCGTTCGATCAGCTCGTGCAGGAAGCGCAGCGGCGTCATCCGCTCCGGCCGCGGCAGGTGCAGCCGTTCCAGCAGTTCCGCCTCATCCACCCTCTTAGCCCACAGACCCAGGGCGGAGGCCACCTTCCGGCGGTGTCCGGACCAGATCTCGCTGCGCACCTCGGAGACCCGCTTGGCCGTGACGTAGGTGTCGTCCGGGGCGGCGAACACCGGGAACGGGGCCTGCGCCAGCAGCGGGTAGATGTTGGCGTCGGGGGCCAGCCCGCCGGTGAGGATGAGGCCGGAGGGCACGGGAAACTCCGGCGAAAAGGACGACGCGAGGCAGGCGACCAGCACGTCCGCCCGGTCACCGGGAACGATCACCAGCGCGCCGTCGTCGAGCACGTGCAGGAAGTTGGCCACGTTCATGGCCGCGACCTTGATGGAGTGCACATCGCGTTCCAGGTCGGGCAGCCCGGCCACCTGGCCCAGGCCCAGCGCGGAGGCCACCTCGCCGGTGGTGGGACGGGCGATGTCCTCAAGTTCCGGGAAAACGTAGACCGGCCGGCCGGAGGCGCCGGGGCGGACCGCGGCGGCAATGGCGTCGAGGTCCGCCGGGTCCGCGCGGTTGACCATGATCGCCAGGAGCGAGCACCGTTCGGCCAGAAGTTCCTTGCGGGCCACCTCCACGGCGTCGGCGACTTCGGCGACCGTGCGGCCCTTGGCCCCGACGACGGCGACGACAGGGGCGGCGAGGTTGTTCGCGAGGCGGGCGTTGAGGTCGAACTCGACGGCGGCGTCGTGGCCGGTGAGGTCGGTCCCCTCGACGATCACGACGTCGCAGTGCCGGGCCATTTCGGCGAAGATTTCCACGCAGCGCGAGTCGATTTCTTCGCGCTTGCCTTCGGCCAGCAGCCCGCGGACCTCGGCGAATGTCAGGCCGCCGCGGCACCGGTCGTCGTCGAGGTCGAAGCGGGCCTTCATCACGGCAACCATGGGGTCGGCGCCGGCGTCGTGGCCGTTGACCACGGGTTTGAAGAATCCGATCCGGTCCGCGTGCCGGTGCAGGGTGTCCGCCAGGCCCAGGGCTATCAGCGACTTGCCGGAGCCCGGAGTGGTGGCGCTGACGTAGATTCCTTTAGCCATGGTCCGCCCTTTGCTGGAAAGTGTGGTGCTGCTTGACTCCCACCCTACGTTCTCCGGCCCCTGTGGTGGCCCCTGCGGCCGGCTTGGCCGTGTCCGGAACCGGCGTCATCCCGCGCCGGGCTCTTGACAGCGGGCACCGGAATGGGATTACCTAATGAACATTCGGTAAATAAAGCTGGAGGCAATGACGCATGGCTGAACTGACGGTTTCCGGGGCCACCCACCCCATCCTGAAAGGCGACTACGCCTCGGAGTGGATGGGCATCGAAGTTGTGGCGCTGGACGACGGGCACGCCACCGTCCGCATGACGCTCCGGCAGGAAATGCTCAACGGCTTCGGCATGGCCCACGGCGGAATGATCTTCGCCTTCGGGGACACCGCCTTCGCTCTCGCCTGCAACCCGGTCACCCCGCTGCCGGGCGAGGAATCCGCCATCACGGTCGCCGCCGGCGTCGACATCAACTTCCTGAAGCCGGCCTTCCGCGGACAGGTGCTGACCGCCGTCGCGAACCGCCGCGCCAGCACCGGGCGCAGCGGGCTGTACGACATCCAGATCTACGCCGCCGACCCCGGCGCGGGCGCGCCTTTGGCACTGCAGTCGGCTCCGGGCGCCGCGGCCCCTGCCGCCACGCTGCCGGGACAGCTCCCCACCGATACCACCCCGGGCGAACTCATCGCCGAGTTCCGCGGCCGCAGCCGCACCATCTCCAAGAAATAGAAACGGGCAAACCAGATGACCCAAGAAACCGTCGCCGCCACCAATGATGCCGTCCTGGACCGCGAAGAAACCATGTCCCGCGACGAGCTTGAGGCGCTGCAGCTCGGCCGGCTGCAGCACACCGTGGCCTACGCCTACGACCGGGTTCCGCTGTACAAGCGCAAGTTCGACGAGGCCGGAATCCACCCCACGGACCTCCGCGAGCTCGCCGACCTCGGCAAATTCCCATTCACCACCAAGGAAGACCTCCGCCTCGAGTACCCGTTCGGCATGTTCGCCGTGCCGCAGCACGAGGTGGCCCGGATCCATGCGAGCTCGGGCACCACGGGCCGCGCCACGGTGGTGGGCTACACCAAGAAGGACCTCGCCGACTGGGCCAAGCTCGTGGCACGCTCGCTGCGCGCCTCCGGCGTCCGCCCCGGCATGAAGGTCCACAACGCCTACGGCTACGGCCTGTTCACCGGCGGGCTGGGCGCCCACGCCGGCGCCGAGGCCCTCGGCTGCACGGTCATCCCGATCTCCGGCGGCCAGACCGAACGCCAGATCACCCTTATCCAGGACTTCAAACCGGACGCCATCCTGGCGACGCCCACCTACCTGCTGACCATCGCCGACGCCATGATCAAACAGGGCATCGACCCGGCGTCCACCTCGCTGAAGTACGCCGTGCTGGGCGCCGAGCCGTGGACCCAGGAAATGCGGCACGAGCTCGAGGTCACCATGAACCTCAAAGCCTGCGACATCTACGGGCTCTCCGAGGTCATGGGCCCGGGCGTGGCCGGCGAAGCCGTGGAGACGCAGGACGGCAGCCACATCTGGGAGGACCACTTCCGCCCCGAGATCGTCGACGCGTTCAACCCCGCCGTCGGCGTGGACTCGGTCCTGGCCGACGGCGAACACGGCGAGCTGGTCTTCACTTCCCTGACCAAGGAGGCGCTGCCGATCATCCGGTACCGCACGAAGGACCTCACGCGCCTGCTGCCGGGCACCGCCCGCCCCGCGCACCGCCGGATGGGCAGGATCACCGGCCGCAGCGATGACATGATCATCCTGCGCGGCGTAAACCTGTTCCCCTCGCAGATTGAGGAGATCGCGCTGCGCATTCCGGAGCTGAGCCCGCACTTCCAGCTCGAGCTCACCCGCCCCGAGGGTCAGCGCATGGACCAGCTCACGGTGAAGATCGAACGCCGCGAGACCGTCTCCGCCGACGGGGCGGCCTCGGCTGCCAGGTTCCTGCAGCAGCAGATCAAGATCCACGTCGGGTCCTCCTGCACTGTGGA
>JBKKDK010000244.1:0-9165 GCA_046708245.1 Arthrobacter sp.
CGAGTGATCTTCTTTTGAAGTTCGGCAGATTACCCGAGCGGCCAAAGGGGGCTGACTGTAAATCAGCTGGCAACGCCTACGGGGGTTCGAATCCCTCATCTGCCACCCTTGGAAAAGCCTCCGGAACCATCAGGTTCCGGAGGCATTTTCTTTGCCCTTTTCGCCATGGCGCGGCCCGCACCCGCCGTCCTTTACGGCAGGGCTAGACTCAGCAACTACGGGCATTGGGGCAACGGGCATGGCTGAGGACCACTCATTCAAGGACACACGCTACAACCGGCTGGCCATCGCGGCTGTGGCCCTGGCAGGGCTGGCCGCGGCAGGCACCGTCCTGGCCGGGGCAGCGGTCCTCGCCGTCTTCGCCGTGGGCGCCGGGCATGTGGCGCTGAACCAGATCAAGCTGCGGAACGAGCGGGGCCGCGGGCTGGCAGCCGCCGCCCTCGCCGTCGGCTACGCCATCGCCGCCGCCGCCCTCATTTCCTCCGTCTATTTCGCCGTCGGCTACACAGTCCAGCAGCAGTAGCCTGCGGCTAGCCGAGAGGCGTTGTCAGGCAAAGCGTGCGGGCCTACTATGTGCGCACGGACCCACTCCGGGGACCGCTCCGGGGCTTCCCTCGATGGCGCAGTGCAGGCCGTGAGACTCCCGAGTCCCGGACTTCAGGGGACAGGAAAAAACCATGACGAAATATCTCTTCGAAGCGAATTATGTGGGTGACGGAATCAAGGGCCTCATGCGCGAAGGCGGTACAAAGCGCCGCGAGGCTCTGGTGGATGCCCTCAATTCCGTCGGCGGATCGCTCGAATGTTTCTACTACGCATTTGGCGAGACCGACGTCCTCGGGGTCTTCGAGGTCCCGGAACAGGCCGACGCCGCCGCCCTGTCGCTGATGATCAATTCGTCGGGCTCGGTGAATGTGCATCTGAAGCCGCTCATGACACCGGAAGACATCGACCAGGCGGCCAAGAAGACACCGGCTTACCGGCCGCCCGGGCAATAAAGCCCGGGCAATAGGCCTTGCCCTACTGGCCCATCCCCGGATGAACCGGAACGAACTCGATCTTGTTGGCCGGCTGGACCGTCTTTTTCGGTGCGCGCGAATATCCTTTTGCGTCCAGGTGGTTCTGCGCCCGGTACACGGCCAGGGCCTGGTCGTAGGCCGCGTTGAGCTGATGACCGGAGAATTCCTCCGTGGAACCGTCGCTGAACGTGATGGAGATGCGCGTGCTGCCGGGATAGTGCCTGTTCATACGGATAAAGCCGTCGGCGTCCTGCTGGAGATTAATCAATGTGAATCCAAACCTTTGTGATCGAGGACTTACAGTCTTCCGCACTTCCCGGCCCGGCGCGCACAGTTCCGTCCGAAACGGTCCGGGAAGAGCGGAAGGCCCCTCGCTGAGGGGCCTTTCGTTGTCTTGCCGGGGCTATACCTTCTCACGGGTCCGGTCGACCGTTGCCGGTTCCTCGACCGTGAATTCACGGCTGCGGCGGGGGAAAGCCCAGAACTTGAATGCTTCCTCCTCCACCCGGGGCTCCGGGCGCACCTCAGGTTCCTTGGCGGCATCCTTCTGGACGTCGCGCCGGAAGTCCCGGTGATACTGATAGCACATCACTGACCTCCTTATGGTGACTGCCCTTTAATCCTCCTCCGCTGAAGCCCGCGCGTCGATACTTGTCCCGGCTTCAACCCCACCGACCCGCCGCTCCGTGTTCGGTATAGTGCGCGTCATGGATGAAAAGGCAGTTCTGCACCGGTACCTGCGTACGCGCCGCGATGACTTGTTGGGAAAGCTCCACGGGCTCAGCGAGTACGACGTCCGCCGGCCCCTGACGCCGACCGGCACCAGCCTGCTCGGCCTGGTCAAGCACGTGGCGAGCGTGGAACTGGGCTATTTCGGCGAAGTGTTCGGGCGGCCCGCCGGACTGGAGCTGCCCTGGTTTGCCGACGACGCGGAACCGGATGCGGATATGTGGGCTGCCGCGGATGAGACGCGGGAGCAGATCATCGAACTGCACCGGCTGTCGGCAGCGCACAGCGACGCCACGATCGAACAGCTCCCCGTCGATGCCCCCGGCGAAGTGCCGTGGTGGCCTGAAGATCGCCGCCACGTGACCCTGCACCAGATTCTGGTCCACATGTGCGTCGAAACAGCCCAGCATCTCGGGCACGCCGACATCCTCCGGGAGTTGGTGGACGGGACGGCCGGGCAGCGTCCGGGTGACCCCAACCTCACCCCGCGGACACCGGACGAGTGGGTGGCGCACCGGGCACGGCTCGAAGCCGCCGCGCTTGCGGGCGCCGCCAGCGCGGCTGCGGCGCCGGATCCCGCCTAACCCGCCCCGGGCGCACCGGCGGTGTCGACGACACAGAAGCGGTTGCCTTCCGGATCGGCCAAGACCACATAGTCCGCATCCGCCGGGCGGCCGCTCCAATCGACCCGGCTGGCCCCGAGACCAAGGAGGCGCTCCACGTCCGCGTCCTGCTGGTCCGAATACAGGTCGAGGTGGATGCGGGGCGGGACCTGGACTGCCGCGGGAACCCGGTCCAGCGAGATGTTCGGACCGGTCCCATCCCTCGGCCCGAGGACAACGAAGTCTTCTTTGGGAGGCCGCTGCGGCACGTAGTCCAAGGCGGCCGTCCAGAAGGTTAGCTGAAGGCGGAGATCATCGACACGGATGACGACGGAGCCGATGCTGATCATTCGCCCAAAGTACACCCCGGTTCAGGCCGGACAACACCCCGGTGCACACCGACCGTCACCGTCATTGCGCGGATGCCGGAGTAGGGTTGTGCAGTTCGCCGTCGAATATGAGGAGCAGCAGTGAAGTCGTTTGCATGTGGAGATGTAGTACCGGGCTGCGAAGCCCGCTGGGTGTGCAGCACGGACGATGAAATCCTGGCCAACGTTGCGGCGCACGCTGCAGCAGCCCACGGGCTGGTTGAGGTGCCGGCAGAGCTGGTCCGGTCTGTACGCAACGCCATCGTTCCGGTTAGTTGATTCCCGCGGCAGACGGGCCGCCTCCCGGATCCGACGCTGCGACGACGGACTGGGACGAGCTTTTGGCAGCAGCCTGCCGCGGTGACGGCCTGTCCTCGGTGTACCAGCCGATCGTTGATACTTCCCGGGGAACTGTGGTGGGGTACGAAGCCCTGGCCCGGTTCCCCGGCTTCACCGAGAAGAACCCCGAAGCCTGGTTCGCAGCCGCGCGGTCGCACGGCCGAGCGGCAGAACTGGAAGCGGCCGCCTTGCGGACTGCGCTCGCGGCGCGGACCACCCTGCCGCCAAACTGCTTCCTGAGCGTCAACGTCTCCCCTGAACTGCTGGTCACGGAAAACATCCGCAGCGTCTGGCGTGACGAGGGCAGCCTGGCGGGCCTCGTCATCGAACTGACGGAGCAGACCCCCATCGACTCCTATGTCGAGCTGGAACCGGACCTCAACCAGCTGCGTGCCGCCGGCGCGCTGATTGCGATCGACGACGCCGGCGCCGGCTACGCGGGTTTGCGGCACCTGCTGGCGCTGCGGCCCTCTTTGATCAAAATTGACCGCGGACTGATCCAGGACATTGACCAGGATGAGGCCAAACGCGCCCTGGTCAGCATGCTTGGAACGTTCGCCAGCCGCGTGGACGCGTGGATCCTCGCCGAGGGGGTGGAACGCGTGGAAGAGCTCGATACCCTGGTGTCCCTCGGCGTGCCACTGGTGCAGGGCTATTGCCTGGCCAGGCCCGCCCAGCCATGGCCCGGCATCGATCTCGATCTGGCGCACCGGCTGGCCTCCCTGCGGCAGGTCGTCCACAAGGCAGTCGTCCGGGACATTCTGGAAGCGGCGGCTACGGCCACCAGCCCCGCGCTCGCGGCGGAAGCTTTCGCGGCGAACCCGGCGCTGCAGTCTGTGGTGCTGCTCGGCGAGCACCTCCGGCCCGTCTCGGTGTTTGACGCTGACAGTGCCGGGCTAGGGATGGTGAGCCCGGGCATGCGGGTGAACCTGGATACACCGCTGGGCGAGGCCCTCGCCCGGTCAATGACCCGGGCGAAGACCAGCCGGTTCGAACCATTGCTGGTGACGGACAACGCCGGCCGCTACGTCGGCATCGCCCGGATGGAACGGATGATCACAGCGCTGGCCGAGCAGGTCGGCTAGACGGGTCCGGGCCCGTCCGGAAAACGCGCAGTCAGCCCGGTGTTCCCAGGAGCTGGTCAGTGGCGGCATCCGGCAGTCCTTCGAAGTACTGGTCGAGGATCCGCTGGAAGACTGGCTCGTCCGGTCCGGCCCGAAGGAACAACGTCATGGACGAGCGCAGCTTCCGTTCATCCGTGCCGCCGAAAATTTGCCCGGCGGTCCGTCCCTCGAGGCGGGCCACGGCCTCGGCGCTTTCGACCAGGCGCGGACCCAGCACCGGGTGGCGGAGGTAGGCCTTGGCCTCAGCCAGGCCGGAGATGGCGTACCGCCTGGCCGTTGCGCTGTGCCCGAGGCCTGCGAGCTGGGGGAAAACGAACCACATCAGTGGCTCCGCTTCGAGCCGCTGCGAAGTTCCCGCACGGCTTGATGGTAGGTACCGCCCGAGTCCTGGGCGGTGACGAAGCGTTCAAGATCAAACTGGTCCTCCACAGAAGCCTCCTTTGGTCTATTCGTCGAAGCGTGCCGACATGTCGGTGTCCCCCGCGATGCCCGCAATGACCGCGGCGGCGACGTCGCGGATCTTCATGTTCCTGTTGTTTGACGTGTTCCGGAGGATCTTGAAGGCGATGTCCCGCTGGCACCGGTTCTGGGACATGATGGCGCCGACGGCCATATCGATGATGGTCCTCGACTGCATGGCGGCGGCGAGGTCGTCCCTGGCGTCACTGAGAATGGCGACCTGCAGGACCAGCAGGACTGCGCGGGAGGCCTCGGCCGCGAATTCCTCGGCGGCCTCCCGGTCAGCGTCGGAGAAGGCCCCGGGGCGGGAGGAGTAGAGGCACACGACGCCGGAGCTCTCGGCGTCGAGGTCAAGGGCAACTTGCATGCTGCTGCGGGCATCGTCGCCGCCGCTGCCGGCTGTCGAAGCGGGTTTCCGCCGCCGGTACAGTGTGATGCCGCAGGTCACATCCGCCTCCGGACGCGACAACCGGTGCCCTGCCAGTGCGGCCAGGCCGGCGAGGAACTCCTCCACCTCGGAACCGGTCGCGGCGTTGTCCAGGACGAGTTCCAGCAGCGCTCCCGTGCTGCCGGACGTCGTGCCGGTCCGGTTCTCGTACATGTCAAGACCCCCAAATCCCCCGCCGCCCGAGTTTCCGAGGAACCGGCGGGCGGCCTCCCACGATGCTAGTTGGGCCTGCCGGCGGAGGGAAGTGCGGCGCCTGCAGGATTTCCCTGGCGATGCTGTGGAGCAGCGGGACAGGAGGCACCCTGCCATGATGGCCGAATGCGAATGACCGAACAGCCCTGGGTATCCCGGACCGCAGGCCTGGCGCTTGTACAGCTGCCGCAGCGCGCACTCGCAGCACTGGCCGATGGCGACCTTGCCGCGGCCCGCGCCGCGACCGGACTGCCGCTCACGCCCTACCTCGCCAGCCCCGGATGCACCGGTGTCTGGCGGATGCGGCGAGACCAGATTGCCCGCAGTCCCGCGGATGCGGCGTGGGTAACGCGCTTGGTCATCGACACGGCCTCCGGCCACGCGGTGGGCCGGGCCGGCTACCACGGACCTCCGGACGGAGCCGGCATGGTGGAGGTCGGCTACTCGATCGATCCCGCGCACCGCCGGCGGGGCTACGCCCGGGGCGCCCTCGAGATCCTGCTGGAGAGGGCGGGAAACCAGCCGGGGGTCGCAGTCGTCCGGGCCTCCGTGCGGCCCGACAACACACCCTCACGACGGCTCCTGGACCAATACGGCTTTCAGGTAGTGGGGGAGCAGTGGGATGACGAGGACGGCTGGGAGACGGTCCTGGAAGTGTCCGTTTGATTTACTAGGGGCATGGAATCCCTCAGCTCCGGCACAGCCTTGGCGGGCACTGTCCGGGCGCGCGTGCTGCGACTGTCCGACGCCGAGGCCTTATGCGCGGCGTACGAGCGCAACAGAGAACATCTGGCCCCGTGGGAGCCGCGGCGCGCCGAGGAATTCTTCACCGTTGCCGGGCAGAGAGCCAGCATCGAAGCCAAGCTCGCCCTGTTCATCGCCGGGTCGGACGTGCCCTGGGTCCTGCTCGACGGCGGACGCATCGTCGGGGTGATGACCCTGAGCAGCATTGTCCGCGGCCCCTTCCTCAGCGCCCACCTCGGCTACTGGGTGGACCGGGAGTACAACGGCCGAGGAATCGGCTCGGCGGCGGTCGCGTTCGCTGTCGGCGCGGCCCGGACCGAGCTGGGACTGCACCGGATCCAGGCCGCGACCCTGCCGCACAACGGCGCCTCGCAAAGAATCCTCAAGCGCTCCGGCTTCGAGGAAATCGGGCTGGCCCCCGACTACCTCAGGATTGCCGGCAGCTGGCAGGACCACATGCTGTACCAGCGCATCCTGTACTGAGCCCGGATGCCCGGCAGGCCGGCACCGTGCTGCAAGCTACCGCACCATGCGCAGGATCCGCACCGGCACTCCGGCCAGCTCCGCGGTCGCCTCCGCCCCGCTCCGCGGTCGCCTCCGCCCCGTCCAGGACAAAGCCATTGCGCTGGTAGAAGGCGAGAGCGCGCGGATTGTCCGCCGCAATCCACAAGTAGGCGGCGTGGTCACCCGCGGCCGCCTCCAGGAGCAGCTGCCCGGCCCCGGACCCATAGTGGGTGGCGAGCACGTAGATCCCTTCGAGTTCGAACGGCCGCGGGGCATCCGCGTCCCGTCCCGCGCTCGCGGAGGCCCAGCCGATGATCTCGGCGCTGTCGACGGCGACCCAGACGTCCGGGGTGGCGGCGGGGATGATCTTCCGCCACATCTCCTCCCGCGCCTCCTGGTCCGGACCGGCAGGGAACGCACTTGGCACTGGTGTTACCCGCGGGTAACATAACGGGCATGCACCTGCTGTTTCGTACCCTGGCCCTGCTGTTCACGTCCTCGCGGCGGACGCCGCTAAGTATCTGGGACACCTCGTCCCTGCCGCTCCGGGTCCTGCCCACGGATATTGACATCGCCATGCACGTCAACAACGGCATGTACTTTTCGCTGATGGACCTGGGCCGTTTCGATCTCATGGCCCGCAGCGGTACTTGGAAGCGGATGCGCCGCCGCGGCTGGAGCCCGGTGGCCGCGGGGGAGACCATCGCCTTCCGCCGCTCGCTCCAGCTCTGGCAGCAGTACACCATCGAAACGAAGATCATCGGCCTCGACGCGAAGGCGATCTACTTCGAGCAGCGCATGGTGGTGGACGGCGAAATCTTTGCCCGCGCCTACATCGCCACCAGGCTCCTCAGCAACGGGAAACCGGTCGGCCAGGAAGAGATCCTGCGGGAATTCGGCGAACCGCCGGCCGGCCTCGAACTGCCCGAATGGATCCACGAATGGCGCGAAACCAACGCACTTCCCGGGGCGCGGCGCCCCGCCCCGCACGCCTGGGCGTAGGCCCGCCGCGTCTGTTGCCGCCCCGTCGCGGGATGAGCCATCAGCGAAATGCGGGGGACTTTCCCAAGCCGCTCGCGTACCGTTGACCCATGGCTACCGTAGACATTACAGGTGAACAGTTCGCATCGACCGTCGAGGACAACGACATTGTCCTCGTTGATTTCTGGGCAGAATGGTGCGGCCCGTGCAAGCAGTTCGGACCCACATACTCAGCAGTTTCCGAGAAGCACCCGGACGTAGTCTTCTCCAAGGTGGACACCGAGGCCGAGCAGCAGCTCGCCGCCGAGGCCGGCATCACGTCCATCCCCACACTCATGGCGTTCCGTGAGAAGGTGCTGGTGTTCTCCCAGCCCGGGGCCCTGAACGCCCAGCAGCTCGAGCAGGTTGTTGACGCCGTCAAGGCACTGGACATGGAAGAGGTCCACGCCCATGTGGCCCGTTCCCAGGCCGAGGCGGCCGCCGCAGCCAACCAGCAGGACGGCACCCAGATCCCGGACGCCTAAACGTCCGGGATGCGCCTGCCGGCTAGAGCCGCTCGAGCCTGACCGGCTCGGCCAGCAGGGCGCTGAGGGACTCGTTGAGGTCCTGGACCGCGCTGCCCTTCGAGTGGATGTCCAGATCGGCCTGCGAGGCCCACCGCTCCGTCAGCACCAGCTTCTCTTCGCTGGCCTCCGTGAGCTCGTACCGGATGCAACCGGGCTCGGTCACCACCTCGTCGATCGCGATTTCCAGCGCGAGCTTCACGCGGAAGAACTCGCCGTCGTTGGGGATGAAAATGGCCTGGAGGTCAACGGGTGCAGTCATGGTTTTCACAATACCGGGCCGTGGCATCCGCGTCCCAAACATTTCGTAGGGCTTCCAAGCATCGCCCTTCTTTTGCCGCCGGTCTGTTGGTAGCGTCGCATCATGCTTGCTTACACAGCCGGGGACACTGACGTCCCGCTGCTCGAGGAAACCATCGGCGAAAATTTCGAACGGATCGTCGCCAGGTTCCCCTACCACGACGCCCTGATCGAGGCCGCAGCGGTGCCCGGCGGGGAGGCCCGCCGGTGGAGCTACACCAAGCTGAACGACGACGTCGACCGCCTTGCGCGCGCGCTGCTGGCGCTCGGCGTCGCCAAGGGCGAGCGGATCGGGATCTGGAGCCCGAACTGCGCGGAGTGGACGATCCTGCAGTACGCGACGGCCAAGACCGGCGCCATCCTCGTCAACGTCAATCCGGCGTACCGCAGCCACGAGCTCGAGTTCGTAGTCCGGCAGAACGGCATGCGCCTGCTGGTGGCAGCGCCGTCGGACAGCAACAGCGACTACTCCGGGATGGCCCGGCAGGCCCTGGCGGCGTGCCCCGAGCTACGCGGGCTGGTCTTCCTGCCGGATGCGGGCTTCGCCGGGCTGACGGCCGGCGTCCCGGAATCCCCGGCCGAGTGGACGTACGCGGAACTGCTCCGGCGGGCCGACGACGTCGCGCACGCAGCCCTCAAGGCCCGGATGGCGGAGCTGGACCCGCACGACGCCATCAATCTGCAGTACACCTCCGGAACCACCGGCTTTCCCAAGGGCGCCACGCTGACCCACGCCAACATCCTGAACAACGGCTACTCGATCGGCGAACTGCTGGAGTACACGGAGCACGAC
>JBKKDK010000245.1:0-15503 GCA_046708245.1 Arthrobacter sp.
GCCCCCGGGACCGGGCCAGGGCGTCCGCGCGGCGCTGTTCTTCGGCGGTGGCGGACTGCTGGCTCCGCCGCCACCCTTCCGACGGCGGCGGGCTGCTGCGGCCCAGCCGGGAGGTAACGGTCTGGCCCGCTTCGCCATCGCGGGCCGCCTGCTCCACAAAGCCGACCGCACGGGGGTAGGTGCGGGCCAGCTGGGGCATAAGCCGGCCGGATTCGCCGGTGGTGGCCCCGTAGATGGCTCCGAGGAGGGCCACCTTGGCCTTGGCCCGGTCGCCGCCGAAACCCTGCGCGGCAATGCCGGCATAAAGGTCCTTGTCCCGGGCCGCGGCCGCCATCTTGGAGTCCTGGGCCAGCGCCACAAGCACCCGCGGCTCCAGCTGGGAGGCGTCCGCCACGATCAGCTTGTGGCCCGGATCGGCGTGCACGGCGCCGCGGATCTGACGCGGGATCTGCAGCGCACCGCCGCCGCGGGAGGCCCACCGGCCCGAAACCACCCCGCCCACCACATACTCCGGCTGGAACCGGCCGTCCTTGACCCAGGCATGGAGCCACGCCCAGCCGTTGGCTGCGTGCAGCCGGGACAGTTTCTTGTATTCCAGCAGCGGTTCGATCGCCGGGTGCGCGGATTCTTTCAGCTCCCACTGGCGGGTCGATTTCACCTCGATGCCGTTGCGGTGCAGGGCCCGCATGAGCTCCTGCGGGGAATCCGGGTTAAGCGCGGGCGAATGCAGCAGCTGCCGCAGCACCCCGGTAAGCGCCTCGAGCCTGGCCGGGCGGTGTCCCTGCGGAGGACGCGGGCCGAGATGGTCCACGAGGATCCGTTCGTGCAGTTCCTCCCGCCACGGGACGCCGGTGTGCTGCATTTCCGCGGCGATCATGGCGCCCGCGGACTCCGCCGCCAGGAGCAGCTGCAGGCGCTGCTGGCGGTTGTCCGGCGCGCCGGCGGCTTCCCCGAGGGCAGCCTGCTGCGCGGCGTACTCTTTCCGGAGCTCCTCCGGGGTGTGCCGTGGAACGCTGCGGAGCCCTGGATCGTCGAACAGCGCGTCCTGGTCGGCCGGGGGAGGGGGCGGCAGGAGGGTTCGCGGGGGCTGCTGCAGCTCCTCGTCCTGGGTCAGCTTCTCCGCGTCTCGGGCATAGGAGGTGTGGGCCGTGAACTCCGAATGGGCCAGGATGGCGCCGCAGAGCGTGAGGTCGTAGCATCGTTCCAGCTCCACCCCGGCCGCCAGGAGTGCCGGGTACCAGGCCTGCGTGCGGTGCCAGATCCAGCGCGGCCGCTGCTTCTCAAGCTGGAGTACGACGCCGGGTAGCTCGGCTGAGCGGATCACTTTCGGTTCTGCGGCGGCCGGGTGCGGGGCCCCGCCCGCAGTGAGTTCCTGCAGGGCTGCGCCGTCAGCGTGGGCGGCGAGCAGCAGGTACATAGGGTCAATTCTGCCCTGTGCCGCGGGGAAGCTTGTCCACATAGCGCGGGGGAGAGGTTACGGCCCGGCCCCGTCCCGGGGGAAGGTGGCGGTATGAGCCGCCACCAGCAATCCGAGCCCCACCCGCTTCCCGCACGCGGGCCAGAACAATGGCTGCCCGACGCCGCGGCGGAGACCTTGCTGGTCACCGGAACCGATGTGTTGCGCAGTGAGGTGGAACGGATCGTGGCGGCTGCCGGCGGACGCTTGCGGACGGTGCGGGACGTGCAGGAAGCCGCCCCCTTCTGGGACACCTCCGCCGCGGTGCTGGTTGGCAGCGACATCATCGACCTGCCGCTACGGAGGCGCGCTCCGGCCGTGCTTGTCGGCATGGACGGGGAGGGGGACGGGCGCGGACACAGCCTGTGGCACCTCGCGGCACTCATCGGAGCCGAACGCGTTGCCGTCCTCCCGCAGGCCGCAACATGGCTTGCCGAATACCTCAGCCGCTCCCGCTCACCCGAGGCCGGCGGGCACGTCCTCGGCATTATCGGCGGCTGCGGCGGGGCAGGTGCGACGACCGCGGCCGTCTGGGTGGCCCAGGCCGCTGCCCGGCAGGGGGTCCGGGTCCTCCTGGTGGACGGGGATCCCTGGGGCGGGGGTCTGGAACTGGCGCTCGCCGCCGAGGACGTCAACGGACTCCGCTGGCCCGATCTCGCGGGGGCCATCGGGAGTATCGATCCTTACCAGCTCGCTGATGCCTTGCCGGAAGCTGGCGGCTTCTCGTTCCTGTCATGGCCCGGCAGCCGGGAGGCGCCTGCCGGATTGGACGCCGGTCCGGTGTCGGCTGTCCTGGATGCGGCCCGGCGCGCCTTCGACCTCGTGGTTGTCGACATCGGCCGCGGGCAGGAGATGCTGCGGGCTTTCGCCTGGGAGTGTGACGAGTTAGTCCTCCTCGCACCCGCCCAGCTGCGCGCGGCCGTCGCGGCCGCCCGCCTGGCAGAGGAACTGCCTCCGGTGGAAACAGGGCTCGTGGTCCGGGCCAAACCCGGGGCCGCGCTGGACGAGTTTCGCTTCGCCGAGGCAGTGGGGCTTCGGCTGCACAGCATCATGCCCGAGGTCAGGGGGCTCACCGCAGCCACGGAACTGGGGCGGCTGCTGGAATCCGGCCAGCAGCGCAGTGTCCGCCAGTTCGCCGAGTCGGTCATTGACCTCAGCGCCGGAAACTTCCCGTGAGCGCGCACGCGGCGCCGGTCCCGCCGGACACGATCAGCGCACCCCGCCCCCAGGGTCCCCGGCCGCGGGCGCACAGTGCCGCGGACGTGCGTCTGCTGGAGTCGGTCCGGGAATCGGTGATGTCGGGGACGGGCCCGGTCACGCCGTCCCGGGTGGCGGCCGCCGTGCAGGCGACCGGACGTCTTCTGGGTACTGTTGGTGCCTTGGCCGCCGTCGAAACCATCAGCGCGGAGCTGAACGGTCTGGGACCGCTGCAGGCACTGGTGAGGGACGCCGCCGTGACGGACATTTTTGTCAACGGCCCGGAGGCGGTGTGGCTGGACCGCGGAAACGGCCTGGAGAAGGCGCCGGTCTTCTTTTCCGGCGAGCCGCAGATCCGCGCCCTCGCCGCACGGCTTGTCGCGGCGGGCGGCCGGCGTCTTGATGACAGCTCACCCTGTGTGGATGTCAGACTCGACGGCGGGTACCGCGTCCATGCGGTCCTGCCGCCGATCTCCACGGCGGGAACACTCCTGAGTGTGCGGATCCGGCGGGAAAAAGTCTTCACCATGGTCGAGTTGCGGCAGCTCGGCATGTTCGGCGCCCTCGTCCAGGCCGTGCTGGAACGCATGATCGAACGCCGGCTGAGCTTTCTCATCAGCGGCGCAACGGGCGCCGGAAAGACCACGCTCCTGGCGACGCTCCTCGGGCTGTGCCACCCGGCCGAACGGCTCGTGCTGATTGAAGACGCCTCGGAGCTCAACCCCTTGCACCCGCACGTCGTGTCCCTGGAGTCGCGGCACGGAAACGTTGAGGGCTGCGGGGTGGTGGATTTGGGCGAGCTGGTGCGGCAGGCCTTGAGGATGCGTCCCGACAGGCTCGTCGTGGGCGAATGCCGGGGCGCTGAGGTCCGGGAACTCCTGTCAGCCCTGAATACAGGCCACTCCGGTGGAGGCGGCACCATCCACGCGAACACCGCCGCCGCGGTTCCCGCGCGGCTGACGGCGCTGGGGGCACTGGCCGGTATGGGGCATGACGCGGTGCGCCTGCAGGTGGCAAGCGCGCTCGACGCCGTCGTGCATGTGGCCCGGGCGGGGAACACGCGTTATGTCGCCAGCATTGGCATGCTGGAGGAGACTGATGCCGGCTTGACTGTCACGGTTGCACTCGACGTCGGCGCGGGCGGCGTCCGTTGCGGCCCCGCGTGGCCCCGGCTGGCGGATCGGCTCGGCCTGGACCCCGCCGTGGAGGGGGACCCGGTGTGGTTCCGCTCCTGATAGGTGCCCTGGCGCTCGCCGCCTGGTTGGCACTTGCGCCGCCGGGCGGACCGGCCGGGCGGTATCGGCAGCTCGCCGGTTCCCGGACGCGGCTTGCCCCGCCGGCCGGTCCCGGCACTGGAGCGGATCCCGGCCGCGGACCCCTCATCCCGCGCCTGCACCGGCAGAGACCTGTGGCTGCCGTACCGATGGGCCTGCTCGTCCAGCAGATGGCGGCCCTGCTCAAGGGAGGCCGCACACCCTCGCGGCTATGGGATGAGCTCTGGCTCCTCTACGGCGGAAAGCCGCCGCCGGAACACTCCCGGTCCGAGGTCCCGCGCCACAGTGCAGCGCTGGCCCCGGCCTCACTCGCCACCCTGGCTGCCGCCCGTGCCGCGGCGAGGGGCGGGGCCCCGGTGGGCGCAGCCATCCGGAACGCCGCCACGGGCCAGCTCGCTGGTCTCCGCCCCGGATCCGGCCGCCGTCGGGCCGCCCGGGAACTTGCGCCGTGGATCGACTTGGCCGCCTGCTTCGACGTGGCCGAGGCCAGCGGCTGTCCGTTGGCCGGCGTCCTGACGCGCTTCGCCGCACAGCTTGAAGCTGAAGACGACGCCGAGGCCGCCCGGCAGTCGGCGCTCGCCGGTCCCCGGGCGACGGTGCGCCTACTCAGCTGGTTGCCGGTCCTGGGCCTCATCCTCGGTGCCCTGCTGGGCGTGGATCCCGTGATGGTCCTGCTGCGCGAGCCGGCGGGCCTCGCGGCCTTCGCGGCGGGTGTCGTCCTCACGGCCGCCGGGCGGATCTGGGCGGCGAAGCTCGTCCGGTCCGCGGCGGGGCAGGCGCCGTGACCGCAGGGCTGGCCGGTGTGGCGGTCACGGTGCTGCTCGCTGCGGCTGCGCTGGTGGCGTGCACCGGCCGTTCCCGGGCCCGACGACGACTCCGGCGGCACATGCCCAGGCTGCGGCATGAACTGCCCGCCGGCCGGGCCGGGAAAGTCCGCCGCAGCGGGGAACAAGCCGGGACAGCTGGGCTGCGGGACACGGCCATGATGCTCGAACTGATCGGCGCGATGCTTGACGCAGGTGCAGGCCTCGGCCGCGCCCTGGAGCTCGTCGCGGCCCTGGCCGTCCCGGAAATCGGGAGCCCGCTGCGCCCCGTTGTGGCGGCCCTTGCCATAGGCGCTGACTGGAAGACCGCCTGGCGCAGCTCAAGCCCGATGGCGCCGCAGCTGCGCGCCCTGGAGGATGCCCTCCGGTTCGCGGCCCTGACTGGGGCGCCATCCTCTGCCATCCTCTATGCCCAGGCTGCCCGGATCCGGCGCGAACGCTACAGGGCGGCGGAGAAACAGGCCGCCGCCCTTGGCGTGAAGCTCGTTGTTCCCCTCGGGCTTTGCTCCCTGCCGGCCTTCGTGTGTCTCGGCATCGTTCCCGTGCTGCTGGCGATGCTGCCCGGCTGATTCAAGGTTTTCTCAAGTCGCCGCCGATATTGTGCGGTAGGCATCGCAGTACGAGCGCCCTCGTGCGTGACCCACGGATCACTTCCCGCCAAGGGCGTCCGCTATCGCGGCACGTCTGAAATGCACTTATCAGGAGTTTGATTTCAAGGCAGGGGGGCAGATCAATGATTGGACTGCGAAGGGTCGGCTTAATAGCGGCTCTAAATTTGTTGGTTGTGGCGGGAGTGTCCGTCGGGGCCGCACCGGCCCAAGCTGTCACGTGCGCGCCCGGCACGCCGCCACCCACCAATACTTTTCCGGGCACCACAGTTGTGGCGACGAGCTTTGAGAATCAAACCATCTCAGCATCGGGCTTCAGCGCCCCCAACCTCGGCGGGACAGGTACGGCTACGATTTCTTCGGCCAACTCGCACACCGGAAAATGCTCCGCACTGCTGCACGTGACCAACACCGTCGGATCCATGGCCAATTTTTCCGTGCCCCTGCCTAACGGCAGCAAGGATGTCTACGCAGACGGCTGGTTCAATGTCGCTGCCAAGGGCGTCGACACGAACAATGTCCCCTACTTCCGGTTCTTCGGCAACGGGACCAGGGTGCTGGACGTCTTCCGGGCCAACAACGGCCTTGGCGCCCTGTGGCTCCGGGTTGCCTCGCCGACCGGCACCCCCACGTACACCCGTCTGGTCCCCAGCGTCGCGCTGAAGAGCTGGCACCACCTGACCATGCATGCCGTTGCCAACGGCGCCGCCACAACAGTGGAGATCACGTTTGATAACAAGCGGGTCTTCACCAGCAACCAGGTGGCGATTAACGTCAACTCGCTCTCGACGGTCCAGCTGGGCGCCGAACACCGGCGGCAGGCAGGCGACCTCTACATCGATGACGTCATTGTCAAGAGTTCGGCCGGAGTAGCCGGGCTCCCCGGTACGTTTACTCCGATCACGCCCACCAGGCTTCTTGACACCCGGAACGCTGCGGCCGTAGCCGGAGATTCAGCGGTGTCGTTCCAGGTCGCCGGGGTCAGCGGGATCCCGGCCAAGGTGGCCTCAGTGGTGTTCAACCTCACGGTCACCTCACCGCGGGCGGCCGGATTCGTCACTGCCTATGCCTCGGGCACAGGACGCCCGAACGCTTCCAACCTGAACTTCAGTCCCGGCCAGACAGTGCCGAACCTGGTGACAGTGCCGGTAGGCGCGGACGGGAAAGTGACGCTCTACAACCGGTCCGGCGGGAGTGCCCAGCTCATCGCCGACGTCACCGGTTTCTATGCCACGGGCACCCCGGCAACACCGGGCGCCTTCCGGTCGCTGGCACCTTCCCGGATCCTCGATACCCGGAATTCCGGACCCGTTGGCGCGGATTCACCGGTCTCCTTCCAGGTCGCCGGTGCCAACGGAATCCCGGCCTCGGTGGCCTCGGTGGTCTTCAACCT
Organism: Arthrobacter sp.; assembly: GCA_046708245.1. Taxonomy (GTDB): domain Bacteria; phylum Actinomycetota; class Actinomycetes; order Actinomycetales; family Micrococcaceae; genus Arthrobacter. Next base: position 6,753 of record JBKKDK010000245.1, read on the forward strand.
CACCGTAACCGAGCCCCGGTCGTTTGGTTTCGTCACCGCCTACCCCTCCGGCACGGGCCGTCCCAACGCATCCAACCTGAATTTCAGCACCGGCCAGACAGTGCCGAACCTCGTCACCGTCCCAGTCGGGGCCGACGGGAAGGTGACACTGTTCAACCGGTCCGGCGGGACAACCCAGCTGATCGCTGATGTTGCCGGCTACTATCTCCCCGGCACGCCGACGGCACCGGGCGCCTTCAAAGCCATCGCCCCCACCCGGGCGCTGGACACCCGGAATGCCACGCCCGTCGCCGCTGACGTTGCAACGTCCTTCCGGGTTGCTGGAGCCAACGGCATTCCGGCCAATGTCTCCGCTGTCGTCTTCAACCTGACAGTCACGGCGCCCAGGTCCTTCGGTTTCATCACCGCCTTTGCCTCGGGTACGACGCGTCCCAACGCATCCAACCTGAACTTCTCCACCGGGCAGACCGTCCCGAACCTGGTCGCCGTCCCGGTGGGCTCCGATGGCCGGGTGTCGTTGTTCAACCGTTCTACTGGCAGCTCCCAGCTCATCGCCGACGTGGCGGGCTACTTCCTCCGGTAGGGCACGGTCCTGACGTCCGGACGTGTGAAGGCCGTTTGGCCTGCTGGCTACCACCAGCGGCCACGCGGCCTTCACTCTGTCCGGGCACGCACCGGAGCACCGCCCGCCCGCCGAGAGCTGAGGTGCAGCCGGGCGCACCGTGACCAGCCGACCGCCCTGAGTGCTCCTCCACAACCGGTCTGATACGGCACGTTTTCCACTTGCGCGACCTCCCTGCTTACCTGCCTTTGCGGGAGCGGGGAGAGTCGAATCAGCCGGCATCCGCCGGAACCCGTGAAAGGAAAACCACATGTCGACCCATCGAGGCGCGTCCGCCGAAAACCGCAGGGGCACGGCAGAAGCCGGAACCGCCGAAGTCCACGAAATCTATCCCGGCGCCCGCGCGGCCGCCCCCTTCCGCGCCGTCGGCCGCCGCCGTTTTGGCCGATCCGAGGCCGGCATGGCCACGGCCGAATACGCCATCGCCACCCTGGCCGCCGTGGGCTTTGCCGGCGTGCTCGTGTTCATCATGCGCAGCGACGAGGTCCGGGGCTTCCTGCTTAACCTGATCCGCACCGCTTTGGCGTTGCCGTGACGTCTGGCGACGCCGCCACCGAGGAGGCCCGCCGGCGTGCGCAGGCCAGGTTACGGGGATCCCCGGGAGCCGTGACGGCAGAATTTGCCGTGGCGCTGCCTGCCGTCATGCTCTTGCTGGCCCTGCTGCTGGCTGGCGCCGCCGCAGGGGTGACGCAGCTGCGCTTCGAGGAAGCCGCCCGGGCAGGGGCAAGGGCTCTGGCGCGGGGCGAAGGCGCTGCCGCCGTCGACGGAATCGTCCGGCGGCTCGCCGGCGACTCAGCCGTGTCCGCCATAACGGACGACGCCGGGTGGGTGGGCGTCACGGTCTCGGGCCGCGTGCCGGGCTCCGTCGGTTCGCTTGTTCCGTGGACCCTCACCGCCCGCGCATGGGCCCGGGGCGAGTCCTCCCCGGCATCCTCCGTCGCTCCCGTTTCTGGGGCCCGGCACCACGACGCGCCCGGGCGGCGGGCATGATGTGGCCCGGGGCCGCCCCGGCGGGCGCGGAACAGCAGCTGGAGCGAGGCTCGGGAACGGTTTTGGCCCTGGGGCTGGGGCTGGTCCTGCTCGCAGCAACGGTTGGGGTACTCCTCCTGGCCCAGTCGGCGGTGATGGCGTCCCGGGCAGCTGCCGCGGCGGATCTCGCGGCGCTGGCGGCAGCGGATGCGGCCCGCGGAATCACCTCGGGCGAGCCGTGCTCCGTCGCCGCGGAGGTTGCACTGCGGCACGACGCCCGGCTCCTCAGCTGCGCCATGGGGAACGGTGACACCGTCCAGGTCCGGACCGAACTGAAGGCCGGCGCAGTGCTTGGGACGGCCACGGGGCGGGCCCGCGCCGGACCTCCACCGCCGGCGACGGGGCCGTAGCCGGCCTGCCGGCCGAGTATGTTCCGGGCCCCGGCCGGTTCAGGCCTGCAGAGGAGTAGCTGACCGGCCAGAGAGACCCTGCGGCGCACCGGGCACCTGCCCGTTGCCCTGCGCACCCTCGCCCGCGGGCACGACGATGTCGCGGCCGTTGTCCGCGGGAACCCCGTCCGGCGGACCGGAATCCATCCATTCGGTCGCATCGTTCAACAGCACGTCGATCAGTGTGACCGCCGCATCCTTGTCCAGGGGGTTGTTCTTGTTGCCGCATTTGGGTGACTGCACGCAGGAAGGGCAGCCGGACTCGCATTCGCAGGCGGTGATGGCGTCGCGGGTGGCGGTCAGCCAAACCCTCGCCTTGTCGTAGCCGCGTTCGGCGAAACCGGCGCCGCCCGGATGCCCGTCGTACACAAAGATTGTCGGCACTCCCGTGTCTGCGTGGATCGCCGTGGACACCCCGCCGATGTCCCAGCGGTCGCTGGAGGCGACGAGGGGCAACAGTCCTATGGCGGCGTGTTCAGCGGCATGCAGGGCGCCGGGAAATTGCGCCTCAATCAGACCCGCGCCCGTCAGCGAACGGTTGTCCATCACAAACCAGACGGCCTTCGTGAACAAGTCCCGGGCGCCCAGCTGCAGCGGTTCTTCGCCCAGAATTTCGTTTGAAATCAGCGCCTTTCGCTGGAAGGAAACCACCTGTGTTGTCACCTTCACGTCCCCGAAATGCACGGCCGCGTCACCCCATTGGGTGGTGCGCTGGGTCTCCAGCACTTCGATCTGGGTCACGTCCCGGGCGGTGGTGTAGTAGTCCGGATTGGCCCGGCGCACCACCACGCAGTGATCGTCCTCGTCCAGGTCCTCCACCACGTAGCTGTCGCCCTGGTGGACGTACACGGCCCCGGTATGGGCCTGGTAGTGCGTCTGCGGCGAATCCATGGTCCCAAGCAGGGAGCCGGTGTCGGCGTCCACAATGCTTACCGGCCCGCCGCCGTCGGCCCGCAGGTTCACCATGGCCGCCGCGCTCTGCGGATGGGTCCAGAACCAGCCGGCGGGACGTTTCCGCAGGTAGCCCTGGGTCACGAGCTGGTTCAGCAGCTTCTCCGCCGTGCCGCCGAAAAGCCCCAGCTCGGCAGGGCCCAGCGGCAGCTCGGCGGCTGCGGCACACAGATGAGGACCCAGCACATAGGGGTTGCCGGGGTCGAAGACGGTCGCTTCCACGGAGACGTCGAAGATCGCCTCGGGATGATTCACGAGGTAGGTGTCCAGCGGATCGTCGCTCGCCACGAAGGCGGCGATGGCGTCCTGGCCGGCCCGCCCGGCCCGGCCGATCTGCTGGAACAGCGACGCCCGCGTGCCCGGCCAGCCGGCCACCAGCACGGCGTCGAGCCCCGAGATGTCGATGCCCAGCTCCAGTGCGGAGGTGCTGGAGACGCCCAGGAGTTCGCCGGACCGCAGGGCCCGCTCCAGGGCCCGCCGCTCCTCCGGAAGGTAGCCCGAGCGGTAGGCGGCGACCCGCTGCGGCAGGCTGGGATCCACTTCGTCCAGGAGCCGTTTAGTGATCGAGGATATGGTCTCCGCGCCGCGCCGCGACTTGATGAAGGCAATCGTCCGGATCCGGGAGGACACGAGGTTGGCGAGCAGGTCCGCGGTTTCGGCCACGGCCGTCCGGCGTTCCTTGGCGCCGTTTTCACCGCGGAGCTCGGTCAGGGCGGGTTCCCAGAACGCCACGGTCGTGGAGCCGTGCGGGGAGGAGTCCTCGGCTACCGCGCGGACCGGGGCGCCGATGAGCCGGCCGAACGACTTCCCGGGTTCGGAGGCAGTGGCGGAAGCGGCGATGAACACGGGCCCGGGATGGGAGCCGCCCGGACTGTAGTAGGCACAGATGCGGCGCAGCCGGCGCATCAGGTTGGCCACGTGGGAGCCGAAAACCCCGCGGTAGCTATGGGCCTCGTCCACGATCACGTAGCGTAGACGGCGGAAGAACCGGGCCCACCAGGCGTGGTTGGGCAGGATCCCGAAGTGGAGCATGTCCGGATTGGCCAGGATGAAGTTCGCGTGGTCGCGGATCCAGCGCCGGGAGGCCGGATCGGTGTCGCCGTCGTAGGTTTCCGCCCGGACGGTGGGGAGCTTCAACGCCCGGATGGCGGCCAGCTGGTCCGCCGCCAGGGCCTTGGTGGGGGACAGGTAGAGGGTCACGGCGCCGTCGTCGTGGATTTTTCCCGGATCGGCGAGGACGCGCAGCTCGGACCGGTGGATCGCATCCAGCGCCGGCAGCTGGTACGCCAGCGACTTGCCGGAGGCTGTGCCCGTGGCGATCACGACGTGCTCGCCCGCGTGGGCGAGATCGGCGGCCTCGATCTGGTGCCGGTACGGCTCATGGATTCCCAGGGAGCCGTAGGCGCTCACCAGCTCGGGATGCGCCCACTGGGGCCACGGCGCGTGTACGGCCTGGCGGGCCGGGATGGTGCGCACATGGCGGAGCTGCTCCGGGTCCGGGCCCCGGCCCAGCAACGGAATCAGGGACTCATGTGGGTTCACTCAGACATTCTTTCACCCGGCCTCAAATCGTCCGGGTGCGGCGTCAGCCTACCGACAGGTCCGAGCCCTCGTCGGAGGCCGAAAGCATCAGCACCTGGCAGACGGTGCTCCAGCCCAGGTGGGAGTACAGCTTCTGGCCGTCCAGTGAGGCCAGCAGCAACCCGGTTTCGACGTCGTGCTCGAAGGCCTGGGCGGCCAGGGCCTTCATGATGAAGCTGCCTAGCCCGCGCCGTTGATAGCCCGGCTCGGTGACGATCTTGTCGAAGATCGCCGTGCGGTCCACGACAAAGACCTGCCCGCTGGCGGCAATTTCGTCACCGGCGTGGACCACGGCATGGTGGACGTGGTCGGCCTCGGAGGTCGCAAGCGTCAGGTCGTCGTCCGAAAGCCAGGGGTCTTCGGAGTCCTGCGTCTCCATATCCACGATCATCATGGTCTGGGACGCCGACGTGACGTTGAGCCCATGCGTGCGTGCCAGCGCGCTGTAGCGGATCACGTCGTTGGTGAGGACGGTGAGGATCCGGGCCGGCACTTCCGTGGTGCGGCCGGCGAGGTGCGCAAACTCCGAGTCCGAGGGATCGTGGGCGAAATACTCCCACTCGCGGGTGGTGTCAGCGCGCAGGGCCGCCGGGAACCGGCCCTCCTTGCGCGTCTCATACCCGCGACAGCCGGCCCAGCCGGCCACCCAGATTTCCAGCAGGTGGGTGGTGTCCTCAACCATGGCGTCCACACTCATGAGATGAGCGTATTCCAGCCCTGCCACAAGCAACAGTGGCCGGGTCCGGGAACCGGGCTTGCTTACGCAATTGTGACCGGCCGGCCCTCCAGTACCCTTAAATACGTGGCTTTGAACCGAATTGTGCTCTTTTACGGCTTTACCCCGCTGGCGGATCCCGACGCCGTCCGGCTCTGGCAGCGTGCCCTGTGCGAAAAACTCGGGCTGACCGGACGCATCATCCTTTCCAAGGACGGCATCAATGCGACCGTCGGCGGCGAGCTGCAGGCGGTCAAGCAGTATGTAAAGACCACCCGTGAATACAAGGGCTTCCACGGCATCGACGTGAAGTGGTCCGACGGCGGCGCCGCCGACTTTCCGCGGTTGAGCGTCAAGGTCCGGGACGAGATCGTTTCCTTCGGCGCTCCCGGCGAGCTCAAGGTCGATGCCACCGGCGTCGTCGGCGGCGGCCGGCACCTCAAGCCCGAGGAGCTCCACGAGCTCGTGGAAGCCAGGAAGGGGTCGGGCGAGGAGGTTGTCTTCTTCGACGGACGCAACGGCTTCGAGGCCCAGATCGGCAGGTTCAAGGACGCAGTGGTCCCGGACGTCGCCACCACCCATGACTTCATCAAGGAACTCGACTCCGGCAAATACGACGCGCTCAAGGACAAACCGGTCGTCACCTACTGCACGGGCGGCATCCGGTGCGAGGTGCTTTCCAGCCTGATGGTGAACCGCGGCTTCAAGGAGGTCTACCAGCTAGACGGCGGAATCGTCCGCTACGGCGAAGCCTTTAAGGACAAGGGCATGTGGGAGGGCTCGCTGTACGTCTTCGACAAGCGCATGCACCTGGAATTCAGCGAGGACGCCAAGACGATCGGCGAGTGCGTCCGGTGCGCGGCGCCCACCAGCAAGTTCGAGAACTGCTCCAACCCGGCGTGCCGGACCTTGACCCTGTACTGCCAGGAATGCGCCGCGAGCCCGGAAACCCTGCGCTGCCCGGAAGGCTGCGCCGCCTGAGCCCCGAGGCCCGCCCCGGGCACCGGGCGCCGGACAGCGCTCAGATCCGGCTCACACGGAATGCAAAGTTGGCTGCCTCGTTGGCGTCCACCTTGACCGATAGCACAGCATCCGTGGGCAGCTGCACTACGTTCACCCTGGACATTCCGCACCGGAGGCTCAGGTCCACGAGTTCGGTCTCGCCGTTCTCGATGGAGAAGGACACCCGGCGCGTACTGCGGCAGGCCAGGGTCAGGGCGTAGGTGCCCTTGGGCAGCTGCGTCGTTGTTTCCTGCCGCTCCTCGTCGGCCTCCAGGCTTCCGAAGCCCGTATGGAAGACCTGGCCTTGGGCGTCGGGCAGCACCTGCATGACCCAGGCATCCAGTTCCTGTCCTTCGACGGGCTGGTTCAGGCTGGGATCCTGCGGCAACGCGGCATCGGTGAACGGCGGTGCGGAGGGCCGGGAGCCGTCATCGGCGAACCCGTCGTCGTACTCGTACGCGCAACCGGTCAGCCCGCCCCCCAGCACGAGCGCTGCGGAGAGCGCGATGGCAGCTGCCGCGGTCCGCGTCCGCGGCAGCCTGGTTCCCGGCAAAATCACCCGCTCAGGCATGCCCTGACTTTAAGCGGGCAACATCGAATTCGCCAGAGTCTAACGTCCCAGGCCGGAATGCCGGAACGGTCCCTGCCGGCACGGTCCCTACGGCACGGGCCCTTACGGCGCCGGCCCTACGACGCCGGGCCGGCCGGGCTGATCCGGAAGCCGGCGACGGCTCCGGTGCCGGGATCGATGGTGTTCCTGACCAGCTGGACCCGGACCCGCCCCGCTTCGAGCTCCAGCGCAGCCTCAACCCGGGTCCCGCAGTCAAGGCGGAGCTCGAGCCCGGCGCCGCCGCCCCGGACATCCTGTGAAATCAGCAGGAGCGCAGCCGCTGAGCCGACGCAGGCTGCGGACACGGCGTACGTTCCCTTCCCCGCGGACCTGAGGGTACTGCGGAACCCGCTGCCGCCAATCCCGCCGGCACCCCGCATCACATCATCCGCGGGGCCGCTGCCGAGAATCCGGTCGAGCTCTGCCATGTTCCTGGCTTCAATTGCCACAAGCTCCGGATCCTGGGCAGGCAGCGGCACCCGGGGTGGGGAAGTCCGGGCGGGCGGGCTGGCAGCGGCGGCGTCCATGCCGACATCGTCCGCGTATTCGCAGCCGGCCAAACCTGAGGCGGCGACCGCCAGCACCAGTGTCAGCGCAGCCCGGAGAGTCCCTCGCGGACCCCCGGCAGACGACATGCCCCTGAGCATACTGGCCCGTGCCCGGAACGCAAGGGGGCTGTTCGGCAGGTGTGTCAGCCTGAGCGCGCCAGATGGTAGGCGTAGATGAGCGGGGCGTCCACGCTGGCCGTGCTGATCTGCACGGTGCCGGCCGCGGGCACTTTGATCCGGGCCGTCTCGCGGCTGCCGTTGCAGGCTGCGCCTGCCTCGGTCAGTTTCCCGCCGTCCAGGGAGACCTCGAAAAACGCCTTGCCTCCGCCGTCGCAGGTCATGGTCAGGACGTAGCTGCCCGCCCCGACCCCCGCGGCCGTCTTGACGATCGGATCCCGGTTCAGGATCTTGCCCGCGTCTTCGAGGACGACTCCGCTGGCCGAAGGCAGGGCAGTGGCCTTCCAGGACGGCACATCGACCGATTCGATCGATCCGGCGGATGAGCATGCCGGGCACGCGAGCAGGAGGGCGGCGGCCGTCGCGCCGGCGAACCGCCGCCGCAGCATCGGCGGGCCGGGGACGCGAAGTGAACGGAAGCGCATTTCTCCAACTTACCGGGTGCCGGTGGGTCATCCGGACCGGTCCGCGGGCGCCCGCCGGGCTGCGCGGCGCCCGTGCAGGAACCCCGGCTGGCGCCCTTGACCTTGACGCTACGTCAAGCTTTAGTGTCGGAGGACAAGCCCTGATGCACACGGCACACGGGAGGAGGTGGCGCGGCACATGGACTGGTCGGTGCAACAGATTGCGAAGTACGCGGGCACCACGAGCCGGACCCTGCGCCACTACGACGACATCGGGCTGCTCAAGCCTACGCGCGTCGGCGGCAACGGGTACCGGTACTACGACCAGGCCGCGCTCGTGCGGCTCCAGCGCATCCTGCTTCTGCGCGGCCTCGGGCTCGGGCTGCCGGCGGTCGCCGACGTCATGGGACGCGAATCCGACGCGGAAAAGGCCCTGGGCCGGCACCTGGAGTGGCTCCGGCAGGAACAGGACAGGCTGGCCCGGCAGATCGCCTCGGTCCAGCAGACAATTGCAGCACTGAAAGAAGGAGGAGAGATCATGGCGGAAAAGATGTTCGACGGCTTTGACCACACCCAGTACAAGGAAGAGGTGGAGGAGCGGTGGGGCAATCAGGCGTATGCCGCGTCCGACGCATGGTGGCGCGGGATGGGGGCAGCGGAACAGGCTGCCTGGAAGCAGCGCGCGCAGCAGCTGGGCGCCGACTGGATGGCCGCGGGGGGCGC
>JBKKDK010000246.1:0-3848 GCA_046708245.1 Arthrobacter sp.
CCCTGGTGCAGGGCCCGCGGACGGAGTTGGTGGGTGAATCGGGTGGAGCCGCGTCAGGCGGTGGCACCACCCGTGATGATCGCCACCGCATCGGTCATGGAGTGGGATTGCGGCGGAATGGAGGCAGCGCGTTTGCCGAGGCGCTGGATGTGGATCCTGTCAGCCACGTCGAACACGTGGGGCATGTTGTGGCTTATCAGGATGACGGGCAGACCACGGTCCCGGAGGTCCCGGACCAGCTGCAGGACCTGGTTCGATTCCCGGACGCCGAGTGCCGCCGTCGGTTCGTCCAGCACGACCACTTTGGAACCGAACGCCGCGGCACGGGCCACGGCAACAGCCTGGCGCTGGCCGCCCGACAGGTTCTCCACCGGTACGGTGACGTCCTGGAGGGTGGAGATTCCCAGCCGGGTCAGCTCATCCTTTGCCTTAGTGCGCATGCCTTTGGTGTCAAGCATGCGAAACACGCTCCCGAGGAGTCCTGCACGCCGTTCTTCCCGTCCAAGGAACAGGTTCGACGCAACATCAAGGGCAGGGGAGACGGCGAGGTTCTGGTAGACCGTTTCGATGCCGTGGGCACGGGCGTCCTGGGGGCGTTTGAAGTGGACCGGCTGCCCGGACACCAAGAGCTCGCCGGTATCCGGAATCTCGGCACCGGTGAGGCACTTGATCAGCGTGGACTTGCCCGCGCCGTTGTCGCCGATGATCGCCAGGACCTCGCCCGGGTATAGGTCCAGGCTGACGCCATCCAGGCCTACGACGCGACCGAAGGTCTTGACGAGGTTCCGGGCCTGCAGGATGGGCTGGCGTACTTGGGTTTCGGCCGGTTCCCGTTGGGTGGCGGTCATGATTTCACCTTTCGGATCCACTGGTCGATGGACACAGCGAGGATGATGAGGACGCCCACTGCGAGAGTCTGGTAGAGCACGACCAGGCCTGCGAGGGAGAGTCCGTTGCGGAAGACGCCGACGATCAGGGCGCCGAGGAGGGTTCCCCAGACGGACCCGCGTCCACCAAAGAGGCTGGTTCCGCCGATGACCACGGCGGTGATGGAGTCCAGATTCAGGTCGACGCCGGCGTTGGGGCTTGCTGCGTTCGTGCGGCCGATCTGTATCCAGGCACCAACGGCCAGGACAGCGCCGGCGGCGAGGTAGACGCTCATGAGGACTTTGTTGACGGCGATGCCAGCCAGCCGGGCGGCTTCCTTGTCATCGCCCACGGCGTAGACGTGCCTGCCCCATGCGGTCTTGCCCAGGATGAACGCGATGGCGATGTAGAGCAGGAGCATCACAACAACTCCGGTGGAGATCCTGACCGGGCCAACCGGGAATGTGGTCCCGGTCCAGGTGAGCAGGTCCGGCATGGCCGAGCCGCGCACTGTCGCGCCGTTGGAGTAGAGCAGTGTCAGGGCGATGAAGATATTCAGCGTGCCGAGGGTGACGATGAACGGCGGGAGCCGGAACCGGGTGACCAGGAATCCGTTGAGTGCTCCGGCTGCGAGTCCGACGAGTAGCCCTGCGAGGAGTGCTATAGGTGCCGGCAGTCCGTTGTTGACGCCGAGCTGGGCAACGACCATCGATGAAAGGATCATGACGGCCCCGACGGAAAGGTCGATACCTGCGGTGAGGATGATGAGGGTCTGGGCAATGGCCAGGGTGCCGACGACTGAGACCTGCTGGGTAATGAGGGAGAGGTTTTCAACCCGCAGGAACCTGTCATTGAGGAGGCCGAACACGACCACCGCAATGAGAAGTACGAGGGCGGGACTGACGGCGGGGTAACGGTGGAGGATATTGCGAATCCGGCTGAGCGGCGTCTGGCGGTCTAGGAATTCCTCCGCCAGGTCGGCATGCCCGACGCTGGGCGGGCCGGCGGTCTGTTGCTGGGTCACGTTTGATCCTGATCTTCGGCGGTGTTTGCTAGGGCGGGGGCCTAGCTCGGTGGATGCAGTGCGGGAGGCCGGCAGCGGAGCCCTGCCTCGCCGCACTGCAGTGAAACTGGGTGGGCTACTTTCCCCAGCAGATATCGGCGGCTTCGGTTGTGGTGATGCTCTTGATGCCGTCGGCCGGCTTGTCTGTGACGAGTTCGACGCCGGTGTTGTAGAAGTCCAGTCCCGCGGAGTTGGCCGGCTTCTTGCCCGTCTTGGCGAGTTCAACGATTGCCTTGACGCCCAGTTCGGCCATCTTGACCGGGTACTGCTGGGCGGTGGCACCGATGACGCCTGACTTGATGTTGTTGACGCCGGTGCAGCCGCCGTCAATCGAGACCACCAGGACGTCCTTTTCCTTGCCTGCGGCCTTCAGCGCCTCGAAAGCACCCGCGGCTGCGGGTTCGTTGATGGTGTAAACGACGTTGATGTTCGGGTTTTTGGCGAGCAGGGTTTCCATGGCCGTGCGGCCGCCGTCCTCGGCGCCCTGTGAGGCCTGGCTGCCCACGATCTCGTAGTCGCCTCCCTTGCCGCCGGTGTACTTGCCGGTCTTGGCTTCGTCGCCGTTCTTCTTGGCATCAGCGGTGTCGATGCCGAGGCCGGTGAGGAAGCCCTGGTCCCGGTTGTAGTCAACCGAGACCACCTTGTCGTCAAAGAGATCGACGAGGGCAATGGTCGCCTTGTTCCCACCCAGCTGGGCTGCGGTCCACTTGCCGATCAGCTCGCCGGCGGCGAAGTTATCGGTGGCGAACGTGATGTCTGCTGCGTCTGCCGGATCCGGCGGCGTGTCCAGGGCGATGACGAACAGGCCGGCATCCCTCGCCTTCTTCAGTGCGTCCACGACGGAGGGGCCGTTGGGCGTGATCAGGATGCCCTTGTCGCCCTTGGAGATGGCGTTCTCGATGGCCTGGATCTGGGTATCCTCATCACCGTCAGCTTTGCCGGCTGCGAGCTTCAAGTCCACGCCCTCGGCGGCGGCTGCCTTTTTCGCGCCGTCCTGCATGGAGACGAAGAAGGGGTTGGTGGTGGTCTTTACGATCAGGGACACGCCGACCTTTTCGGCGGACGCGCTTCCGGAGGTGGCGGCGGCGGGGGCGGCGGGGCTCCCGCCGCAGGCGGTGAGGCTGAGGGTCCCGAGGGTCAGGACTGCGCCGATGGCAAGCAGGCGGTGGGTCGTGGTGCGCGGGGCGTTGGAACTCAACATTGAATCTCCTGTTTTCGTGGCACTTCCGATGCCTGACAACGATGTCAGGCATCATGTAATCAGCGTCACAAGGTAGAGTCAATGAAAATTCAATGATGAAGGACGATCTCATGACAACGATGTCTAATCGTTACCAAACGGATCCCGTGAAGAATCGCCCCACAATGCGCCACGTCGCAGCCTTGGCAGGAGTGGGCATCAAGACGGTTTCCCGCGTGATGAACGACGAGCCCGGCGTCTCCGAAGCAACCCGCCAGCGCGTGCTGAGCGCGTCCCAGCAGCTCAACTACCAGCTGGACATGGCGGCGGGAAGTCTCCGCCGGACCGGCCGGCAGACGCTTTCGATCGGCCTCCTGCTGCCCAGTGTGGCCAACCCGTTCAGCAGCGAGGTCCACCGCGCCCTGGAGGACACTCTCGCGGCCCGCGGCATCGCAGTCTTCGCCGCCAGCCTCGATGATGACCCCGAACGGGAAAAGGCCCTGGTGGCAGCTTTCCTGGGCAGGCGGGTTGATGGCCTGGTTCTGACCCCGATAGCGCGGAGCCAGTCCTATGTCATTCCGGAGCACTCCCGCGATCTGCCCATGGTCTTCATCGACCGCGAACCTGTGGGCATCGAGGCGGACGCCGTGGTGACGGACAACGCCGTCGGGGGCGCCCGGGCGGCCCCCCCCCACCAGGGGGTGAGTTATAAAAAAAAACCACCCCACCCGACAAAAG
>JBKKDK010000247.1:0-4734 GCA_046708245.1 Arthrobacter sp.
CCCATGCAGATGAACGGCCCGCAGGCCTACCAGAAGCCCGCCCAGTTCAATGAAGAGCAGACCCGCCAGCTGGCTGCCTACGTTGCCACTCTCGGCCCCGGCCCGTCCATCCCCGAGGAGCACCTCCTCGACGGACAGGGCGACGCCGCCAACGGTGGCGAGCTGTTCCGCGTCAACTGCGCCATGTGCCACAACGCTGCCGCAGCCGGCGGTGCGCTGACCCGGGGCAAGTTCGCCCCGGCCCTCGCCGGCGTCTCCGGCCAGCACATCTACGAAGCCATGGGCACCGGCCCGCAGAACATGCCGGTCTTCAACGATGCGAACGTCTCCCCCGAAGGCAAGCGCGACATCATCACCTTCCTGAAGCAGATTGAGGCCAACGGTTCCCCCGGTGGCGCCGATCTTGGTGCTTTGGGTCCGGTGTCCGAAGGTCTGTTCGTCTGGATCGCCGGCCTGGGCGTCATCATCGCCTTCACCATCTGGCTGACTTCCCGGACCTCCTAGGCAGCCTCCACACCTGTAAGAATTTTCTGCTGACCCGTCGGCAGTTTGAATTGAAAACTAACCCGGCACACGCCGGGACGAGAGAAGGATGAGGCGAATTATGGGCAACCATAGTGACGGCAGTCCGAGCCACTCGGGCACCGTAGCTACGGCTGGTCAGAATGAGGTGGAGAAGTTCCAGGATCCTGGAATTCCCCCGCATCGTTTGCGCCTGGCTGACACGGACCCGAGGGCCGCCAAACGAGCAGAACGGCAGGTCGCCCTTCTGTTCGGCTCCTCGGTCGTTGGCACCCTGATATTCCTGGTGGCGTACTTTGCCATCGACCTGGGCGATGATTCCTCGATCGCCACGATCCGGCTCCAGAACGCCCTGCTGGGCATCGGCACGGCCTTCGCCATGCTGGGCATCGGTACCGGCATCGTGCACTGGGCCAAGGCACTCATGCCGGACCACGAGGTCTCGGAAGAGCGCCACCCGGTCCGCACTGAGGACGACCGCCAGGCTGCTGTCCGGATCGTCGACGACATCGTTGAGGAAACCGGAATCAAGCGGCGCCCGCTGATCCGCAACACCCTCCTCGGCGCCGTCGCGTTGGCTCCCCTGCCGGCCCTCGCCGTCTTCGGTGACCTCGGCCCGCGGCCCGACGACAAGCTTGCGCACACCATGTGGGCACCGCAGGAGGGCAAGCTCAAGCGGCTTACCCGCGACCCTGACGGCACCCCCATCAAGGCCTCCGATGTCACCATCGGCTCTGCCTTCCACGTCATCCCGGAAGGCCTCAACGAACTGCACGAGGGCAAGCTGAACGAAAAGGCCAAGGCCGTCGTCCTGCTCATGCGCCTGAACCCCGAGTCGCTCAAGCCTTCTGCGGGCCGCGAGGACTGGGGCTACAACGGCATCGTTGCCTACTCCAAGATCTGCACCCACGTCGGTTGCCCTGTTGCCCTGTACGAGCAGCAGACCCACCACCTGCTGTGCCCGTGCCACCAGTCGACCTTTGACCTGACCCAGGAATGCAAGGTCATCTTCGGTCCGGCCAGCCGCCCCCTTCCGCAGCTGCCCATCGCAGTTGACTCCGAGGGCTACCTCGTCGCCACCAGCGACTTCCATGAACCTGTAGGACCTAGCTATTGGGAGCGTGATGAGCATGAGCGCAACATCAACGGCTAACACCCCCGCCTTCGTACCCACCACCAAGGCCGGCCGCATCACCGACTTCGTCGACCAGCGCGTCGGCGGGTCCGGCATGCTGCGCGAATTCGGACGCAAGGTCTTCCCCGACCACTGGTCCTTCATGTTTGGCGAGGTGGCGCTGTACTCCTTCGTCATCCTGCTGCTCTCGGGCACCTTCCTGACGTTCTTCTTCGACCCGTCCATGGCGGAAACGCACTACACGGGCTCCTACACCCCGCTGAAGAACGTCGAAATGTCGGTGGCCTACAGCTCCTCGCTGGACATCACCTTCGACGTCCGCGGCGGCCTGTTCATGCGCCAGGTGCACCACTGGGCGGCCCTGCTGTTCTGCGCGTCGGTTGCCGTGCACATGCTGCGCGTCTTCTTCACCGGCGCGTTCCGGAAGCCCCGCGAACTGAACTGGGTGGTGGGCGGTGTCCTGCTTATCCTTTCGCTGGCTGCCGGCTTCACCGGCTACTCCCTCCCCGATGACCTGCTCTCCGGCAACGGCCTGCGCATCATCGACGGCGTCATCAAGTCGCTTCCGGTTGTTGGCACGTACATCTCATTCTTCCTCTTCGGCGGCGAGTTCCCGGGAACGGTCATCATCAGCCGCCTTTACATGCTGCACATCCTGCTGGTGCCGGCGCTCATCCTCCTGATGATCGTGCTTCACCTCTTTATGGTGGTCGTCCACAAGCACACCCAGTACCCCGGCCCGGGACGCAACGACGGCAACGTCGTCGGCTACCCCCTCGGCCCGGTCTACGCGGCAAAGGCCGGCGGCTTCTTCTTCATCGTGTTTGGCGTCATTGCCCTGATGGCGGCGTTCTTCACCATCAACCCGATCTGGAACTACGGCCCGTACGACCCCTCCCCCGTTTCCGCAGGCACGCAGCCTGACTGGTACATCGGCTGGGTGGACGGCGCCCTGCGCCTGATGCCCGGTGTGATTGGCGACTTCCACCTCGAGTTCGTCGTCTTCGGTTACGTCCTGACCCTGAACGTTCTGCTTCCCGCCCTGGTTCCGGCCGGCATCGTCTTCACGGTGCTCTTTACCTACCCGTGGATCGAACGCTGGATCACCAAGGACGACCGCGAGCACCACGTCCTGGACCGGCCGCGCAACGCACCGACCCGCACGGCAATCGGTGTGGCCGGCGTGACGTTCTACTGCGTCCTGTGGGCCGCGGCCAGCTCGGACCTCATCGCCACCCACTTCCACGTGTCGCTGAACGATGTCACGTACTGGCTCCGCGCACTGTTCTTCATCGGCCCGGTCATCGGGTTCGCCGTTGCGAAGCGCGTCGCACTGGCCCTGCAGCGCAAGGACCGCGAGATTGCCCTTCACGGCCGCGAAACCGGCCGGATCGTCCGCTTGCCGCATGGTGAGTTCATCGAGGTCCACGCCCCGCTGGACGAATACAAGCGCTACAAGCTGGTCGGTTTTGAATCGCCGTCCCCGCTCCCCGCTGAGCCGAACGCCCACGGCGTCGTCGACAGCAAGGAGAAGCGCCGCGCGAAGCTTTCGCAGTGGTTCTTTGAGGACCGGGTCGCCCCGGCCACTCCTGCCGAGCTTGAGGCGGCCCATGGCCACCACGGCGGGCACGAGGCGATCGAAGCGGCCGGGTCGCAGAAGACCCTCAGCCACTAGTCCCACGGCAGAACGCAGAATGGCCCGGTCCACCAGGACCGGGCCTTTCTGCGTTCCCCTGCCGGGTGTCCCTGCAGCGCCTACTGCCGGTAACCCGAGGCGTAGTTGCGGGTCGGGCGCACACCGGGCCGCTGCAGCGGCACCCAGAGCTTGTAGCGGTCGGCGCGGTAATAGGACACCGAGTAGTCCACCATGGCCCGGGCCACGAAGGCGTGGCGCTGGATCTTCAGCAGCGGCGAGCCCACCTCGACGTTGAGCAGCCGCGCCGTCGACGGCGAGGCCGCGGTCGCCTCGATCATGTCCTCGCCCCACTCCATCACGAGCCCGAAGCGCTCGCTCAGGACGTTGTAGAGCGAGGTGGGCGGCTCGCCGTCGAGCAGTCCCGGAACCCGGTGCGCCGGGATGAAGTTCTCGTCAACACTCATGGGCTCGTTGTCGGCCAGCAGGAGGCGGCGGAACCGGACCAGCGGCGTCCCCTCCTCCAGCTGCAGCTCACGGGCCAGGAAGGCGCTGGCGCCGATCTGTTCGAAACTGAGGACCTTCGCGGCCGGGACCATGCCGCGGCGCTGCATCTCTTCGCTGTAGGACGTGAGCTTGACCTGGAGGTCGAGCTTGGGCTTCCGGACGAACGTGCCCAGCCCAACGACGCGTTCGATGACTTCCTCGCCCACCAGCGCGTCGATGGCCTGGCGTACCGTCATCCGGGCCAGCCCGAAGCGCAGCGCAAGGTCCCGCTCGGACGGCAGCGCCGACCCGGGCGGGCACGCTTTGCCGATGTGGGCGCGGATGATCTCGCGGAGCTGCACGTAGATGGGTGTGCCGTTGTGCCGGTCGATCTCGCCGGCCATCCCGGCTGCGTCAGAGGACGCCATGGCACTGCCCGCCGCATTCGTTCATATCTCCAGCGTAGGCCACCGCGCGCGCAGGTCT
Organism: Arthrobacter sp.; assembly: GCA_046708245.1. Lineage (GTDB taxonomy): Bacteria > Actinomycetota > Actinomycetes > Actinomycetales > Micrococcaceae > Arthrobacter. The sequence continues at coordinate 4,263 of JBKKDK010000247.1, forward strand.
AGACCACTCCCGGCACGGTTCGGCGGCGGCCCCGCCCCCGGCTACGCTTAAATCACATCCCACAGAATGAAGGAGTCCCGTTGCCAGTACGCAAGGCAATCGTCCACGCCGCCATCGGGCTGCATGCCCGGCCCGCGGCGGTCTTTGTCCGGGCGGTGACCGAAACGGGGCTGCCCGTCACCATCAGCAAGGACGGCAAACCAGGCGTCGATGCCAGGTCCCTGCTGGAGGTCATGACCGAAGACTTCCCCTGCGGCTGCGAGGTGGAGCTTGCCGTCGCTACTGACGCGATCTCCGGCCGGTACAGCCTCGCAGAGGCCGAAGACGCACTGGAGGGCCTCCGGGCCCTGCTGGAGTCCGCACAGGGCCGCTGAGCGCCCCCGGTAGGCCGTGCACGTCCTTCCCCGGAAGGCCTTCCCTGGATGCGCAGAGCAGCGCTGGCCACAAACGACGGCGGGCCCCACCAGAAGGT
>JBKKDK010000248.1:0-8113 GCA_046708245.1 Arthrobacter sp.
CAGTACAGAAAGCAACCGTGCAGGCCGAGATTCTGCGCAGCTAAGACCAGCAGTGCAAAGAAAAGGGATCCAGCCCGATCCGCGTTTCGGAACTCCCGCTGGAGACGGACGTGCAGACTGCGGTCCGTTCAGTGAAGGCCGCCGCCGACGTCGTGGACTCGGCAGTGGCGGCGTATGCCGCCAAAACAGCCGGTGGCGGCAAGATCTTTGACCTCGTCAAAGACCCGGCAAACCCGGCCGGATACAACCCTGTGTATACCGGAATCGGTGTGCTGAAAAAGGATGCGGAACTTTCCAAAGCCCTGCTGACAGCCCTCCAGGCGCTCATCGCCGACGGCACCTATGACACCATCCTGGCCAAGTACGACCTCTCCGATTACACCGTCAAGGAAGCCGGACTGAACCTGGGGGGAACCAAACCATGAAACAGGGCACCACAATGGCGCCGTGGCGGGAAGGACCGGCACCGGCAGACCCGCACCCCACCGACGGCGCCGGTCCAGATGACGTCGTGGCCGTTCCACTCCGACACCCCTGGCGCTGGGTAGGAGCAGCACTGCTGGGCATCAGCTTCGCAGCTCTGGCATCTTCCCTGTGGGCCAACCCCAACATCGACCACCGCACGATCAGCAGCTACCTTTTTCACCCGCGGATCCTCAGCGGCGTAGGCCTCACACTCATCCTGACCGTGGTCTCCATGGTCGTATCCACCATCTTCGGCGTACTGCTGGCAGTCATGCGGCTCTCCAAGAACCCCGTCATGAATGCCTTCGCCTGGTTCTACGTCTGGGTCTTCCGGGGTACACCGCTGCTGATCCAAGTTGTTTTCTGGGGCTATCTGGGACTGCTTTATGCGCAGATCTCCCTCGGCGTTCCCTTTACCGACTTCACCGTATTTTCCGTCGACACCAACACACTGGTGCCGGCGTTCACCGCCGGTCTTCTGGCCATGACTTTGAACCAGGCCGCATACTCGGCCGAGATCATCCGGGGCGGAATGCTCTCCGTCGACACCGGGCAGCACGAAGCCGCATCATCCCTGGGCATGTCCCCGGCCTTCACCCTCTTCAGGGTGGTGCTCCCGCAAGCCATGCGGGTCATCATCCCGCCGATGGGCAACGAGACGATCTCGATGCTGAAAAACACTTCGTTGCTCTCCGTCATCGCGGTGCTGGAGCTTTACACCGTCGCCACCCAGATCTCTTCCCAGAACCTGCGGCAGGTGGAACTGCTTGTAGTGGTCAGCTGCTGGTACCTCTTCCTCACCTCGGTGCTGTCCGTTCCCCAGTACTACCTGGAACGCCACTACGGCAGGGGCAACGCCCGCCAGCAAAGCCCCACCCCCCTGGGCAGGATCAAGGCCGCGCTGCGCAGAAACCCGATCCACGCCGTACCGAAAGGACCCCAGCCATGACCGAGGCACTGGCCTTCCCCCGGCATCAAGAACGCCCCGCGCCCACTCGGCCGCTCCTGGTCGCCACGAACGTCCGTAAGCACTATGGCGGAGTCGAAGTACTGAAAGGCATTTCTCTCTCTGTCAATGCCGGCGAAGTCATGTGCCTCCTCGGCCCGTCCGGCTCCGGCAAGTCCACCTTCCTGCGCTGCATCAACCACCTGGAACGGATCGACGGCGGCAGGATCTCGGTGGGAGGCGAACTGGTCGGCTATGCGCAGCGCCAGGACCGGATCTTCGAAATGAACCCCCGCGAAGTGGCGAAGCAACGCAGCGGCATCGGAATGGTGTTCCAGCGCTTCAATCTCTTCCCCCACATGACCGCCCTGGAAAACATCTGGGCAGCCCCGGTAGGGGTCAAGAAAGTGCCGAAGCAACATGCCATCAAGCGGGGAATGGAGCTACTGGACCGGGTCGGCCTCGCGCACCTTGCAAAGGCCTATCCCGCGCAACTCTCCGGTGGGCAACAGCAGCGGGTGGCCATCGCCCGGGCCCTTGCGATGGATCCGCAGCTCCTCCTGTTCGATGAGCCCACCAGCGCCCTCGATCCGGAACTGGTCGGCGACGTCCTGGACGTCATGCGCACCCTGGCCGCTGACGGGATGACCATGATCGTCGTCACCCACGAGATCGGCTTCGCCCGCGGCGCCGGGGACAGCGTGGTCTTTATGGACGGCGGCGTGGTGGTGGAATCCGGCGCCCCCGCCGACGTGCTGGACAACCCGCAAAACCCGCGCACTATCGCCTTCCTCGAAAGCGTCATGTAAGCATTCGCCCCTTACCTCACGAACCCGGCGCACCAACGGCGTTCCACAATCCACGAACAGTGAGCCCCTCAATGAAAATTTCCCGCGCCACCATCACCCTCATCGAGGTTCCCTTGCTGGAACCCTTTGTGGTCTCCTATGCCACCTATGACTCAATGCCGAGCATCATACTGACCCTCGAAACCGACGACGGAACGATCGGCTACGGCGAAAGTGTCCCGGACGGACACATCACCGGAGAGACTCCCGGGGGAGTGGTCGAGGCACTCAAGGCCGAACTCATCCCGGCGATCCTGGGACTGGACCCACGCGACATCACGGCAGTCCACCAGCAGCTCAACCGCACACTCAAGGGCTGCGGTGCCGCGAAAGCGGCCGTGGACATCGCCTGCTGGGACCTGGCCGGAAAAGCAGCTGGACGGCCCATCTACGCGCTGCTGGGCGGACGCCGGCACGAACAGCCCACCATCGCGAGGGTCATGAGTATCCGTCCGCCAGGGGTCCTGGCCGAACAGGCAGTCCAAGCCCGAAGCCAGGGCTACCGCCACCTCAAGATGAAACTTGGCGGCGACGACGGCCTGGACATTGAACGGGTACGCGCGGTCCGGTCAGCGATCAACGACGACCTCGCCATCCGCGTGGACGCCAACCAGGGCTGGGGGGATCCAGCCACTGCACGGGCAATGATCCGCGCCCTGGAGCCCTACCGGATCGACTGGATAGAGCAGCCGATCCGGGCAGATGACATCGACGGTTTCCGGCTTCTCCGCCAGGACACCAGCGCTTGCCTCATGGCCGATGAGTCCGTCATCGACGCCGGTGACCTGGCACAATTCGTCCGCGACCGCTCCGTGGATATGGTCAACCTCAAACTTATGAAAAGCGGCGGCATCACCCCGTGCCACCGCCTCGCCACCCAGGCCGAACTCGGCGGCCTAAAGGTCCAGATCGGTTCCATGCTGGAAACCAGCATCGCCTCCGCCGCCGGATTCCATCTCGCCCTCAGCCACCCCAACATCGTCTCCACCGAGCTCTCCGGCCCGATGAAATTCACCAAGGAACCCGGGAACCTCCAATACGTCCTGCCCGAAGTGCAGATCACTGAGGACCCCGGGCTGGGCATCGACGTTGACCGGGACGTTCTTGCCGAACTGACGGTGGGCGAATGCGAAATCAGCCGATGACCCGGGACGAGACGCGGCGGCGCCGTCTTCACGAAATATGGACACACCTGCACAACTACCCTGAACCGAGCATGCAGGAGTACCGAACTTCGGACTATCTAGCCGACCTGCTGGGAGCTGCAGGCCTAAAGATCGAAAAGTTCAAGTCCTTTCCCGGCTTCACTGCCGACATTGGACAAGGCGATCCCCGGATCGGGCTGCGGGCAGACATGGACGCACTGCTGCAGGACGTAGACGGGAAAACCTCAGCGGTCCACTCCTGCGGGCACGACGCGAACATGGCCGTGGTCGCCACGGTGATGCTGGAACTGGCCGAACACGCGGACCAGCTGAAAGGCGCAGTGCGGGCCATCTTCCAACCAGCCGAAGAACTGGGCAACGGGGCGGACCTCGTGGCGACCCTCGGCGTCACAGACAGCCTGGAGTACCTGTTCGGGGTTCACCTGCGCCCGCAAAGTGAGCTTCCGGCACCCTGCCTGGCGCCGTCCATCTCGCACGGCGCCTGCCTCTTTGCCTATGGCTCGATCACGGGAGAAGACCATCACGGGGCCAGGCCACACCTCGGGGCAAACGCTGTAGAGGTCGCCTTCGAAATTTCGGAAGGGCTGCGGCGCCTCAAGGTCGATCCGCAAATCCCCAGCTCCGCCAAGATGACCCTGCTTCAGGCCGGCGGAGGGAACCTCAACGTCATTCCGGGAATCGGAACCTTCGGTATAGACCTTCGAGCCCAAACCAACGAAACCATGGAGACACTCCACACAGGCCTCGTCAACCTCTGCAGATCGGTGGCCGCTTCCACCGGCTCGGAAATCAACCTCGACTTCCGGGATGCCGTGCCCGCGGCAATCATTGGAACCAAAGCCGAAGATGCCCTCGCATCTGCTATCACCACGACACTAGGCAGCGGCCACCTGAAGCCCGGAATCGTGACGTCAGGATCGGATGACTTCCATTTCTACACCCAACGGAACCCCGCCCTCCAAGCCGCCATGCTCGCCGTCGGCGCAAACGTCCAGCCCGGGCTGCACCACCCGGCCATGAGCTTCGAGGCGGCAGCGCTGGAACGCGCCGTTGGCGTCCTCATTGAGGCCTGCCACCTCGTCGCGGAACCTCCTGCTGCTTAACGGCTGTGCCAGTGGCTAGAGCCCTGGGCCCTTACGCCGACGGCCCCGAAGACTGCCCAATGCCCGCTGTCCCTCTAAGACGGCGTCGCTGGCGGAGATCCCTGTCGCAGAGGGGCTTCACGGAGTCCTGGTTACACACGTTGCACTAGGCCGTTCCACCCTTTCGGTCAGTGCGGCTAGGGACTGCCCCCGGTTTTGTTGACTCCTTGACCTAGCGAGCTTGTGCTCGTGGAAGGATGTTGACCATGCCCACGGCTTATGGGGCGGAGTTCCGCCGAGATGTTATTGATGTGGCCCGCAAGGGCGAGGCGCCGCTGACGCAGATTGCGAAGGATCTCGGGCTTTCGGTCACGACGTTGAAGCGCTGGATTACCATCGCCGAACGTAAAGAAGCCGGGGCCGGCCCGGCAGCGGCTCAGTCGGCCGAAATGCGGGAACTGAGAAACGCAACCGCTTGTTGGAGCAGGAGAATGAAATTCTGCGCCGGGCTGCTGCCTATCTGGCCAGGGACATCAACCCAAAATGATCCTTCTATGGGTTTAAGTGTCGAAGCTCATGCGGGTGCGGACGATGACGTCGAAGGCCCTGTTGAGCTGGCGGTCTCCGGAGCGGTTGAGTCGGTGCCGGGTCGTGTTGCCGGAGGACGCCGGGCGTGGGGCGACGCCGCCGAGTGCGGCGAAGGCAGCCTCTGGCGGATGCGGCCGTGGTGGGAGTAGGCGCAGATGATGATGGCTCCTGTTACGGGCCCGATTCCGGGGACGGATTGAAGCCCCGGGGCCAGTTCTTCGGTGAGCTGCGCCAATTCCTTGTGGTTTTCGGCGAGTCTGGCGGTGAGGTCTTTAACAGCCAGGGCGAGGCGTTTGGCTTCGGTACGGGCGATGCGGATCACGGGGTCGGTGCTGTTTGAAGCCTGCCAGGCGGTGATGGCGGTGATCTGTGCGTCCCGCAGGGATGCCCGGGCGTCGATTCCGAGATCTGTACCGCGGAGCAGGGCCGTGAGGGCGTTGCGGTTGGCGGTGCGTTGGTGATCGAGCAGGGACCGCGAGGCAAGCAGTATCCTGATTGCGGCTCTGGTTCCTGCAGCGCGCGGCTCTGTCACCTGATCGCGCGGTCGTCCCAGGACTGAACGGGCTGTAGCTTCGGCGTCGATGGGATCTGACTTGCCGGTGAAGGCCCGCGATGAGCGGGTGGGCGGCCTGACCTCGCCCACGTCGATGCCAGCGGCAAGTAAGGTCTGGGTGAGCCGGGCACCGTAGGAAGACGTGCCCTCGACGGCCGTGAAGACGCTCTGCCCGCCTGTGCGTCGTCGGATCCAGTCGAGCGCACGGTCCATCCCCGCCGAGGTGGCCGGGAATGCCGCGGTATCGACCACTGCGCCGGTGGAGCCATGAACGGCGGTGAAAGTGTGTGTGCGGGCGTGGGTATCGACTCCAACAACGAACTCGTATTCCTCGGCGATGATTGCCATCGTGCGTTCTCCTTTTTTGAACCGACAGGTGGCAGGGCCTTGCGTGGTTGCATCGGAGACGCATCTGTAACGAGTCACACCAGAGGTGGACAGTCTTCTGATCAGGTCATCCGCGGCTGGCAGGCCGATGCCCGGGGAACGGCGCGGACGAGTCATTTTCAAGACACCGTGTGTTGCGGGTCGTATATACCCTGAGTCACGCGCCACCCTCCGGGACCAGCCTGCCAGCCGGCCTCTGGCCAGCTAGTGACCATTGCAGATCTACCCGCTGGTCGCGGATCTTGCCGCCGACGGTGTCCCCGTGGCGGTGAGCTGCAGGGTGTTAAAGTTCAGCAAGCAAGGCTATTACCGGTGGAAAGCCAGCCCGGTGACGGAACGGGACTGGGCGGATGCGCACCTCGTCAACGCCGCCCGGGACATCCACGCCGACGATCCCGCCTTCGGGTACCGGTATATCGCCGACGAACCCCCCGAGAAAGGCCTTGCTGCGGGCGAGAACAGGGTTCAGCGCCTGTGCAGGAGCCACGGCATCTGGTCGGTGTTCTCGAAGAAGCGTGGCCTGAACCGCAGGCCCGGTCCACCGGTCCACGACGACCTGGTGGAGCGGGACTTCACCGCAGCGGCTCCGAACGAGCTGTGGCTGACCGACATCACCGAGCACCCCACCGCGGATGGCAAGCTCTACCTCTGCGCAGTGAAGGACGTCTGCTCCGGAAGGATCGTCGGCTTCTCGATGGACCCGCGGATGAAATCCTCGCTGGCCGTCGCCGCGCTGGAGAACGCAGTGCGGGCACGCCGCCCGGCGGGAACAGTGGTGCACTCGGACCGCGGCTCCCAATTCCGGTCCCGCCGCTTCGTCGAATCACTCCGCCACCACGGGCTGACCGGGTCAATGGGCAGGGTCGGTGCGTGCGCGGACAACGCCGCGATGGAATCGTTCTTCTCGCTGCTGCAGAAAAACGTCCTGGACCGTCAGCGCTGGCCCAGCAGGCAGGACCTGCGGCTGGCCATCACGACCTGGATCGAACGGACCTACCACCGCCGGCGGCGGCAAAGGCGGCTGGGAAAACTCACGCCCATCGAATATGAAACAATCAACCGGACCGCGCTCACAGCGGCCTAAGACCCCGTGTCAACAAAAGCCGGGGCAGTCCCAACTAAGTGAGAAAAAAATCAGAAGTTTTACGCGGTACGCTCCATTTGCACCAACTTCGATGAGAAGAACGTCACGATCTCTTGCCTAAACCAGCCTAGTTAGTGGCCTCAGATACGCGCGAAAACGTCAGATAGCTCGACAACTGTCAGGGCCGACGTTGACAGTTCCGTCGGAGGATGGGTTTTCAGAGGCTAATTGGAGTTTTCCGTCAAATTAGTAGATGCGGGAGCGGGCACAGTTGTGTCTCCCGGACAGATTTTAGGCTCGCGTTGTGAACGAGGACAGTCGGCACGAATGTCGTTTCGGGACGGCAACATCCAGAATCAGGCCACCTTGATGGTGATTTTTCTGTAGGCGCACTGTCTCCGGCCTGATCGGCCAGTACAGCTACATCAACGTTTCACGCATCCCCAGCAAGGCCGAACCCGAACCGAAGCTGGTGTACTCCAGTGCCGTAGATATCTTCCTGACCTCCTGGCCCAGTCCTACGTCCGGGAAGCCAACGAGGGCGCAGCCTGCGCGTGCTGCCCCGAGTGGTACAAACACCCCGAAGCCCTCATCCGCATGGTAGCCATTTGGCGGGCCTGGGAACACTTACGGCTGGAGCCTGCTCTCGGGTCAGCACTTAGTGGCTGAACCACACCGACCCGCACACGCGCGTCCTCTTGGGCAAGTATCGCCCCTTTTAAAGTGCGCTTACAACGGGCACAAAAGCCCCGCCCGGGACAGAACTTCTCTTCCCACAAGCTTCCTGACAAGGGATCTTTGACGGAAACGAAGTGAGTTGGATGGTGACCGGGGGCTACTCCAAACGCTGAGGCCGGACCCCACCGAAGCTGCTGTCAGGATGACGCCTATGATCCTTGTGAAAGCGTGTCTGGAAAGAGCCGTTCCGGGCCTAATCTGACAGCCCTGAGCGCAGTGACGTCAGGATGGGGTGTAGTTCAACCGAATATGGGGG